>NZ_JAIWYM010000015.1:0-127503 GCF_020515595.1 Pseudomonas sp. MWU16-30323
TATTGGCCGCTATCTGACGCCCGATCCGGTGAAACTGGCGGGCGGGCTGAACGGATACCAGTACGTGCCCAACCCGACGGGGTGGGTAGATCCGTTGGGGTTAAGTACTTGTCCCGGAGCAAACGGTTGTAAACCGGATATCGGGGTTGGAGATCCGGCCGGAAAAGCTACGGTCAATGAAGCCCAGCCTGCTTTACCTCGTCTGACACCGGCCGAACGACGCGCTCGAATTGATGAGCTTGGGGAAGCGAACGCTTACCGCCGCCTTTATGAACTTGAACAAGCAACGCCGGGAGCGCATTTTCTGGAAAAGCATGGAGCACAGACTACGCTGGCTTCTCAACTCGAAAGGGTAATGACGGCTAGAAATCCTACTACTGGAGAGGTTGAGAGATACATCAAGGGATCGAAGAAGGGACAACCAAAGCCACCTAGCGCTGCAACTCACTTTATTAGCCATAGAGACCAACTAAATGCGATTTACCGCGCACAACTTATATTCAAACTGACTAACATATCGATGTCCAGCAAGCCTATGGACATGAAAAAAACAATTGGCGAGGGATACAAAAAAGACGGCCTCGAGTATGGAAAACAGACAAAAGCAAGGGTAATACTGGACCAACATGGACAACCCATTACCGCCTATACGGATTTTAAATGAAGCTTTTACCGGACCTACAAATCACCAGAAATTTGCTATTCACCTATTGCATCGAGAATACGAATGACATAGAACGAGAGGCCTTCATCGTCTCGAAAAATGTCAATAACGACAAAGAGCTTTCGGAGCTTTTTGACAAATTAACAAAGCCAGTGTTTTTTTCATACAAGGTCGATGAAAGGCAGTGGCACATAGATACACTTGAGCACTTTTTAAAAACTGACGAAACTTTCGACTCCGTCTTCTACCTATTTGATACATACTTCGATGACGAAATTTCCGACCAGCGACAATTTATGAGAATTCTACTTGAATGTTTGACCCGGTATCAGGCAGAAGCCACGAAAAAGGATTGAGGTAATCAGAAACCGTTAACGTGGCTAACAGCAAAGGGGATTGACTTTCATAAAGTACTCCCCTCCTCCCTCGTACTGTCCGACTCCCAAAAACTTCACCCCACCTGCTGCAACCGCCCAGCCCGAAAATCCTTCGGCGACACTTCAAACTGCTTCTTGAACGAGCGACTAAAGTGCGCCGAATCCGTAAACCCCCATTTATACGCAATCGACTCACTGATGCAGAGACCGGCCAAATCAAGCAGTTCAGACATATCAATCATCTTCGCGGTAAACACTCCCCCTCAATTCCACGCCACCACCAACAACCCCGCCCCCAACACCAGACACAGCGGCGAGTAAAAAAACGTATCCAGCCGCGCAAACCGCGACCCGCCGACCTTCTTGAAAAACCCCACCAGCTCCGAATCCCCAATCGCCCGGGCAAACATCACCAGTGCTACTGCACTAATCCCCCACTGCAGCGCATGGTTGGACACCGGCTCGAAATACAGCCCGGCCCGCAGACACACCAACACCGCAATCGCCACCAACCCCACGCCCACCAGCAGCGTCCCAAGTGCCGACGGCTTGAACGCCGGTCGCGGCCCGCTGGCGAATTCACCCGGCAGCTGCGGAATAGCCGCCGTCACACCCAATTTGCCTCCGGCCGCCCAGTACAAATGCACCAAGCTGATAAAGCCAAAAACCCCGACAATCCATCGCGCGACTAAAAAGCTCATGGCTGGATATCCTTGGAAAAGTCCGAGAGAGGATAGCCCTCTTGAGATTTTTTGCAGGCAATTCGTCGGCGGCTGATGATAAAGTGCCGCCCCATGAAACTCGCCCGTACCGACCGCTCGCTCATTGCCTGGATGCTCTACTGCTGCGTCCTGTTCAATGTGTTCGCCTGCAGCATCGGCCACGGGCAAATGGTCGGGATGCAGCTCAACGGCATCGGCGGCCAGTTCTGTACGGTGGACCCGCGCACCCAGGCGCCGGCGCCATACAAGTCCACCGACGAATCCCTGCCCACGCTCTCGAAAGCTTTCGGTTGCCCGCTGTGCTCCACCGGCGGCATGGGCCCGGCGCTCAACTCCAGCCTCAATGTGGCGGTGCTGCCGCAACCCCATGCGCCACCGCCGGCCGTCGTCGCCAGCGCTGACATCCCTGCCCGCTTCACCTGGCCTGCGGCTAATCCGCGCGCCCCGCCCGTCTTCGCCTGATACCTGCGCTTTTCGGATTTGCCCATGCAACTGCCTCCCTCGGGAGTGCGGACGGCTGTGGGTTGTTTTCAAGCCATGTTTTTCAGGATTCAACCATGAAACATTTACCCCTTTTGGCGGGCCTGTTCGGCTGCCTGCCTGTCAGCACCTGGGCGATTGAGCTGGCACCGACCACCATTGATGGCGAGCAAACCGGCGAGCCCGGCCTGGCCCTGGATCAGTCCAGTGGCATGGCCTCGCGGCTGGGACTGAGCGTGCGGGAAACCCCGGCGTCCATCAGCATTGCCAATCGCAATGACATCGAGCGCCGAGGCGCCAAGACGTTTCAGGACGCGGCCAATACCCTGCCCGGGGTCAACGCCAGCGCGCCGCCGGGGTTTGGCGGTTTTATCTCTTATCGGGGTTTTACCAGCAGCCAGATTACCCAGATGTTCAATGGCGTTGCGGTGTCCGGCGGCCTGGCTCGCCCGGTGGATGCGTGGATTTATGACCGGGTCGAATTGGTCGGTGGCCCCTCCTCGCTGATCAACGGTGCCGGTTCCGTCGGTGGGTCGCTGAACTACGTGACCAAGCTGGCCACCCGTGAGGAACAGGCCGCCGAAGGACAACTGACGTATGGCAGCTACGACACCGCCGGGATGGCCTTCGGCCTGAACCACGCCCTGACCGAGCCGGGCGCCGAGGTCCAGCATTACGCGCGCCTGGACGTGAGCCGCAACACCAACCACACCTATATCGATCGCCAACAGCGCGATGCCTGGAGCGTGGCGTTTTCCCTGCTGAGTGACTTCACCCCGAACCTGTCCCACACCCTGGCCCTGGAATACCAGGACGAACACGAAGACAGCCCCTACTGGGGCACGCCGGTGCTCAACCCGAAGTCCGGCGAGTTGAAGATCGACAAGCACAACCGCTTCAACAACTACAACGTGGCCGACGGCCGTTATGAGCAACGCACGATCTGGGTGCGCTCGATCATCGACTACCGGATCAACGACAGCACCACCCTGAAAAACACCCTCTATCACCTCGACAGCCAGCGCGACTATCGCAACCTGGAAACCTACCAGTACAACGCCGATAACAGCGCGGTGAATCGCTCCACAGCTTATCAAGTGCGACATCAGGGTGAGCAGAACGGCAACCAGTTCGAGCTGCGCCATGACGACACGTTCTTCGGCTTGAGCACGACCTGGTCGGGCGGCTTTGAGTACAAGGTCAACAGCACCACCAACAACCCGTTGAATGTATCCGCCAAAAATACGGTGGACCCGAACCACTACGATCCGGGGCATTTCTATGACCTTCCCGGCACCAAGCCCGGCTTCGACCCGGACAAGACCAACGCCGTCACCACCAAGGCGTTGTTCGTCGAAAACCGCCTGGGCCTGACCGACAAACTGTCGCTGCTCACTGGGCTGCGCTACGACGCGATTGACCTTGAGGTCACCAACCACCGGGACATCACCGCCAGCAATCCCCGGCACGTCAAGCGCAGCTGGGAGCCAGTGACCGGGCGCATCGGCCTGACGTATCAGTTCATTCCACAAGCCAATGTCTACGTGCAATACAGCACCGCCGCCGAACAGCCGAGCAGCACCACCCAGGTGTTCGACGTGTCCACCGGCAAGCAGTGGGAGGTGGGCAGCAAGTTCGACTACCTGGACGGTCGCGGTTCGGCCACCGTCGCGGCCTACAGGATCGAGCGCAAGGACTTCGCCGTCACCGACCCGCAGGACCCGACCAACAGCATTCCGGTGGGCGCGCAGAGGTCCAAGGGTATCGAGCTGGCCAGTTCGTTGCGGGTCACGCCCAAGCTATTGCTGGAGGGCAACTACGCCTGGGTCGATGCCGAGTACGAGGACTTCAACGAGAAAACCGCCAGCGGCGCCGTGGTGTCGCGCAAGGGCAATACGCCGACCAATGTGCCCAGGCAGGTGGGCAATGTGTGGCTGACTTATGACTTTGCGGAGGATTGGCAAGGGGGCGTGGACGCACGGTATGTGGCGTCAGTGTATGCCGACAATGCCAACACCCTGACGGTGCCGGCGTATACCTTGTTCGGTACGTTTTTGACCTACAAGGTGGATCAGCACACCTGCGTGACGGGCCGGGTGCGCAACCTGACCAATGAGGTATATGCCGAGTTTGCTCATGTGTCGCCGGCGTATTACCTCGGGTCGCCGAGGACGTTTGAGCTGGCGGTGCAGACCAGATTCTAAAGCCAGAACATGACCCATGTGGGAGCCGGGCTTGCCCGCGATGCCAGCAACTCGGTCTGTCAGTTAAACCGAGGTGCCGGCATCGCAGGCAAGCCGGCTCCCACATTTGATCGGTGCCAGTCAGGTCTGTTGGCGTGTTACTTCAGGCTGCTTTCCACCTTCTGCGCCACATCCTCAGTCAGCCACGCCTTCCAGACTTCCGGATGATCCTTGAGGAACGCCTGGGCGACTTCGCGTGGCTGGCTGTGCTTCTCGCTCATCTCGGCCAGCGCCTTGTTCAACGGTTCGATCGGAAAGTCGACCTTGGCAAAGAACTCGGCAATCTGCGGATGCTCTTTCTGGAACGGTGTGGACACACCAATACTCAGCTTGGAAGCCAGGGAACGGGTGGGTTTTGGATCGGGATTGTCCGCATCTGTCAGCGTCTTCCACGCTTCGGCATCAAATGGCGGCTCTTCCAGCTGGATCAGTTTGTAGCGCCCCATCAGCGGCGTAGGTGACCAGTAGTAGAACAGCACCGGTTTGCCCCGGCGGATCGACGAGGCAATCTCGGCGTCCAGCGCAGCACCCGAGCCACTGCGGAAATTCACGTAGCTGTCATCCAGCCCATAGGCCTTGAGCTTTTGTTTGTTGACCACTTCCGAGGTCCAGCCAATCGGGCTGTTGAGGAAACGGCCCTTGCTCGGCGCTTCGGGGTCCTTGAACACGTCCTTGTAGCGCGCCAGGTCCTTCACGCTGCGCAGGTCCGGCGCCAGGGGCTTGATGCCTTTGGCCGGGTCGCCCTTGACCACGTACTCCGGCACCCACCAGCCCTCGGTGGCGCCCTTGACGATATCCCCAAGGCCCACCACTTTGCCTTCGGCCTCGGCCTTGACCCACACCGGGCTGCGGCCGGCCCATTCTTCGCCGATCACCTGGATGTCGTTTTTCGCCAGGGCGGTTTCCAGGGTGATGGTGGTGCCGGGCAAGGTGTCGGTGGGCAGGTCATAACCCTTTTCGACAATCACCCGCAGCACCTCGGTGATCAGGCTGCCGCTTTCCCAGTTCAGGTCTGCAAAATGAATCGGCGCCTGGGCGGCCGATACGGGCAGCGACGCCGCTGACAGACTCAGGGTCGTCAGCGAGGCCGCCAACAGCGCTCGAATTCCTTTCATGCTTTGCACCTCATGCCTACAGCAATAGCGAATGGCTTTGCTGTTACACCGCGAAGCCTCTGAATACTTAAGTCAACTCAACTGTAGTAGAGGTTCCGGCAAACATGGCATGTCGCATGCTTTTACGGCGGATTGTTCAGCCGCTGCAACTCACGGCGCACCATGCTGGCGAATTCGGCGGGCTTGAGTTCATACAACTGGCCGGCGACCCAGTTCAACCAGGCGCCCTGCAACTCGGACTTGCGGGCAAACATGTGAGCCGCCCTGGCTTGCGCATCGAGCAGGTGCTGCTCGTGGAACTGCGCCCTACCCTGGCTCATTACTCGCTGGCCTTGAAGGTCACGAGTTCACCCTTGCGCCATTTGGCGGCCTTGCCGGTGACGGCCTTCAGGGTCTTGGTCAGGCCTTCTACCAATTGCTCATTGGCGGCAAACACCAGCATCACGCTGTGGCCCTCCTTAAACACAATGCCCTGGCCTTCGGCCGAGGACACAAAGGCGTAATCGCCCAGGCCATACACCGTCAACTTGATATCGCGAAACTTCAACTCGAACTTGCCGCCTTCGCGACTGGGCAATACGGCGGCCCGGAAATGATCACCGACCTTGAGTTCCAGGCGCGGCTTGTCGTCCACCACCAGCGCCGATTCGGTATCGATCTCGGCGATGTAGATACCTTCAGGCGTCTGCTCAGTGATGTAGACGAAACGGGATTGAAACTGCTTGACCAACTTTGCGCGCAAATCACCCAGCACGAATAACGCGTGCATATCCAGATTACTGACTGCCAAGGAAACGCCCCCACATCAAAAGGGTGCTGTCCGCCCAAGCGGGCAGCACAAAAAAAACGGCCGAAACGGCACGATCACACAACACATTCACTGAAAAAAACTGAAGAAGATCACGCTGCCAGGCCATGAGACTAGTACAGGCGTGCCCGACGCACCTTACGCAGGTCGCCAGACGTTGCAGGAAATCACAGGTTTAACGACCAGAGAATACTGGCCGACCCACTTCAGACAATAACCCTTTAAAAAATGCAGTTTCCGACATCCAACACAGAAACTAATGCTTTGGATGGAACCGGACGCCGGACGCTGACGACAATACTAAAACAGCAACACGGGTTAAAACCACTCGAAATACTGCAAGCGGGTACGCAATGTCGATCGACAGGAGCTGATTATGCAACGACCTCAACCGATTGCCACACCTTCGAACACGGGATCATCTTTTATGGATGACGGGCCATTCTACTCCCTATACACCCACGACAGTTGCCTGCATTCGGTTCTCTATCGGGTAGTACCCGCGGGGAGAAACTTCTTCCATATCCTCGAAGTGCCCAGTGGACGGATCAAAGGCTTTCGCAGCGGCCATAGCCAGGCATGCGAACTGGCCCGACAGCTGGAAGCGATCCTGCAAGCGCCACACGGCTGAGGCGCGGCGCTGTCGTTTCGTCATCTGGTTGACTTTACTGCGCCGCCAGCGCGTAACAACTGCCATACTGGTCCGTCCATTGAGATTTGTCCCCTTGCGGTTCAGGTTTCATCAGCGCAATCACCTCCAAGGGAAGGCTATACGTGACGGAATTTGATATTGGCGAATTTTTCATCCATGGCGAAGCCAGGGAAGTAGACGGTGAGTTCCAGGCCGTGATTGTGATGCGGGCCAAGGCTCCCCTGACCACCGTGACGACCCACCAGGTAGAAAAGGACCGCTGGTTCAAAACCGTAGACGCTGCCCAGACGGCGGCCAAGGATGCCGCCAAAGCCCTTAAGGCCGCCGTCGATTCAGGCGCACTGACCTCCTGATTACCCGGCGCGAAAATCCGATCGAACTCTGCTCCGCCACAACCCTCCCATGCATACGATGATCAGCCCGCATGGAGAACGATATGGAAGCGCCGACTTACACCCTCGAAGACCTGTTTGAACAACTTGGACTGGAATCGTCCCCAGAGGCGATTGACGCCTTTATCGGCGAACACACCCTGCCCAATGACGTAAAGCTGATTGACGCGGATTTCTGGTCACCGCAACAAGCCCAATTTCTTAAAGATGAACTGCGTGAAGACGCCGTTTGGGCAATGGCGGTGGATGAGTTGAACCAGCGCCTGCACCAGCCACGCTGACCTTTCAATGCAGGCTGTCTGACTGCTCCAGGTGCAACAGCGCCTCCCAGGCAGCCCTGCACTCTTCGGCTTCATCGCGGCTGGCGAACGCCGTGCCGCGCTGCTCTCCGTTAAGCAACACCACCCAACAGGCCTTCTGCCCCAACGCACGCAGGGTGGGCGGTACGCCACTGCCAATCATCACAGCCACATCGACTTTGGTTTGCATGGAACGCCTCCAGAGAATTAGTTAGCTGGCTAACAATGTTCGCCATGCTACGGTTTTCCTCCAGTTGGAAAAAGCTATCCCCGGAATAGCTCCCTTGCATAACCTGCAACAATCGCCTCGCTGAGTCAGCGCCCCTCGGGTTTATAGCCCAGGCGCAAGCCGCCCCAATGCCGGCCATTGACCGTGATCGGCACCGACAAGTCGTGCATCAACTCACCCGTATCGCGGGTGTAGGTCTGCAACAACACCGCCTGCTGGTGGCTGCCGCAGCGGATCCCGGTGCGGTCTTCAAACTTGCGCTTGGTGCGGTTCTGTACCGCGTCCACCTGGGCATCGCCGGTCAACGTTTGAGAAAACACCTTGTTGTGGGTCGGCACATAACCTTGTGGCGTGCAGGCAATCGCGAACACCAGTCCTTCATGCCGAGGCAGCAAGGCTTCCTGGATCGCCGGCAGGACCTGGTCGGTGTAGCCATCAAAGCGCGTGTGGTACTTGCTGGGTTGAGTATTGGGAATGGGGGTGTAGTTGCGGTCGAACAGGTCATCGAGGCTGATGCGGTTTTGCAGGACGTCCGCTTCAAACTGCGCGGCGATCCGGCTCGCCCCTTCGCGGGCCAGGTCATAGATACGCTGGTGATAGTCGTCCAGGCCGACCTCGGCGAGACGCTCGCTGATGGTTTCGGCCTGCCCTTCCATTTGTACGGCGGCAGCGGCCAACTCTTGGGTTTGCTGGTCGCTGACGGTCAAGTCGCTGCGCATCTGCTCCACCGCATGGAACAGGTTGTCGAGTTGGTCGCGGTTAGTGTCCGTGCCTTGGGCGATCTCGTTGACCTGGCCCTCCACGTTCGCCGCCAGGGTGGCAATGCTGTCCAGTTGCTCCCCGGCGTGCTCTACCTGCTCTACGCCGGATTGCAAATCCGCCGACAATTGCCGGATCTGCTCCACCACCTGGGCGGTGCGCTGCTGGATATCCGCCACCATCACCCCGACTTCATCGGTCGCCGTGGCGGTTCGCCCGGCCAGGCCACGCACTTCGTCGGCGACGACCGCAAACCCACGACCATGCTCACCGGCCCGCGCGGCTTCAATCGCCGCGTTCAAGGCCAACAGGTTGGTCTGGCTGGCAATCGACTGAATCACCAGGGTGACACGCTGGATTTCTTCGCTGCGCTGGCTCAAGGCCTCGATCAATTGGCGACTGTCGTTGGCGCGCTGGCTGAGTTGGTGCATGCGGGTGATGGATTGCGCCAGCACCTCACGCCCTTCGGTACTGCGTTGATGAGCCTGGCTGGCAGCGCCGAGGGCCTGGCGGCTCAGCGCCGAGGTGACTTTCTCGGTGCCGATCATCACTTCGGCACTGCTGACGATCTGCTGCGCCGCGCCTAATTGTGATTGCAGCCTGGCCGCCAGTTGCTTGACCGAATAGGCCACACCGGCAGCAGACAATGCGTTATGGCTGGTGGTGTAGGACAGGTCGCGGGTCAGCTCGCCGATCGCATCGGTGGCTTCGGAAAGTGTGGCGCTGGGGGTGCGATGTGTCAGGCGGGGTAGCCAGATCAGTAGCAGCGCTACCGGCAGGCACAGGTAAATCGACAGTTGGGCGAACGCCAGGCCCAGCAGCAATAGCACCAGGGCGGTACTTTGCAGGAGCGGCGTCAACCAGCCGGGCAACTGTCGCGCCACCGGAGGAGGTGACACTGCTGCGCCCATGAGAGATCCGTCTCCAGCCATGTTCGTTACCCCGCTGCTTGTCGTTATTGTGACTGCATTAGACGCCACTACGTAGCCATTATCCATGGGCCTTTAGTGGGGGGCTTGCAGCAGATCAATAAACGGGGGGGAACCCGCTGTTTTCTGCTGGGAACCGGGTAACCCGGCTCCAGCAGTTCACCGCATCAGGCTTGACGCTGGTGCTTGTCGATTTGCTCGTGGCGCTCTTGCGCTTCGATGCAGTACTTGGTGGTCGGGCTGATCAGCAGGCGCTTGAGGCCGATAGGCTCGCCGCTGTCATCGCACCAGCCGAAGGAGTCTTCCTTGATACGGCCCAGGGCCTGCTCAAGTTGCGGCAGCATGCGCTGGTCGCGGTCGATGGCATTCACCAGCCAGGTGCGCTCTTCTTCGACAGACGCGGCATCAGCCGGGTCAGCCGGGGTGTCCAGGCTTTCAATGGCGATGCGGTTCTGCTCGATGCGCTCGTGGTGTTCCACTTTCATGTCTTGCAACAACTTCTCGAAAAAAGCGTGCTGCTCGGCATTCATGTAGTCATCCGCCGGCATGGCCAGCAACTTTTCCTTTGTCATTGATTTCTCTATAAAAAATACGTGCATTAAGGCGAATAAGGGAGCGTTCCGGCCGACCTCTGCAGGTCTCGGAAAGGCGCCGTCCATTTCAAGCGCCACCCGGCACTCAATTTACGAGGGGCGGCAGTCTAAGGCCGACTTGAGGGCTCAGCAACTGAAATGACAGGCATTTTTTCCAAGATAACCCGCAAAGGCACCAGGACGGGCTCGGCGAACGGTCATCGGAGTGCGTTTATAGCAAGAAATTCAGTGTTGTGGAGCTATATAGAAGACAAACGGTTAAACGTTGGTGGCAAAACGCCTATGTGGGAGCCGGGCTTGCCCGCGATGCAGGCGACTCGATCTGACAGATTGACCGAGTTGATGCTATCGCAGGCAAGCCAGCTCCCACATTTTGATCTGTGTAAACCTCAGGACCGCGTCAGCGCTTGAGTTTGCGCTTGTTGCGATACTGGTCGATTACCACCGCCACTACGATGATCAGGCCCTTGATGATGTCCTGGATGTAGGCATCCACGCCGACGAAGGTAAACCCGCTGGCCATCACCCCGAGGATCAGCGCGCCGATCACGGTGCCGGTGATGCGCCCTACCCCGCCCGCCAGGCTGGTGCCGCCGATCACCGCGGCGGCAATCGCGTCCAGCTCATAGGACATGCCCATGCCCGCCTGCCCGGTGGCTGCCCGTGCCGAGGCGACTACACCGGCCAGGCCGGCCAGCAAGCCAGCGATGCTGTAGACGATGATCAGGTGGCGCTTGACGTTGATGCCCGAGGTCCGCGCCGCCTGCATGTTGCCGCCGATGGCGTAGGTGTATTTGCCGTACTTGGTGTAGCGCAGGGCGATATGGAAGATCACCGCCACCACCAGGAAGATCACCACCGGCATCGCGCCGTGGCCGATGGCCGTGTAGGAGTCCGAGAGCATGCTCACCGGCTGGCCTTCGGTGTAGTAACGCGCCAGGCCACGGGCCGAGACCATCATGCCGAGGGTCGCAATAAACGGTGGAATCCCGGTGACCGCAATAATGCTGCCGTTGATGGCCCCCGCCAGCAACCCCACGCCCAGCCCCATCGCCACCGGTATCCACACCGGCAGGTCCGTCAGGGACGGAAACACCGCACGGGAAAAGTCGGAAGTCTGCGCCAGACTGGCGGCGATCATCGCCGACAAGGCCAGCACCGAGCCCGACGACAAATCAATACCCGTGGTGATGATCACCTGGGTCACGCCAATCGCCAGCAGGCCGATGATCGACACTTGCAGGATCATCAACACCAGGCGCTGGGAGTTCATCAGGAAGCTCTGGTCGCGCACGATCCAGCCGAACAACTCAAACACCAGGCCGATGCCTATCAGCACCAGCAGGATGCTCAGCTCGGTGGGCATGCGTCGACGGTGCTTGACCGGCGCCGCGGCGGGCTTCTTTTCCTCGGGTTTGCTTTCCAGTATCGCGTTCATAACCACTCACCTTTTTTATCGCGTTGCGCCGGCCACAACGGGCCGGCGCCGTCTGTTCGTTAGTGGACCGCCGTCATACCGGAAGCCAGTTGCATGACTTTTTCCTGGGTCGCGTCGGCGCGGTCCAGGGTGCCCATCAGGTCGCCTTCGTGCATCACCATCACCCGGTCGCTCATGCCCAGCACTTCGGGCAGCTCCGAGGAAATCATGATCACGGCCATGCCTTCGCTGGCCAGGTAGGAAATCAGCCGGTAGATCTCGGCCTTGGCGCCCACGTCGATACCGCGGGTGGGTTCGTCGAGGATCAGCAGCCGTGGGTTGGTCATCAGCCAGCGGGCCAACAGGGCTTTTTGCTGGTTGCCACCGGACAAGGTGTCGATGCACTGTTCCAGCGACGGGGTTTTCACCCGCAGCTTGGTGCACATGTCTTCGCACAGGGCACGCAGGGCTTTTTGCTGGATAAAGCCGTTGCCGGAGTAATGCGGCAGCACGGCCATCTCCATGTTTTCCAGCACCGACAGGCAGGGGAACAGGCCGCTGAGCTTGCGGTCTTCGGTCAGCAGCGCGAAGCCCTTCTCGATGGCCATGTGCGGGTCGGTGATGCGCACGGTCTTGCCGTCCAGCTGGATCTCGCCGCCGGAGCTTGGGGTGATGCCAAAAATGGTTTCCGCCACGTTGGTCCGCCCGGAGCCCATCAGCCCGGCGATGCCGAGAATCTCCCCGGCGTGCAGGTCAAACGACACGCCCTGGAACACCCCGTCCAGGCGCAGGTCGCGCACCGACAGCAGCAGATCGCCGATGGGCTTGTCCCGCACCGGGAACAGCTGGCTCAGCTCACGCCCCACCATCATCGAGATCAGGCTGTCGCTGTCCATGCTGTCGGCCCGCTGCAGGCCGATATAGGCGCCATCGCGGAACACCGCCACTTCATCGGCGATGGCGAACACTTCGTTCATTTTATGGGTGATGTAGATGATGCCTTTGCCCTGGGACTTGAGGTCGGCAATGATCGAAAACAGGTGGGCCACTTCCTTGTCGGTAATGGCGGAGGTCGGTTCATCCATGATCAGGATGTCGGAGTCATAGGACACTGCCTTGGCAATCTCGACCATCTGCCGCTCGGCGATGCTCAGGTTGCCGACGTGTTCCTCCGGGTCGAGGTTGATCCGCAACCGCGCCAGCAATTCGGCGGTGCAGCGGTGCATTTCCCGATGGTTGACCATGTGCAGGCCATTGAGCTGTTCGCGGCCGATCCAGATGTTCTCGGCGATGCTCATGTGGGGCATCAGGTTGAGTTCCTGGTGGATCATTGCGATCCCGGCCTTCTGCGCTGCCAACGGCGTTTCGAATTTGATCGGCTTGCCACGCAAGCGGATTTCACCGGCGTCAGGCTGATAGATGCCAGCGATGATCTTCATCAGCGTCGACTTGCCCGCACCGTTCTCGCCCATCAGCGCCAGCACCGAGCCGGGGCGCACCCGCAGCTGCACATCGGCCAGGGCCACGACGCCGGGAAAGCCTTTGCTGATATTGGAAATCTCCAGCAGGTAGGGCTCGATCAGCCCGTCGGGCTGAGGGCCCGGCAGCGGGGCTTGCGAAGCAGTCGCTTGAGCAAACATATCGGGTACTCCGTCAGCAGGGCCGCCGTGGCTGCCCTGCCGGTTTATTGTTGTTATTAAGGGCTACTTGAAGTCTTTGACGTTGTCCGGGGTGATCAGCTTGAACGGGATCACCACGTTCTGCTCCACCGGCTCGTGCCTGGCCATCTTGCGCGCCGCTTCCACCGAACCCACGGCCTGGCCATTGGCGTCCTGGAACGCCGACGCGGCCATGTCGCCCTTGGTAATCGCGTTCAAACCGTCCGGTGTGCCATCCACCCCGGCGATCAACACGGTGCCCGGCTTGGTGCCCGCCGACTTCAACGCCATGGACGCACCGATGGCCATCTCGTCGTTGTTGGCCAGCACCGCGTTGAATTCACGGCCTTGGGTCAGCCAGTCGTTGACCAGGGTCATGCCCTTGTCACGCAGCCAGATCCCGGTCTGTTCCTGCTCGATGGTGATGCCTGGGTATTTGGCCAGGACTTCCTTCACCCCCTTGGTGCGGTTGGTGGTGGAGTTGTTTGCCAGGTCACCCAGCAGGATCACGATCTTGCCCTTGCCGCCGAGCTTTTCGGCGATGTACTGCATTTGCAGGCGACCCGCCTCGACGTCATCGGAGGTCACCGCCACCACGCCCTTGGGTAATTCTTTCTGGTCGGGACGCCGGTTGACGAACACCAGCGGAATCCCCGCCTTGGTAGCTTCGGTGATAATGTTCTTGGTCGATGCGGTATCGACCGGATTGACGATGATGGCATCGACTTTCTGGCTGATGAAGCTCTCGACCTGGCTCAGTTGCTTGACCACATCGGCGCGGGCGTCTTCGAACTGCAGCTGCACGCCGTCACCCTTGGGGTAGGACTTGGCTTGCTTGTCCATGTCCTCACGCAGGTAAGTCAGGAAGGTGTCATCGAACGCCGACATGCTCACGCCCACCTTGATATCGGCCGCCGTGGCGAAACCACTGGCGAGCATCATGGACAGGGCCAGCGCGGTAAAACGGATCGGGGTCTTCATGAACGGTCTGTCTCCAATTTCTTGTTGGTTTTGTGGACGTTGCGTTTTTCAGAGCGAAGCGGTCGGCAGTCGAACGATCGGCGCCCCCGGAATGCAGCACACCAGGGAACCCTTGCTTTCGACGCACAGGACATTCAGGAGGGAAAAGTAAAACGGCCGGGCGCGGGGCAGACCGCGAGGCTTGAGGGCAGGACGTAAAACTCGCAGTACAGCGTTGAAGATTTTCATCTGACGGTACCTGGTTGTTTTGATCTTGTTTTTGTCGAGTCGCCCGAATCGAGTCCGAACGTACTTTATGCAACCTGGAATGACTTTATTGGAAAATAATTTCCATATCAACCTGTTTTAGAATTTTATTCTATTTTTCATCTGTGCGGCTCCACCTCCGCCATTTCCACCACCTGCTGACGTTCGGAACTGAGGCGTGCCGCGTCCAGTACGCGGGTGGTTGCCAGCGCATCCTGGACATTCACCGGCAACTCGCCATGACCGTGCACGGCGTTTTGCAACTGACTGTAGAACTGATTCCAGCGGCCCTTTTCCGACGGTACCCGCTCACGATCCGGACCTTGCTCGAACCAGCCCCAGCGTCGGTGCTCTTCGGCGCCCCAGTGCTCGCCTTCGGTTTTCGGGGTCTTGCCGGCCAGCAGCGCGTCTTCCTGACCGTCCAGCCCTTCGACGGTGTAACAACCGGCGGTGCCATTTACCCGAAAACGCGGGGCCTGGCTGTTTTGCAGGGCGCTGCCCCACAGGTGCGAAATCACCCCGTTGGCGTGGGTCAGCGATACAAAGAAGCCGTGATCCACGTTGGGCTCATCGGCGGTGTAGTACAACTGGGCGAATACCCGGTCTACCGGGCCAAACAGCTGCATGGCCTGGTCCACCAGATGGCTGCCCAAGTCCCGCAGGAAACCGCCGCCGCTGGCATTGCCCACGGAGTCCGGGTTGTAGCGCTCCACCCGGGATTCAAAGCGGGTGACGGTGCCCAGGGCGCCGGCATCGATCAGCTTGCGCAGGGTCAGGAAATCCGAGTCCCAGCGCCGGTTCTGGTAGACGCTGAGCAGCACACCCTGGCGTTCGGCGGCGGTAATCAAGGCCTGGGCCTGTTCGGCGTTGCTGGCGAAGGGTTTGTCGCTGACCACGGCCACACCGTGTTCAATGGCCTCCAGCACCAGGGCCGGACGGCCCTTGAGGGTAGTGGAGATCACCAGCACGTCGACGCCGGCCTCGGTGATCTGCCCGATACTGTCGAAGGCCTTCACACCGGGGTGATCCGTTGCCAGTTGCTGGCGACGTTCGGGTGACCGCGTCACCACGCCGACAAAGGTCGCCCCCGGCAGGCTGGCTATCAGGGGTGCATGAAATACACGGCCGCCTTTGCCGTATCCAACCAGTCCGATCCGCATACAAATACTCCTTGGTTAATGGTGGCGAGGGAGCTTGCTCCCGCTCGACTGCGTAGCAGTCGCAAGCTTTTGGGGGCGCTTCGCACCCCAGCGGGAGCAAGCTCCCTCGCCACAGGGCAAGCCACAACGGTCTAAGAACACAGCTCTCGGGTGACCCGCTCCAGCATCATCCGGTTGGACTCATCCGGCCGGTCTTCCCAGGCAAACACCGACACCGTGGCGATGCCGTCGAACTTGATTTCCCGCAGGGTGCCGAAAAACGCCTCCCAGTTGACCTCGCCCTGGCCGATGTCCAGGTGCTGATGCACGGTGGCCGTGACGCCCGGCGGGTTGACGATGTAGCGCAGGTTGGAGGACGCCCGGTGGTTGTAGGTGTCGGCGATAATCAAGTGGCTGAGCTTGGCGCCTGCGTACTTGAGCATCGAGGCGATATCGCCCTTGCCGTCGTCATAGAAGAAGGTGTGGGGCGCGGCGTAGAGGTAGTTGATCCAGTCGCGGTCGAGGCCGCGAATGATGTCCACCGACTCGTTGTTGCGCTCGCAGAAGTCGTACGGGTGCGCCTGGATATCCAGCTTCACGCCTTCGCGCTCGAACTCCGGCATCAGCTCGTCCATGGAGCGCATAAACTGGTTTTCGCACACCAGCGGGTTGTCGGACTGGCCGGTGAATTCGGTGTTGACCCGCTCGCAGTCCATTTCCACGGCGATCTGGATCGCGCGCTTCCAGTTGCGTACGGCGGCAACCCGCAGGCCTTCGTCGGCGGCGGCCCAGTGGTACATGGGCAATAGGGACGAGAGCTGCACGCCGGCGTCGCTCAGGGCCTTGCGAAACTCCTTGATGCGCGCCCGGTCGACCCGGGGGGCCTTGTAGAACGGCAGGAAGTCTTCCCGGGGCGAGAGTTCGATGTGCTGGTAGCCGAGCTCGGCGGCCTTGTCGACCATTTGGCCGAGGGGCAGGTGGCGGTACATGTAGGGGTCTAATGCGATGCGCATGTTAGAAACGCTCCCAAATCTGATGTTGGAACCCGATCAAATGTGGGAGCTGGCTTGCCTGCGATAGCGGTGTATCAGGCGACAGTCTTGTTGAATGTGCCGCCGTCATCGCAGGCAAGCCAGCTCCCACACTGGTCGGGTTCCTCCAGTGGAATAGGTGTCAGCCGTAAAAACGTGGACGCTCTGGCAGCCCCACTTTCACAATCTGCCCACTGTTCTGCGCCTCAATGCACGCATCCGCCGCCACCGCCGCTGCAAAACCGTCCCACGCCGACGGCCCGCCGACCTGCCCGGCCCTTACGCCATCGATAAACGCTTGCAACTCGACGTCATACGCCGCGATAAATCGGTCTTTCCAATCCATCAGGATTGCATTCGACAGCTTGGCCTCGCTGCGCATCTGCACCTGGGACGGCTCCGGCAATTTCGCAATACCGGTCTCCCCCACCACTTCGCACTGAATGTCGTAGCCGTACTGGCAGTTCACAAACACTTCCACATCGATGCGCGTGCCCTTGGCGGTTTCCAGCAGCACGATCTGCGGGTCACGCAAGTGCGCCAGCGCCTTGCTCGATTTACGCGGGAACACCACTTGCACCGACACATAGTCATCGGCCAGCAACCAGCGCAACACATCCAGCTCGTGGATCAGGGTGTCGGTGATCGCCATGTCGGTCTTGTAGTTCTCACCCACCCTCGGGTTGCGGTGCGCGCAGTGCAACATCAGGGGTTCACCGATCTGGCCGCTGTCGATCACGGCTTTCAAGGCGCGATAGCCTTGGTCATACGGGCGCATGAAACCCACCTGCACCAGGCGCTTGCCGTGGGCCACTTCGGCCTCGACGATCTTGCGGCAGCCTTCGGCAGTCACCGCCAGCGGCTTCTCACAGAACACGGGTTTGCCAGCCGCAATCGCCGCCAACACAAATTCTTCGTGGCTCGGGCCCCAGGAGGTTACGAGCACCGCTTCGACTTGCGGCGAGTTGATCAGCGCGTGGCCGTCCGGGTAGACCTCGGCGGTGAGTTTCAGGTCCGAGACGACCTTGGCAGCCTGCTCAAGGTTGATGTCGGTCACGGCCACCACCTGGCTGTTGAGCAAGGTCTGGCTGCAACGACGAATGTGATCCTGGCCGATGGCGCCAGTACCGATAACACCCAACTTCAAAGACATGAAAACACTCCTCTTGTTATTAGTACTGCCGGGCCTTGGCCAGGCGTTCATTGAGTTGTTTGGCCACCGCGTTGGTGCGCTCACTGGTGGACACCTGCGCCACACCCACCCGCCACCAGGACAGGTACCCGTGAATCATGGTCTTGGGCAGCACCTTGATATCGATCAGCGTCGACACGGTGTGTGTGCGTGCATCAGCCAGCGCAGCCTGCAGTTGTTCAACGGTGTTGACCTTGTAGGTCTTGCAGCCATAGGCCGCCGCGCTCATGGCGAAGTCCACCGGCACAAAACCGCCGTCGAGGTTGCCGGTCTCGGGATTGCGGAAGCGGAACTCGGTGCAGAAGCTGTCCATGCCGTTGTTCATTTGCAGGTTGTTGA
Source organism: Pseudomonas sp. MWU16-30323 (assembly GCF_020515595.1). Classification (NCBI taxonomy): domain Bacteria; kingdom Pseudomonadati; phylum Pseudomonadota; class Gammaproteobacteria; order Pseudomonadales; family Pseudomonadaceae; genus Pseudomonas; species Pseudomonas sp. MWU16-30323. The sequence goes on from NZ_JAIWYM010000015.1 coordinate 18,266, forward strand.
TGCAACCAAAGGTCATGTTATCCAGCAGCACCACGTTGATCTTGCGCCGCTCTTGAATCGAGGTGACCAACTCCGAGTGCAGCATCATGTAGGAGCCGTCACCCACCAGTGCGTAGACCTCACGTTCGGGCTCGGCCAGCTTCACGCCCAATGCGGCGTTGACCTCGTAACCCATGCACGAATAACCGTATTCGACGTGGTAGGTGTTCACGCCCTTGCTGCGCCAGCTGCGTTGCAAGTCACCCGGCAGGCTGCCGGCGGCGGCGACGATGATCGCGTCGTCGGCCAGGGTGTCGTTGAGCACACCAAGTACGCGGCTTTGGGTCAGGCAGGAACCGGTCAATTCGATGAATTCGCGCAGCACCGCCGGGTCCATGTGGTCGTTGATTTCCGGGACGAAGTGTTCAGTCTGGTATTCAGCCTGGTAGATGCGATCGACCTCGACGTCCAACTGCGCCTTGGCATCCCGTGGTTGATCGCCCCAGCTGGAGCGGTAGTCGCACAAGGCCTCAGCCAAGGCTTCCAGACCGACCTTGGCATCCGCCAGCAACTGCACGCCATCGAGTTTCAGTGCGTCGCAGGGGCTGATGTTCAGGTTGAGAAACTGCACCTCGGGATGCTTGAACAGCGACTTCGACGAGGTGGTGAAATCGGTATAGCGCGTGCCGATGCCGATGATCAGGTCGGCTTCCGGCGCCAGCAGGTTCGCCGCCAGGCAGCCGGTTTCACCCAGGCCGCCGAGGTTCAGCGGATGGCTTGAAACCACCGCACTCTTGCCCGCCTGGGTTTCCGCGAACGGAATGTCGAAGCGCTCGGCAAAGGCTTGCAGCGCGGCATTCGCGCCGGAGTATTTGACCCCGCCCCCACACACGATCAACGGTTTGCGCTTGCCCTTGAACGCCGCCACGGCATCCCTCAGCATCGCTTCGGTCGCCGGGCGCCGGTCGATCCGGTGCACGCGTTTTTGCAGGAAGTAATCCGGGTAATCCCAGGCTTCGCCCTGTACATCCTGCGGCAGGGCCAGGGTCACGGCGCCGGTTTCCGAAGGGTCGGTGAGCACGCGCATGGCGTGGATCGCCGCCGTCATCAGCTGTTCCGGGCGATTGATGCGGTCCCAGTATTTGCTGACGGCACGAAACGCGTCGTTGGTGCTGATGCTCAAGTCGTGGAACTGCTCGATCTGTTGCAGCACAGGATCGGGCTGGCGACTGGCGTACACATCACCGGGCAACAGCAGCAGCGGAATCCGGTTGGCGGTCGCGGTCGCTGCGGCGGTCAACATATTCGCCGCGCCCGGGCCCACCGAAGAGCTGCAGGCGTAGATCTTGCGGCGCAAGTGCTGCTTGGCAAAACCGATCGCCGCGTGGGCCATGCCTTGCTCGTTGCGGCCCTGGTGCACCATCAGGTCGCCGCTGTCCTGTTCCAGGGCCTGGCCGAGGCCCAGCACATTGCCGTGGCCGAAAATCGTGAAGATGCCGGCGACAAACTTGCTTTGCACACCGTCGACTTCGATGTACTGGTTATCCAGAAATTTCACCAGGGCCTGGGCCATGGTCAATCGGGTTGTGGTCATGGAGTGCCCCTTATCGTTTCTGCAGGTGGGCGATACTCGCCCCCAACGCCTGCTTGATATCTGCCAGGCCGTGCACGCTTGCGGCGAACGGTTCGAACGACAAGTAACCGCTGTAGCCGGTGCTGAGCAGCGTGTCGATCTGCGCGGCATTGCCGAGGATATCGCCCTCGCCCACCAGCACGCGGTGACCGTCGCGGATCGTGTTCAGCGGCGCGTCGGCGTCTTCCACACCGGAGATGTGCACCAGCCCGGTCAGCTCGGGAAAGAACTCATGTTCGCTGGCCAGGTGGTGGTGGAAGGTGTCGTGCACCACGCGGAACACATCCAGCCCGCCGATGGCCTTGATCGCATCCACTGCCACGCGCTTGCGGCGCAGGGAGCACTCTTCAAACCCCAGGGGTTCGACAAAACCGAGAATCCCGTATTCCCGCAGGATCGGCGCCAGTTCACTCAAGGCCGTACGCAAACCGGCTGCGCGCTGGGCTTCGTTGCGCGGGTCGGCGCGGTCGTTCAACGGGCACATCACCAACGCCTGCGCACCGCTTTCGCGGGCATAGGCCGCCAACTTGATCGCCTGGGCGCGGCGCTCGTCATTCCACACATCAAAGGGGTACAGCGCGTTGATCGACAGCACGGTGATGCCATGCACTGCGCACAATTCGCGCACGCGGCTGGCGGGGGTGCCGTCTTCAATTTCGATGCCCTTGAGGTCGTTGCGGATCTCGATGGCGTCGCATTTCAGGGTCACCACCAGCTGGATAAAATCCGGCAGGGAAAGGCTGGGGGCGACCATGCGGTTCAGGGCAAAACGTAGAGGCGACTTCATTATTGTTGTGCTCCACACTCGAAACATTTACTTGGCGGTTGGCATGCTGAATTCAGGGCCCTTGGCGATGCTGTCGGGCCAGCGCTGCATCACGCTTTTGTAGCGGCTGTAGAAACGAATGCCTTCTTCACCGTAGGCATGGTGGTCGCCGAACAGCGAGCGCTTCCAGCCACCAAACGAATGCCAGGCCATCGGCACCGGAATCGGCACGTTGATGCCGACCATGCCGACCTTGATGGTGCGGGCAAAGGCACGGGCGATGCCGCCGTCGCTGGTGAAACACGACACGCCGTTGCCGAACTCATGGGCGTTGATCAAGGCGACGGCGCTGGCAAAATCCGCCACCCGCACGATGCCCAGCACCGGCCCGAAGATCTCTTGCTGGTAGATGCTCATCTCGGTGGTGACGTTATCGAACAAGGTCGCACCGACGAAGAAACCTCCCTCCGCGCCCGGCACCTTGAAGCCACGACCGTCGACGATCAGCTTCGCACCTTGGGCCACGCCCTGATCGATAAACCCTTCGACCTTGGCCTTGTGTTCGGCGGTGACCAGCGGGCCCATCTCACTGTCTTTTTGCATACCGTTGCCGACCTTCAGCTGATCGATACGCGGCAACAGTTTTTCGATCAGCTTGTCGCCGACATCGCCCACCACCACGGCAATCGAGATCGCCATGCAACGCTCGCCGGCCGAGCCGTAAGCCGCGCCGATCAAGGCGTCGGCCGCCTGGTCCAGGTCGGCGTCCGGCATCACGATCATATGGTTCTTCGCGCCGCCCAATGCCTGCACACGCTTGCCGCGCTGGGTGGCCTGCTGGTGGATGTACTCGGCAATCGGCGTGGAACCGACAAACGAAATCGCCTCGATATCCGGGTGCTGCAACAGGCCGTCAACCGCGCTTTTGTCGCCCTGCACCACATTGAATACACCGTCGGGCAGCCCGGCTTCGGTCAGCAGGCGGGCCATCAGCAAACTGGCGGACGGGTCGCGCTCGGAAGGCTTGAGGATGAAGCAGTTACCGGTGGCCAACGCCAGCGGGATCATCCACAGCGGCACCATCACCGGGAAGTTGAACGGGGTGATGCCGGCGCACACGCCCAGTGGCTGGCGCAGGTTCCAGTTGTCGATGCCGCCACCGATGTTGTCGCTGAAATCGGTTTTCAGCAGGTTGGGCGCGCCACAGGCGTACTCGACGATCTCGATGCCTCGGGTGACTTCGCCCTTGGCGTCGGAGAACACCTTGCCGTGTTCGCGGCTGATGATTTCGGCCAGTTCGTCATGGTGCTGGTCGAGCAGTTCCTTGAACTTGAACAACACCCGCGACCGGCGCAGGGACGATTGCTCGGACCACGCCGGGAAGGCTTTGAGTGCAGATGCGACGGCTTCATCGACGGTCTTCTGGCTGGCCAACCCGACACGGGCCTGGACTTCGCCGGTGGCCGGGTTGAACACATTGCTGAAGCGCTCGCTACTGCTGTCCTGCACCTGGCCGTTGATGTAATGGCCGATTACCGGGGCGTTGCTCATTAGTGTTCTCCGTCGAAAGTGCTTAAAGATCCAGCAGCCAGCTGTGCTGCGGGTCGTTATGGAAATGCCAGGCGCGCTTGGGGCCGGCCATCACGTTCAGGTAGTAGGACTCGTAGCCATACGGCACGCTGACCGGGTGATAACCCTTGGGCACCACCACCAAATCGCTGTTTTCCACGGCCATGGCCTGGTCGATGCTGCGGTCGTCGGTGTAGACGCGCTGGAACACAAAGCCCTGGGGCGGGTTGATCTGGTGGTAATAGGTTTCTTCGAGAAAGCTCTGGTGCGGCAGATCGTCGGTGTCGTGCTTGTGGGGCGGGTAGCTCGACGAGTGACCGGACGGCGTACGCACCTCCACCACCAGCAGCGAATGGGCAGGCTCGCTGTCGGGCAGGATGTCGCACACGTAGCGGGTGTTGGCGCCCTTGCCGCGTACGCTGCGTTTGCATTGCTCGGGGCGGATCAGACGGGGCGCCAGGCCGGCTTCGGTTGAGCCGGGAGCGGCACACACGGCGATTTGCACGTCGCTCAACGCGGTGACCTGGGCGTCGGTGCCCGGTGGCAGGTAGGCCGCAAAGGGGGATTTGTCTTCAAACACCGAGTGGCGATCACCGAGGTTTTCCCAGTTGAAGCCTTCGCCCTGAATCGTCACCCGGCCGCTGAGCAGCACCAGGCACAGCTCTTTATCACCGGCCGTCACCGGCAGGGTTTCGCCCAGGCTCAGGCGGTAGGCGGCAAACCCCACGTATTCCAGGCGCCCTTCTTCCAGGGCGACCATGGTTTGCCCGCGTTTGCTGCTTTTGACCAACAGGCTCATTGTCCAGTCCTCTCGCTCAACAGTGCGCGCAGGGTGTCGTAACCCTTCTTCGCATAGAGGTAGCTCGGCGCCACGGCTGGATCCTGCTCGGCCTCCACTACCAGCCAACCCTGGTAATTGGCAGCCAGCAGCACGTCCAGCAGTGCGGTGAAGTCGATATCACCGTCGCCGGGCACGGTGAAGGTGCCGTTGACGATGCAGTCCGGGAAGCTCCACATCTGGTTGCGCGCCAGTTGCACCACCGGCTTGCGCACGTCCTTGAAGTGCACGTGGCAGATGCGGTCGATGTGTTTGCGCAGCACCTCGATCGGTTCGCCGCCGCCCATGTAGCAGTGGCCCGAATCAAACAGCAGGCCGACTTCCGGGCCGGTACGGCGCATCAGTTGGTCGATGTCGTCCGGGGATTCGACGTAGGCGCCCATATGGTGGTGGTACGCCAGGCGCACGCCCTGGGACAGGGTGAAACGCGCCAGTTCGGTGAGTTTGTCGGCGTATTCCTGCCAGGCCTGTTCGCTGTGAAAACGCGGGCGTTCCATCAGGCGCACCGGCGAACCCTGGATCGAGTCGGCGACTTCGCCATACACCAACACGTTGGCGCCGTTTTCACGCAGCAGTTCGACGTGGCTGGCGATGGCTTCGATTTCGTCCGCCACCGAGCGCCGGGCCAGGCGGCTGGAGTACCAGCCGGAGACCAGCGCCAGGTCATACGGGCGCAGCACATCACCGACGCCCTTGGCGTCCTTGGGGAATTTACCGTTGAGTTCGAAACCTTCGTAGCCGATGTCCTTGCCTTCGCTGAGGGCCGTGCTCAACGGCGTTTCGCCGCCCAGGGCCGGCAGGTCGTCGTTGCTCCAGGAGATCGGGTTGATGCCTATTCGGATAGCGGGCATGGCTGCACCTATTATTGTTTTTTCAGAGTTGCCTGAGATCTGCTTTATGTGGGAGCTGGCTTGCCTGCGATGCAGGCGACTCGGTCTAACAGGTGTACCGAGGTGATGCCATCGCAGGCAAGCCAGCTCCCACATTTGATTGCGTGTTTAACTTCGAGAACTGCGCCAAGCATTAATCAACTGCTCAAAGATGCACTGCACCTGCTCAATCAAGGTTTGATCGCCAATCTCCCCCGCCAGCCAGGCGCGGCTTGGCTCCTGGAAGATCGTACGGCCTACGGCGAAACCACGGCAGGTCTGGCTCTGGCTGGCTTGCCGGAAGCCATCGGCCAGGCATTCGGCGGAGGCGTTCAGGCCCAGCAGCACCACGCCCCGGCAGTAGGGATCGCGTTCCTGGATCAGTTCGTCGAGTTTTTTCCAGTCCGCCGCCGACTGCGCCTCGATCTTCCACCACGCTGGGTAGATACCCAGGTTGTACAGGCGCTTGAGGCTGCGGTAGAGCACGTCGGGATAGGTGGACGGATGATCCTTGGGCGGCACGATTTCCAGCAACAACTCATGGCCGCTGACCAGGGAGGCCTGATACAGGCTCTTGAGCTGTGCTTCCTGTTCCAGGCGCAGCAGCGGCTCGTCGTCAGGATGAAATTGCACCAGGCACTTGATGATTTGCTCCTGGGGCCAGGCAATCAGGTTGCTGCCCACCGAGCGGCCGTGTTCAAAGGCCAGCGGCCGTGAGTTCTGGACTTCCACGGGGCGGGCGATCCACCAGCCGCGACCACTGGCGGCGTTCAGCGCGTCCTGGCCAAAGCGTTGGTCGGCCAGAATCCCGACATCGGCTTCGACGCCCTGCTCCGCCAGTTTGCTTTCAACCCGTTCCACGGCCTGGATAAACAGTTGCTTGAGGGCGCTGATGCGCGCCGGGTCCTGGCCGCCTTTCTGGGCCAGTTCCACCAACTGCCAGCGATGATCGAAGGCGAACACAAACAGCTGCTTCCAGGCTTTGCGCGGCACGCTGACCCGGTGCAGGCGTTGCAGCACCGCGTCCTGGTCCGGGCGGGTAATCGGCACCGGGCTGTTGAACAGGTAATCGAGTTCGGCACGGGTCGGCATCGCCGGTGCGCAGGCGTGGCGCGACACCACCAGGCCGCCGCAGGCATTGGCCAGCTGGCAGCAGCGCTCGTCACTGGCGTCTTCAAGCCAGCCACTGAGGAAGCCGGACATGAAGGCATCACCGGCGCCCAGGACGTTGAGCACTTCCACCCGTACGCCAGGGTAGATCGCGCCATCTTCGAGGCGGGCCGGGATGTCGCCGTGGATCACCGTGCAACCTTGCGGGCCGAGTTTGACCACCAGGGTTGCGGAGGTCAGGCCACGCACCGTGCGCAGTGCCGTGAGCAAATCTTCACTGCCACCGGCAATCAGGAATTCTTCTTCGGTGCCGACAATCAGGTCAAAGCGCGGGAGGATCTTCTGCACGTGCTGGCTGACATTCTGGTCAGCCACAAACCGGGTTTCACCGTCGGCCTTGCCGGCCAGGCCCCAGAGTACCGGGCGGTAGTCGATGTCGAGCACGCGCTTGACGTTGTGCCGCTCGGCGTAGTCCAGGGCCTGGATGCTGGCCTTGTACACGCCGTCGGTGGAGAAGTGAGTGCCGGTGATCAGCAGCGCCTTGCTGGACGCAATGAACGCTTCACTGATGTCTTCGGCGCGCAGGGCCATGTCGGCGCAGTTCTCGCGGTAGAACACCAGGGGAAAGGTTTCGCGGTCCTTGAGACCCAGCAGCACCAGGGCGGTAAGGCGTTCCGCGTCGACCTTGATGCCGCTGACATCGCAGCCTTCACGGGCCAGGGATTCCAGCAGGAAACGCCCCATGTGGTCGTCCCCCACCCGGCTCAACATCGCCGACTTGAGCCCCAGCCGCGCGGTGCCGAACGCGATGTTGGCGGAGGAACCGCCGAGGTACTTGGCGAAGCTTGAGACATCCTCCAGCCGTGCACCCACTTGTTGTGCGTAAAGGTCGACGCCCAGGCGTCCCAGGCAAATCAGATCCAATTGACGCCCACTGGCAAAACGAGTCTGGCCCATGCTGGCTCCTGTTATTTTTATCAGCCTGCGTGTGCCGTCGTGGTGGCGGCATACGCTCTTGGTGCAAGCAGACTAGAACGTCTGGCGACACCAATCAATATTTATTCTATAAATATTTTTCGTAGAATATATTTTCCAATCCGTCATCATCGGCGCGTTCCAGCCACGGTGCATCGTTTCAGCCGTACCGTGGGGCGGGATGCCGAGGTATTTTTTTGCGCCTACCCTGTAGACTTGCGCACATCGACTTATTGTCAGGGGCGACTGAACGCGCCCTATAAGAACAAGCCAGAAGGATTCCCTATGTCCCAGAGCGCCCCGGAAGACGCACTCGCCAGCCCGCCGCTGAACGCCGAGCGGCTGTTGCAGCTGATCACCGATGAATACGAGAGCCTGCCGCGCCAGCTCAAGCGCATCGCCAGCTACATGAGCCAGCAGAGCGACCGGATCATGGTCGACCGCATCAGCGACATCGCCCGTGAATGCGAGGTGCACCCGTCGGCCATCGTGCGGTTTTCCCAACGTTTCGGGTTCAGTGGCTTCAGTGAAATGCAGGCGCTGTTCCGCGAGGCCTACACCCACAAGACCACGCCGGTGCAGAACTACCAGCAACGCATCCGCAGCATGATCGCCAACAAGTCGCAGAAAGCCAGCGGCGGCGACCTGGCGCGTGAGTGCGTGAATGCCACGCTGTCCGGCATCGAGCGCCTGGGGCTGGAGCTGGATGACGTGGCTTTTGAAAAGGCCGTGGACCTGGTGGTGAATGCCGACAATATCTACGTGGTGGGCGTGCGCCGCTCGTTCGCCGTGGCGGATTACCTGGTGTACAACCTGCAGCACACCAACAAGCGGATTCACCTGGTGTCGGGGTTGGGCGGCAGTTATCGCGAGCAGATGCGCAGCGTACGGGCCAATGACCTGGTGATTGCCATCAGCTTTACGCCCTATGGCAAGGAAACCCAGCACTGCTTGCGGATTGCCCAGCACCATCAGGCCAAGACGCTGATTATCACCGACAGCAACCTGTCGCCCCTGGCCAAGCGGGCGAGCACGGTGCTGCTGGTGAATGAAGGCTCGTCGTTTGCGTTCAGGTCACTGAGTGCGACGCTGTGCCTGTGCCAGGCGTTGTTTATTGCCGTGGCCTATCGGCTGGAGTTGAAGGTCGATGAGATTCATGAGCAGGTGGGATTCGACGACTGACGGCGACCTTTCAGCCACCAAAGATCAAATGTGGGAGCGGGCTTGCTCGCGAATGCGGTGGAACAGTCGATGGAGATGTTGACTGACAGACCGCATTCGCGAGCAAGCCCGCTCCCACATTTTTGACCGCGTTCACTCAGGCTTAGCGCAGTGCCCTTCGCAGCACCTTGCCCACCGTCGTCTTGGGCAGCTCCTGCGTACGAAACTCCACATACCGTGGCACCTTGTACCCCGTCAGGTACTCCCGGCAATGGGCCAGAATCTGCTCCTGGGTCAAACTTTGGTCCTTGCGCACCACGATGATTTTCACCCGCTCGCCGGTCACGCCATCTTCCACCCCAATCGCCGCCACTTCCGCCACGCCGGGATGCAACGCCACCACGTCTTCGATTTCGTTGGGGTAAACGTTAAACCCGGACACCAGGATCATGTCCTTCTTGCGGTCTACCAGGCGGATGAAGCCCTGCTCATTCATCACCCCGATATCGCCGGTGGACAGCCACCCATCGGCATCCAGCACCTCGGCGGTTTCCGCCGGGCGCTTCCAGTACCCCTGCATCACCTGGGGCCCGCGCACTTGCAGTTCGCCCTGCTCGCCCACCTCCGCCAGTTCACCGTCCTCACGAACAAACCGCACCCAGGTCGAGGGCAGCGGCACGCCGATGCTGCCGGTGAATTCCATCTCGCGCATCCGTGAGATGTCGATGGGGCTGATGCTCACCACCGGCGAGCACTCGGTGAGGCCGTAGCCTTCGATGATCGGCAAGCCGGTGACTTCCTTCCAGCGCTTGGCCACGGCGGTGTGAGTGGCCATGCCGCCGGCGATCACCATGCGCAGGTCGGAAAAGTCCCGGGCGCAGAATTCCTTGTTTTCCAGCAGGCCATTGAACAGCGTATTCACTCCGGCAATCCCGTTGAAACGCTCCTTGCGCAGGATCATCTGCACCCGCTTCACGTCCCGTGGGTTGGCGATCAGGATGTTGCGCCCGCCCAGGCACATGAACATCAGGCAGTTCACGGTGAGGGAAAAGATGTGGTACAGCGGCAGCAGCGTGACGTTGGTTTCCTGCTGGTTCTGGTCCAGTTGATCACCCACCCACGCTTTGGCCTGCAACAGGTTGGCGATGATGTTGCGATGGCTGAGCATCACGCCCTTGGCGTCGCCGGTGGTGCCGCCGGTGTATTGCAGGAAGGCCAGGTCTTCGCGGTTCATCGGCACGGCCAAATGGGTCTGGCCGCGTCCCTGTTTCAATACCTGGTTGAAGCGCACGGCGCCCGGCAGGTTGAAGCGCGGGACCTGCTTCTGCACGCTGCGCAGGATGAAGTTCATCGCCGCGCCCTTGAAAGTGCCAAGCAAATCGCCGATGGCGGCAATCACCACGCGTTTGACGGTGCTGGCCGCGACCACCCTCTCCAGGGTGTGGGCGAAGTTTTCGAAGATCACAAGGGTCTCCGCTCCGCTGTCCTTGAGCAAATGCTGCAGCTCCCGGGCGGTGTACAGCGGGTTGACGTTGACCACCACGGCACCCGCGAGGATCGTGCCCAGCAGGCAGATCGGGTATTGCAAGCAGTTGGGCATCATCAGCGCCACCCGATCGCCCTTCTTCACGCCCTGGGCTTGCAGCCACGCGGCAAAGGCGATGCCCTGCACCTCCCAGTCGGCGTAGGTCATCTCGGTGCCGATGCTGACGTAGGCCACGCGCTCACTGAATTTGTGCAGGTGCTCCAGGAACACCTCGCGCAACGACGGGTAGTCCTCGATGCCTGCGTCGATGTCTGCCGGTACGCCGGGCAGGTAAGCGTTCAACCAGAGGCGTTCGGTCTGTTCCAGGCTTACAGCGTTCATGGCAGTCTCCTTGTTGTTTTTATGGTGGGAACTACTTTTCGACGATAGCGGTAATGCCCAACCCACCCGCCGCGCAGATCGAAATCAAGCCTCGGCCGCCGCCCCGCTGGTGGATGGCCTTGGCCAGTGCTGCGAGCTGCCGGCCGCCAGTGGCAGCGAACGGGTGACCGCAGCCGAGGGAGCCGCCGTTGACGTTCATTTTGGCGCGGTCGATGCTGCCCAACGGCGCATCGAGGCCCAGGCGGTCGCGGCAGTACTCCGGGTCTTCCCAGGCCTTGAGGGTGCACAGCACCTGGGCGGCGAAGGCTTCGTGGATCTCGAACAGGTCGAAGTCAGCAAACGTCAGGCCTTCACGCTTGAGCATGCGTGGCACGGCGTAGGCCGGGGCCATCAGCAGGCCTTCGGTGCCGTCGACGAAATTCACCGCTGCGGTTTCGCCGGTTCGCAGGTACGCCAATACGGGCAAGCCACGTTCGGCGGCCCATTCCTCGCTGGCCAGCAGCACCACCGAGGCGCCGTCAGTGAGGGGCGTGGAGTTGCCAGCGGTGAGCGTGCCGTTCTGGCGGTCGTAGGCCGGGGACAGGCCGGCGAGTTTCTCCAGGCTGGTGTCGGCCCGCAGGTTGTTGTCCCGGGCCAGGCCGCGATACGGGCTGATCAAATCTTCGAAAAACCCCTGCTTGTAGGCCGCGTCCAACCGTTGGTGGCTGGTGAGGGTCAGTTCGTCCTGGGCCAGGCGCTTGATCTGCCAGCGCTTGGCCATTTCTTCACAGTGTTCACCCATGGACAGGCCAGTGCGCGGTTCGCCATTGCGCGGCAGCAGCGGCTTGAAGAACATCGACGGACGCACGCCCATCAAGGCCTTCAACTTGGCGCCGGTACCCTTGGCGCGGTTGGCTGAAAGCAAGGTGCGGCGCAGGGACTCGTTGATGCCGATGGGCGCATCGGAGGTGGTGTCGGAGCCGCCGGCGATGCCCACTTCGATCTGCCCGAGGGCGATCTTGTTCGCCACCAGCAACGCCGCTTCCAGGCCCGTGCCGCAGGCTTGTTGCAGGTCGTAGGCCGGTGTTTCGGGAGACAGCGTGGTGGACAGCAGGCTTTCCCGGGCCAGGTTGAAATCCCGGGAATGCTTGATCACCGCACCGGCAGCCAACTCGCCCAGGCGCAGGCCATGAAGGTTGTAGCGATCCACCAGGCCTTGCAGGGCGGCGACCAGCAAATCCTGGTTGCTGTCATGGGCATACACCGTATTGGAACGGGCGAACGGAATACGGTTGCCGCCGATAATCGCCACGCGGCGGGTCGGAGCCGGGTTGAAGCTGTAGTCACTCATCGAGGGTTCTCATTCCAGATAAACAGCCCACGCATATGGGGTTTGTCACCGGCAAAATTACGCACTTCAAACTCACGGCGCGGGCCGGTTGGCGGGACGTTCCACAAGGCGACCTGGCCAGGCAGGAAGATCGGCAACTTGAAGTCGCAGTGGGCCTCGGCCTGGTCCAATCCACCCGGCGGCTGCTGGGCGGCCAGTGCGCGGCCAAGGGTCCACATGCCATGGGCGATGGCCCGGCGAAAGCCGAACAGTTTGGCGCCGATCACCGAGGTATGAATCGGGTTGAAATCCCCCGAGACCTTGGCGAATCGCCGCCCAAGATCGGCCGGCAGTACCCAGCGTTGGGTACGCAGCAAACCTGCCTCCTGCAACGGCAGCACGTCGTCCCACGGCTCGCCGACCGGGGCTTTTACGTCACGGCGCAGGTACAGGCTGTCGCTCTCCCACACCAGGGTGCCCGCGCTGTAGGCACGGGTGGCGATGCTCAAGGCCTGGCCCTTGGGATGGGCAACCCAGCGCTCGCAATACACTTCGAGCCGCAGGGCCTGGCCCTCCTCGAGCCGTTGATGCTGGCGGATGCGATTGGCCAAATGCACCATGCCGCTGGCGGGGTAAGGGAAGCTCGGCCGGGTCAGCAGCATCAGGTGCAACGGGAACGCCAGCACATGGGGATAGGACAGCGGTACACCTTGCTCACGGCGGAAACCACAGGCCCGACCGTAGGCCGCGATCCCCTGGACAGACAGCTCGACGGCCGAACGCACCAGACGGTCTTTCGGTAACATCGGCGCCCCTTCCACCTTGGGTTTGCGCAGGGCCAAGACACCGTCCAGTAACAGCCGCGGGCGTGAGGGCGGTGGGTCAATAATCTGCGTCACATAGTCCATAGGTCAGGCTCCCAACAGGCTTTGGCCGCAGACCCGCACCACCTGGCCATTGACCCCGCCGGAAGCCGGATGCGCCAGCCAGGCAATGGTTTCCGCCACGTCGATGGGTTGCCCGCCCTGGGACATGGAATTCATCCGCCGCCCCGCTTCGCGAATCATCAGCGGGATCTTCGCGGTCATCTGGGTTTCGATAAAACCGGGGGCCACCGCATTCACCGTCACCTGCTGCGCCGCCGCTTGCGGTGCCAGGCCTTGGACCAGGCCGATCACACCGGCCTTGGACGTGGCGTAGTTGCTCTGCCCGAGGTTGCCGGCAATGCCGGAAATCGACGAGACACATACGATGCGCCCACCCGGGTTCAGGCCTTGGCTTTCCAGCAAGGCCGTGCTCAGGTGCAGCGGCGCTTCCAGGTTCACCGCCAGTACGCTGCGCCACGCCGCTTCGGTCATCTTGGCGATGGTCTTGTCGCGGGTGATGCCGGCGTTGTGCACCACCACGTCGAATGCGCCGTGTTGGCTGACATGGGCTTGCAACTGCTGCGCAGCGTCGGTGGCGGTGATGTCCAGCGCCAGGGCCGTGCCACCGACACTGCTGGCCGCTTGTTGCAGTGATTCCCGGGCCTGGGGCACATCCACGCAGACCACCTGCGCCCCGTCACGGGCCAGCACCTGGGCGATTGCCAGGCCGATGCCACGGGATGCGCCGGTGACCAGGGCGCGGCGGCCGCCGAGGGGTTTGTCCCAATTGATTTCGGCTTGGGTGTCGACCGGTTTCTCAAGGCGTACCACCTGCCCCGAGACATAGGCCGAGCGCCGCGACAGGAAGAACCGCAGGCTGCTTTCCAGCGCACCTTCGGCACCCGGTGCGACGTAGATCAACTGCACGGTGATCGCCCGGCGCAGCTCTTTGGCCAGTGAGCGCACCAACCCTTCAAGGGCCCGTTGAGCGACGGCCTGCGGCAAGTCCTTGCACAGTTCCGGCGCGGTGCCCAGCACCACCACCCGGGCATGTTGGCCCAGGCGCTTGGCGTTGGCGTGAAAGAATTCGTAGAGCTCGTCCAGTTGCTTGACGTCGGCGATGGCGCTGGCGTCGAACACCGCGCCCTGGACTTTGACTGTAGAGGGCGCCTTGAGGGTCGCGGCGGTGGCGGGCACGGTGTCGGTGGCACTGAAGATGCGCTGGATCTCAGCAGCCAGGCGCCCTGCCCCGGCCACGATCACCGGGTTGGCCAGGCCGTGTTGGCCGCTGCGATGGCGTTGCAGCGCCAGGGGTTGTGGCAGGCCCGCCGTCTGGGCCAGCCAGCGGCCCCAAGGGGAATTGACGAAAGAGAGGTAGCTGTCACTCATGGATAAATTCACTCACAACACTGTCTTGCCATGGAAACCCGATCCCTGTGGGAGCTGGCATGCCTGGAATTGCGGTGTGTCAGCCAATGCAACTGGCACAGAACCAACGCTATCGCAGGCAAGCCAGCTCCCACATTGACTGTGTTCCTCCAGTTCCAATCAGTTGACCGGCGCGTTTTCGCTTTGATTGGCGCGGCGTTTTGCGCTCGGTTTGGCGGCCTGTTCCAACGCCTGTTGGCGCTGTTGCAAGGCTTCCAGCAAACCGAAGTCCTGCGGGAAGTCGTCCACCTGGATCGCGTGATCACCATATTCCACATAGCGCGCCAGCAAGTTGTCCTCGTCGTCGCTGATCAGGTCCAGCGCCCGTGCCTTGACCCGCCACGGCGTAAACGCAGTACCGGAAATCGGCATCGGTTCGATCAGGCCTTGCTTGATTGCACCCTTGAGCCGCGCCTCGATCAGTTCCACTTGCGGCAGCAGGCGCAAGGCCAGTTCGCCGTAAGCCAGCTTGTCGATTTCCGGCCGAGGGATGTAGGAATTGCCCAGCAAGCGGTCACGGCTTTCCCCCGGCACCTGCACCAGTTCCGCCACTTGCGCCAGCAGGCGATCCGACGGTTTGCGCAGGGGAATGCCAAACGGGAAGGTCAAGCCACGCACCACCGCCGCCGCTGCTTTCGACGGATAGTTGTCGAGCACTTCAGCCAGGGCTTCATGGGCCCGCAGCAAGGCGTCCTGAGCCGCCCAATGCACCAGCGGCAGATCTGCCTGGGGCCGGCCATCATCTTCAAAGCGCTTGAGCACGCAGGACAGGATGTACAGCTGGGACAGAATGTCCCCCAACCGCCCGGTGATACTTTCCTTGCGCTTGAGGGCACCGCCCAGCACGCCCATGGAAATGTCCGAGATCAACGCCAGCACCACCGACAGCCGATTGGCCTGGCGGTAGTAGGACGCCAGCGCCGGATCCGTCTTGCTCGGCACCGAAATCAAGCGTCCGCCTGTCAGCGAATGCACCGCTGCGCGTACGGTATTGGCCAGCACAAAGCTCAGATGGCCGAACATCGCGCTGTCGAAATCCACCAGGGCCTTGCGCCGGTCGGTGTTGCGCGCCGCTTCCATCTCGCGGAACACATAGGGATGGCAACGAATCAGGCCCTGGCCGTAGATGATCAGGCAGCGGGTCATGATGTTCGCGCCTTCCACCGTGATGGCGATGGGGCTTTGCTGGTAGGCCCGGGCGAGGAAGTTGTTGGGGCCCATGCAGATGCCCTTGCCGGCGACGATGTCCATGCCGTCGTTGACGATGATCCGCGCACGTTCGGTGACGTGGTATTTGGCGATGGCCGAGATCACCGACGGCTTTTCACCGGCATCCAGTGACGCCACCGACACCTTGCGCACCGCATCGCAGGCATACAGATGCCCGGCCATGCGGGCCAATGGTGCTTGTACGCCTTCGAACTTGCCGATGGGCAGGCCGAATTGTTTGCGCATCGCCGCATAAGCGGTGGTGCCGCGCACGGCCACCTTGCCCAGGCCGACGTTGGCCGACGGCAGGGAAATCGCCCGGCCAGCCGCCAGGCATTCCATCAGCATGCGCCAGCCGTTGCCCACTTGCTCGCGGCCACCGATTACCCAATCCAGCGGGATGAACACATCCTTGCCAGTGGTTGGGCCGTTCTGGAATACCGCGTTGAGTGGCCAGTGACGCCGGCCGCTGTTCACCCCCGGATGGGAAGTCGGGATCAGCGCACAGGTGATGCCCAGGGAGCCGGGCTGGCCGAGCAAACCGTCGGGGTCTTCGGCGCGGAATGCCAGGCCGAGCACGGTGGCGATTGGGCCGAGGGTGATGTAGCGCTTGTCCCAGGTCACACGGAACCCCAGCACTTCCTCGCCTTCGTGCAGGCCCTTGCAGACGATGCCCAGGTCTGGAATCGCCCCCGCGTCGGAGCCGGCATACGGGCTGGTCAGGGCGAAGCACGGGATGTCTTCGCCACGGGCCAGGCGTGGCAGGTAGTAATTACGCTGGGCGTCGGTGCCGTAGTGCAGCAGCAGTTCCGCCGGGCCCAGGGAGTTGGGCACCATCACCGAAATCGCTGCCGCCGAGCAACGGGTCGAGAGCTTCATCACCACCTGCGAATGCGCATAGTGGGAGAAGCCTTTGCCGCCGTACTGCTTGGGAATGATCATGCCGAGGAAGCCGGCATCCTTGGTGTACTGCCAGCCTTCGGGGGACATGTCTTGCCAGACCTGGGTGGTTTCCCAGTCGTTGGACATGTCGCACAGGGTCTCCACTTCGTTGTCGAGGAAGGCCTGTTCTTCAGCGCTGAGGCTGGCCGGTGCAGCTTGCAGCAAACGCTCCCAGCGCGGTTTGCCGCTGAACAGCTCGGCGTCCCACCACACGGTGCCGGACTCGATGGCCGCGCGTTCGGTGTCGGACATCGCCGGCATGATGCTGCGGAAAAGGTCCAGGGCCTTGCTGGTCAACAGCGCGCGGCGCAGGGGTTTGATCGTCAGCAGCAGCGCGGGCAACACCACCAGCACCGCCACCACACTGGCGCCGAAACCGGCCACCACGCTGAGCAGGTAACCGACCGCCAGCCAGACCAGGCCGGCACCCAGCCAGAGGGTGGCAGCGGCTTGTCGATACGCCAGGGCAATCGCTGCTGCGAGTCCCGCCAATAACCAGATAACCATGGGGATACCTCTACTCGATTCAGGGTACGGCCAACGCCCAAGCAGATCGGAATGACCTGTGACGTAAAGCCACACTACAAACTTGAAAAGATAAATTCAAATTTTGTTTTGAAATTTTTATTTAATGCTTGGGCGAAAAAAACGGGCTGAGTGGTCAGCCGGGTGGGTGAGTGGAAAAAGGGATCGGAACGGGTCGCATGGGCGACCCGTCGATGCAACGCCAGTGTCAGGCCGGGCAGAAAGATGCGCTGACTGCTGGCAGAGACTGGCGTTGCGACAGTTGATCAAAACTCATAGGTGACCCCCAGGCTGACCACGTCGCCATAAGCGTCCGCTTTGCCATCCAGGGTTGCACCGCCCAGGCGGTCCTGGTTGTGGGTTTGCAGCTTGGCCTTTTCGACAAACTGGTGGGAGTAGGAACCGTCGATGCCCAGGCCTGGAATCGCCCTGACCTTGTAGCCGAAGCCCAAGGAAGTGAAGATCCGGTCGCCATCCGGAATACGCGGATCGCGGGTGGAGTTACGGGTGGGTGTCTGGTCGGTGGCCACACCGGCGCGCAGGGTGAAGTCGTCGGTGAGTTTGTAGTCGCCACCGAGGGAGACCATCCAGGCGTCCTTGTAGTTGTAAGGGATCGAAACAATCGTTGAGCCCTCGGATTTTAACGTCAGGTCCTTGAACGAAGACCATTGAGTCCAGGTAACGCTGGCGCCCAGAGTGAACCGATCAGTGAACTGGTGAACCCAGTCGAAGGAAGCATTGGCCGGGATGTCCAGTTGAGTACTGGCGTTGGCGCCATTGGAATTAAGATTGAGACCGGGATAGGCAACACCGGGCAAACCGGAGTCGATCAAAGCCTTGGATCCCGGGTCTGAGTAGATACTGTATTTGCCTTCGAGCTTGTTCTTGATCTTGGCGTGGTAGTTCAGGCCCAAGGTATCTTGCGGTGTGGGTTTCCAAGCCAGGCCAGCAAACCAGCCTACCGAGGTATTGTCTACTTTTACGCGCATCAACGAATGCCCTATCCCCGAAGGAAACGGAATCCCAATATTCGGAGAAAGAGCCGCAGCGGCATACAAGTCAATATTCTGGCTGACGAAGCCTTTGGTGTGCTGAACGATAGCACCGCCGCCGATGGAGAATTGATCATTGACCTTGAACGAGAGTGACCCCGTCAAGCCCACGGTTTCGATACGCGTATCGACGGCAAAGTCACGACCGATCCAATCATCATCCCAGGTGGTACGTGCCCCCATGGGGACCACCTGGCTCAAGCCAAATGCAAAGCGATCGCCGATCGGCATCACCATGAATCCCGTAGGTAACCATGCGGTGAAGCCACCCTGACCACCGTCTCCTGTGCGGGGAGTGGAGGTCGTTTCACCGGTTAACGGATCCAAATCGACGATAGCGGGGGCATTGCCCGCGTAGTCTTTCGCGGTACCTTTGTATTTGATGTTAATGCGCGCGTAGTCGATGTTGAACTGCGCGATATTGTGATCAATGAACGCCATCGCGGCCGGGTTATTGTAGGCAGATGACGGGTCATCCTTGAACATCGAACCACCACCGAACGCCCGCCCCCAACCTTCAGCCCCGAACGTCGGAGTAGCGAACCCACCGGCCTGCGCAGAGCCGGCAGTAGCAATAAGCCCTCCCAGCAACGCCAGCCCGAGGAATGCTTGCGCCTGCTGTTTCTTATTATTCATGCTCCACTCCTTATTATTATTCATCCGGACCAGCGACCTGTTCCGTTTCGTGTCAACAGGCACCCAGTTACGGGTGCCTGTGTCTAACGGGTGATCAACCCTTGGTTCTAAACAACTATTAAGGAACGATGGTCAGCGTTGGGCTAGGTGTTACGCTAAGGCTCACGACGGTGCAGCTACCTGTCAGAGACTGATTGGCAGCACTCAGGATATGGGAGGAGTTGTCGTAGCTGACGGTGATGGTATTTGGCCCGCAAGTAGAAGGAATAATACCGGTCTTAGTGATCGTATAACCGACGTTGGTCACGTTGCCATTATTTGGAGCAGCAACGGCAGATGCCGTCAAAGTCCAAGGCAGCCCGGTGATGTTTGGATACCCACACAGAGCACTGCTGCCACTCACCACAACGTTGGTAATAGAAGCAACTCCGGAACCGTCAACATGGCCTGTAAACGTTGCATTACAGGTGATCGGCAGTTGGAGAGACGACGGAGATTTTACTGAAATCGTGCCGCCCGCAGTGAAGTCAGTATTAATGGGACTAATGCTGACGGCGTTAGCCATCGAAGCAGCGCCCATGCAAACAGTTAAAGCAGTCAACGACACGAGGGTTTTAAGGCTTTTCATTGTTTTTTCCTCACATGTTATGGCGAATCATTTCGCCAGGGGTAATGGCCATGATCGAGAGGTCACGGTGAATCTGCAGAACTTCCCTTTCCAGCCAAATTTCAATTCAATTACCACTACAACGTCCAACTGTTACTCAACCACTTTGAAGCTCGGCGGCATCTTGATCGACACCGCTTTAATCTTGCAGTCTTCGCCGATCGGCACATTGGCCGCTTCCAGCTTGCCGGTGGCGTTATCCCAAGTTCCGTCGGCAGTAGAAGGCCCGCACTTGCCGCCCAAACCAAAGGCATGCACATCCACGGCGATCTTCGACATCGAGCCGCTCCTGGTATCTTTAGCCACTAATACCCAAGGCAAGTTGATGGCTTCGACCCGGCTGCACTTGAGGCCGCCGTCGAACTCAACTTTATCGACATTCACCGACGACCCATCCGCCGCCACTTTGCCGGCGACCTTGATGGTGCAATCCGCGCTGATCAGCGCGCCTTTGGAAAAGCTGATGGGGCCCTGGGCAGTAAATGCACTGCCGGCCGGTTCGATACGGGCGGCCTGGGCCTGGTGGTAAACGATCAGGCCCAGGGCGGCCAATACAATGTGCGCGGTAAACTTGGCAGGGGTTTGCATGGTGTACGTCCTTCCCTTAATTTTATTTTTGTTCGGGTCAAACAACTGTCTTGCAACTAAGCCGTACTCGAAACCGGAAAAGCCTGGGCGATGAAAACCTGCGCGACACACAGATCCCGAGTACGCCCTACAACTGACTGATTTACGTTAGAAGGGTCTGGCGGTGTTGCTGTACTTCTCCAGGTACTTCAAACGTTGTGACGGTTGAAGATTGGTCAGGGTGATATCCCCGGCATAATGATTAAGGACTCGGTGATCCATGCGTCGTCGCCACAGATACGGTACATAGGCCCAGACAATCATGCTGGCATAACCGTAGGGCAGTTGCGGCGATTCATCAAAGTGACGCAGGGACTGATAACTTCTGGTTGGGTTGGCGTGATGGTCGGAGTGGCGCTGCAGTTGGAACAGAAAGATATTGGTCACAATCCGATTACTGTTCCAGGAATGGCGTGGCGAGCAACGCTCATAACGACCGTTGGGCAACTTCTGGCGTTTCAGGCCGTAGTGCTCGACATAGTTCACCACTTCCAGCAGCGAGAAACCGTAGATGCCCTGGATGATCAGGAACGGAATCACTGCCGCGCCCAGCCACACAATCATCGCGCCCCACAACACCACGCTGTACATCCAGGCGCTGAGTACGGCGTTCTTCCAATGCCAGGCCGGCAGGCCGAGTTTGCGCAGGCGCTCACGTTCCAGGTTCCACGCCGAGCGGGCGCTGAACCATACCGAGCGCGGCAGGAAGGCCCAGAAGCTCTCCCCCAACCGCGAACTGGCCGGGTCTTCCGGAGTGGCGACACGTACGTGGTGGCCACGGTTGTGTTCGGTATAGAAGTGCCCGTAGAAGGTCGGCGCCAGGGTGATCTTGGCCAGGATGACTTCCAGCAGGCGCGGCTTGTGCCCCAGTTCATGGGCGGTGTTGATGGCGATGCCGGTGGCAGCGCCAGTGGACATCGCCATGCCCAGGTAGGTGAACCCGCTGATTTCGCCGTGCAGTTGGGTGCGAGCGGTGATGTATGCGGCAGTTTTTGCCAGCCAGCTCGACGGGTCCAGCGCCGCGGTGGCTTGCAGCAGGCCGCCACCGATGATCCAGTCGATGCCACCGGCCGCCAGCCACCCGGTGATCACCACCGAGGAGATGACAAACAGCACGCCGGTATAGACGATCCAGCGGTAGTAGCTTTGGGATTCGAGGTTGCTGACGGCGGATTCCGGCGGGTTGCTGACGTCTTCACCCAGCAGGCCGTCGATCAATGGAATCAGGCCGAAGATCACCAGTACGCCAACCCACCACAGTTGTTGCACACCAGTGCTGATGGCCAGGGCGCCAGAGAGCAAAGGGGTTGCCAGAGGCATGATGCCGAGCCACCACAGGTGGCGCTTGCCGTCGGTCCAGACGTTCGGGGCAGCCAGGGTCTGATTCATGGCAGCCTCCGCACGAGGCAGCTGAGCAGGGAGCAAAAATCAACACGAGACAGGGACACGGAGCGATGACTGCTCCGAGAATTCAACCATGCGATAAAAGGCGTTTTTTTCATTATTTTATTCGCTCTTAGGCATTTCAAAAATTGTTTCAAATTACACATTGAAATAATTTTTTTAAATAAATAGCGCGGAATCGTTAGGTCGTCAACTAGTTTCTTGAGCCCTTTTGAACGTGACCGGGCAGTCTCTTTTTCAGCCCTTTGGTCAGGTGTCTAGGGCAAGCATTGACGGCGTGGAACCGCGAGTTCAGTCGCACCATTATTTGCTCGCCACAGCAAATGGCGGGTGCAAAATCGTGGCGCTTTCCGGTGGCCGGACACGCTTGGCCACCTGCTCGACCAGGGCCGCGACACGCTCAGGGGCAGTGATCGGCAACATATGCCCGCGCCCTTCCACCAACTGCAGCTTGAGGCCCGGCACCCGGCTAGCCAGGGCCTGGCCGTGTTTGCGGAAGTCCAGCACCTTGTCTTGCGCGCCATAGATCAACCCGATGGGCAGGGTCAGTTGCGGGTAGCGCTTGACCATGTCCTGCAGGAAATCGTTGACCAGGTTGATCTCGGTGGAGGCGGCATAGAAGTTGTCGGGCCGCATGCCCAACAAGCCGCCGCCGCGAGTGGCGAAGTCTTCCGGGGCAGGGTCGGGAGCAAACACGCCCTTGACCACCGAGCCTTTGGTCAGCAATCCGATCGGCATGGTCAGGGTGTGCGACATAAAGCGTCGCAGCCATCCCGGGCGTATCGCCAACGACATAAACACCAGCGGCAGCATGCGCTGGGGATGGGTGAGCGGCGCCACCAGGATCAATCCGGACACCGCGTGGGGATGGTCCAGCGCCAGCGCCAGGGAAATCGCCCCGCCGAGGGAATGCCCCAGCACCAGTGGCTTATCCAGGTCCAGGGTCTTGATAAAGCTCGCGACTTGCCGGGCCTGGCCAGGCAGGTCGGCGGCCGTTCCGGCATGCCGGGTGGAATAGCCCGAACCCGGACGATCCAGAGTGATCACCCGAAAGTGCTCACGCAATTGGGCAGACAAGGCATACGTCAGGTTGCGACTGCTGCCCATCAGCCCGTGGATCATCACCAGCGGCGGGCCCTTGCCCTCGTCTACATAATGAAAGCGCTCGCCGTTGATCTCCAGGAAGCGCCCGTTGATCGCAACAGCGGCTTCTATACGCCGTGTCATCCGGGCACTGAAGCCCCACAACACTACGCTTAACCCTACACACACACCCGCAGCGACAACCCACTCGACAGCCATAGCTCGGTCCTCTGCATCCCTGCGTTGCTGGCGGCCCGACCGGTATTGGTCAAGGCCTCAGCCATCGTCCACCCCTGGACCTAACTGCGTGCGTAAAAGCTCTCGTCCGTCGGATAAGTCGCACATGAGGAACAGGGTCGTAGCCTAGACGATATTTTCAGGTAGATTATTTAAAATCTTTTTTAAAATAAATAATTCAATTTTCCTTTGCAATGGTGTTCTATCTAAAAAGCCAAAACAAAAACAAGGAGCACATCCGATGTCGACACCCGTAAGGCGCCACCGGCCCACGAGGGACAGCCTATGAATGCCCATGACACCATCGACATCGCCATCATCGGTTCCGGATTTGCCGGGCTGTGCATGGCGATCAAACTCAAGGAAGCCGGGTTCAACGACTTCTTTGTCGCCGAGCAGGCCGACGCCCTCGGCGGCACCTGGCGCGATAACCACTACCCTGGCTGCGCCTGCGACGTGCAGTCCCATGTCTATTCGTTTTCCTTTGCGCCCAACCCGGACTGGACGCGGCAATTCGCGCCACAGGCGGAGATTCGCGCCTACCTGGAACAGTGCGCCCAACGCTTCGAACTGGCGCCGTTCCTGCGCTTTGGCATGGGCCTGGAGAAGGCCGTGTTTGATGAAGCACAACAGCGCTGGAGCCTGAGCTTCAGCAATGGCCGTCAGGTCAGCGCGCGGGTGCTGGTGTCCGGGATGGGCGGCTTGTCGCGCCCGGCACTGCCGGACATTCCGGGCCTGGACAGCTTCAAGGGCAAGCGCTTCCACTCCCAGCAGTGGGACCACGAGTACTCATTGAAGGGCAAACGCGTGGCGGTGATCGGCACCGGCGCCAGTGCCATTCAGTTCGTGCCGCAGATCGCGCCACAGGTGGCCCATCTGGACCTGTTCCAGCGCACCCCGCCGTGGATCATGCCCAAGCCCGACCGGCCGATTTCACGCGTCGAGCGCTGGGCTTTCAAACACCTGCCGTTCACCCAGCGCCTGGTGCGCGGTGCGTTCTATTGGGCGCTGGAAGGCCGCGTGGTGGGCTTTGCCCTGCACCCGCGCCTGATGAAAATGGTGCAGAAAATCGCCGTGCGCCACCTGCACAAACAAGTGGCCCGCCCTTCCCTGCGCAAGACCCTGACGCCGGACTACACCATCGGCTGCAAGCGCGTGTTGATCTCCAACGACTACTACCCGGCCCTGTCCCGCAGCAATGTGCAGGTGGTGACCGACAACGTGCAGCGCATTGAGGCCGACGGGGTCGTCACTGCCGATGGCATCAAGCACCCGGCCGATTGCATCATCTTCGGCACCGGTTTCCAGGCCACCGATCCCCTGCCCCGCAACTGCATCATCGGCCGCCACGGCATCGACCTGATGGACACCTGGCAAGACGGTGCCCATGCCTACCTGGGCACGACGGTGCCGGGTTATCCGAACCTGTTCCTGATCGTCGGCCCCAACACCGGGCTGGGGCATAACTCGATGATTTTGATGATCGAGGCCCAGGTCACCTACATCCTCGATGCCTTGCAACAAATGCAGCGCCATCGCATTGCCACGGTGGACGTCAAGCCAACGGTAGAGTTGGCCTATAACGCCAGGCTGCAGGAAAAACTCAACGGCACCATCTGGTCCACCGGCGGGTGCAAGAGCTGGTACCTGGACCCGCGCACCGGCAAGAACACCACGCTGTGGCCCGGCTCCACCTGGCGCTTCAAGCAGGTCACCCGGCATTTTGCCCTCAAGGACTACGTCGCCAACCTGGTGCCGGTACCTTCCACCCCGCGCCCGGCCGCGAATCCCCACACCACCGCAGAAGGGAGCCTGTCATGAAGTCATTCAACGGCCGCGTGGCGGCCATCACCGGCGCCGCTTCCGGCATGGGCCGCGCGTTGGCCCTGGCGTTGGCGCGTGAAGGCTGCCACTTGGCGCTGGCGGATAAAAACAGCCAGGGCCTGGAGCAGACCGTCGCACTGATCAAGGCCCAGGTGCTTGCGCCAGTGCTGGTGACCTCGCAGGTGCTGGACGTTTCCGACCGCCAGGCGGTGGAAGAGTGGGCGGCCCGCTGCGCTGCGGAGCATGACCAGATCAATATGATCTTCAACAACGCCGGCGTCGCGCTGTCCAGCACCGTCGAAGGCGTGGATTACAACGACCTGGAATGGATCGTCGGGATCAACTTCTGGGGCGTGGTGTATGGCACCAAGGCCTTCTTGCCGTACCTCAAGGCCAGCGGCGACGGCCATGTGATCAACACCTCCAGCGTGTTCGGTCTGTTCGCCCAGCCGGGCATGAGCGGCTATAACGCCACCAAGTTTGCCGTGCGCGGTTTTACCGAGTCCCTGCGCCAGGAACTCGACCTGCAGAAAAGCGGGGTCTCGGCGACCTGCGTGCACCCCGGGGGGATCCGCACCGACATCTGCCGCAGCAGCCGGATCGACGCCAACATGACCGGCTTTCTGATCCACAGCGAACAACAGGCCCGAGCCGACTTCGAAAAGCTGTTCATCACCGACGCCGACCAAGCCGCCAAAGTGATCCTGAACGGCGTCCGCAAAAACAAACGCCGCGTGCTGATCGGCCGCGACGCCTACTTCCTGGACCTGCTCGCCCGCTGCCTGCCGGCCGCCTATCAAGCGCTGGTGGTGTTCGCCAGCAAACGCATGGCGCCGAAACAACCCAGTGCGCCCTCGCCCGTCCTTGAAACCAACGAAGAGCACCGTCTCTGAACTGGAGTACCGACCATGCTACCGATTCGCCGCGACCTCCGTTTTGCCCTGCCGGCCGAACGCATCAAGAACTGGCATGAACAAGGCCCGTTCATCACGCACTTTTTCAACGCGCTGTCGCTGCTGTTTCCCCAGGGTGAACTGTTCTTCATGGACAGCGTGCGCCACTACCGCCAGCGCATCGAAGACCCGGAACTGAAGAAGGAAATCCAGGGTTTCATCGGCCAGGAAGCCATGCACAGCCGCGAGCACGTGGCCTACAACGACCTGCTGCAAGCCGCCGGGCTGCCGGCGCATACCCTGGACCGTCGGCTGAAGATGATCCTCGACGCGCAAAAGAAATACATGCCCGCCTCCTTCAACCTGGCGGTGACCATTGCCCTGGAGCATTACACCGCGATGCTGGCGGAAATCCTCCTCAGCGACCCCTCGCGGTTCGGTGACTCGGTCAAGGGTTACCAACAGATGTGGTACTGGCATGCCCTGGAAGAAACCGAGCACAAGGCGGTGGCGTTTGATGTGTGGAACAGCGTGATCAAGCCCGGGCCCAAGCGTTATTTGCTACGCACCGGGACCATGCTGGCCACCACCGCGCTGTTCTGGCTGACGATTCTTGATTTCCACCTGCGCCTGCTGTTTGCCGACCGGCGTTCAGGCGGGCATTTGAAGGGCTTCTGGCGGATGCTCAAGTTTCTCTACGGGCCCAAGGGTGTGTTCCCGCGCATGGCGCTGCCCTGGTTGCATTACTTCAAGCCCGGGTTTCATCCCTGGGATCACGACAACCGGGCGCGCCTGGCGGGCATTGACCGTTTGGTGGAAGAGATCGAGCAGGCCCAAAACGGTTATGGGCCCGCTTGAATCCGCTTAACGCTGGGTCGGGATGCGAATGTCGCCATCCCGGCACTGGCTCTTGACGCTGCGCGGGCAGCCGGCGAATGCCAGGTCCTTGGTCAGGCACACCCGCACTTCGGTCAGCACCGCGCCCTTGCAGATCACGGCAAGGCCGTGGTTGCCCATGGCCGGGTTGCTCTCGCGAAACAGCGCTTCGATGTCCCGCGCGCCCAGGCCGCTGGGGACATTGAAGGGCTCAAGCTGCTGCGGGATCTTGACCACGCCCAGTGCCGCGTCGGTCTTGTCCAGGTAGGCTGACGCCTCAAGCCCACTGCAGGTACCGTGCTTGGCCCACTCATGCCTGAGCAGTTTGGGCGACGGGAACATCGTCCTGCCCCGGGCGAAGTCCGCATCCGACAAGCGCGACTGCGGCTCACACGACGCCGGCCAGCCGCCCTTCGCGTACTGTGGCCACAACCCATGCAGCACAAACCCGTAGCCCTTGCCCGAACATTGCTGGTCGTCCGGGTGCGTCAGGCAGAAGGTTGGCGACCAGGACAACGACAGTACGTAAAAATCAAACTCCCCGGCCTGCCCCTGGGTCCGCGGCGCCGCCATAGCGGCACTTGCCAGCACCCACAACAACGCAATCCAGGCTGCTTTCACTTTCATCCGTTCATTCCTTAAAAAGAAAAAATTAAAGCACTGCTAGACCGCCAGGTTGGGGTTACGTTGTAGCACCCGGTCCATGACCCGATCGGTCTTCAACGCCTCGATCGCCAGCGCCGGGTGCTTGCTCTCGCCGCGAATATGCGCATTCATCCCCAGTACGTGATGCCACTGGATATGCGCATGATTGGGCACCTCCAGCGTCTCATTCACGTCGGCTTCGAGCCGCAACGGCGCCTCGTCGAACACCGAGAAGGTGATGCGGCCCTTGCTGCCGATCAGTTCCACCAGGTCCTCGCGACGGTCGGCGACAAAGTTCCAGCAGCCCA
Organism: Pseudomonas sp. MWU16-30323; assembly: GCF_020515595.1. NCBI lineage: Bacteria > Pseudomonadati > Pseudomonadota > Gammaproteobacteria > Pseudomonadales > Pseudomonadaceae > Pseudomonas > Pseudomonas sp. MWU16-30323. The sequence continues at coordinate 45,564 of NZ_JAIWYM010000015.1, forward strand.
TGCCCAGCGCGCCCGAGGCGAAGGTCCAACAGGCGGTGACGGCGTCCTCGGCGGCATAACGCCCGGCCTGGCGCGCGGTAAACCCGGCCACATCGACGATATCCCCGACCAGGTACTGGAACAGGTCAAAACCGTGGCTGGCCAGGTCGGCAAAATAGCCGCCGCCAGCAATCAGCGGGTCGGTGCGCCAATTGGCACTGCTGGCATCGTCTTCAGACGGCGGCTTGCACAAGGTCCAGGTCAGGTGGCGCAACTCGCCGATGCGCCCGTCTTGCAGCCAGTCCCGCACCTGCTGGAAGCGCGGCAGGGAACGCCGGTAATAGGAGACGAACAGGTGCAGCCCGGCCTGTTCGAAGGTGCGTTGCATCAGCGCGCTTTGCTCGGCGTTCAGCGACATCGGCTTTTCGACACAGCAATGCTTGCCGGCAGCGGCCACCATCAGGCTGTATTCGAGGTGGCTGTCGGGCGGCGTGGCGATGTAGACCGCGTCCACTTCCGGGTCGTCAATCAGCGCCTGGGCGTCGGTGTAGAACCGCGCAATGCCATGGCGTGCCGCATAATCGCGCACGGCTTCCTCGCGCCGCCCCATCACCGCCACCAGCGCCGAACCTGGCGCTTTGTAGAAGGCGGGTCCACTCTTGAGTTCAGTGACACTGCCACAGCCGATCATGCCCCAGCGTACGGTGTTCATCTGCATCTCCTTCAGGTGAGTTTTTTCGATGGGGCAGTATCGGTGTTTTCCGGCCCCCTCTCCACCCTGCCGGAGAAAGACTGAGCATGACAATTGCATTACACTTTTATGACAACCATCCAACTGCGGGGGCACAGACGATGAAAATAAGGGCCACGGTGATTTGCGAGCACGACGGGCACATCCTGTTCGTGCGTAAAGCCCGATCGAAATGGGCACTGCCCGGCGGCAAGGTCGAGCGCGACGAGCGGCCAGTGGGCGCGGCCGCGCGGGAACTGGAAGAGGAAACCGGTCTGAACGTGGACGGTTTGCTGTTATTGCAGGAAATGAAGGCCAGCGACACGCTGCACCATGTGTTCGAGGCGTCGGTGGTCAATATCGACGAAGCCCGGCCCCTGAGTGAAATCAAGGAATGCCAGTGGCATCCCTACAGTCGCCTGGATGACCTGGACACCACCCAGGCCACCCAGAAAATCGTCAAATCCTTCCTGCGCCGTCTCTAGTCGGGCACGAACGGCAACGCACGTTTGTGAGCCGTCTTGAGGTAGGCGCTTTCGACAATCGCCCTCACCCGCTCACTGACCGACTCGCCCATCAGGTAGCGATCGATCTCGTCATAACTGCAACCGTAGGTCAGTTCATCCAGCTTGCCCGGGGCCAGCTCTTCCAGGTCAGCGGTCGGTGCTTTGGCCACCAAGTGCCGTGGCCCGCCAAGGGCGCTGGCCAGCAGGCGCACCTGGGTCTTGGTCAATCCGGACAGCGGTGCCAGGTCGCAGGCGCCATCACCGAACTTGGTGAAAAACCCCATCAACGCCTCTGCGCCGTGGTCGGTGCCCACCACCAGGCCGTTATACAAATTCGCCACAGCGTACTGCGCCATCATCCGCGCCCGGGCCTTGACGTTGCCCTTGATAAAGTCGATGCGCTCAGCACTGGCCTGCCCGGCAGCCAGGCTGCCCATCAGCCCGTCGACGCAGGCAGCAATGTTCAGCGTCTCGATCTGGTCCGGCGCGATAAAGTCCAGGGAGGCCTGGGCGTCGCGTTCGTCCGCCTGGGTTTTATAGGGCAGGCGCATCGCGATAAAACGCGCCTCGTAGTGCTCGTTGCGCAGTTGCTCCGCCGCCAGTTGGCACAGGCGCCCGGCGGTCAGTGAGTCGACGCCGCCGCTGATGCCCAGCACCAACGCGTGGCAGCCGGACTGGCGCAAAGTGCCCTTGATGAAGTCGATACGCCGCTGTAGCTCAGCGCCCTCGCCACCCTTGCCGAGCAGCCGGTTGATCTTCAGTGCGTGTGCGATACGTGCCTGAGTGTCCATGTCACCCCCCCAATTGCGGATTGACGTTGCTGACGTTGAACACCTGCGCCGCGTACTGCAGGAACGAGGCGTCTTCGCAGACGTTCTTGATCGGGTCATCGGAGAATTTCACCACCGGCTCGCCATGCACCCGCACCAGCTTCATCACGATGCTCAGCGGTTCCACACCGTCCACATCGCAGGCCAGGCTGGTGCCCATGCCAAAGCCGAATTTGGCTTTGCCCCGCACGTGCCGCAGGATCGGCAGGCATTTTTCGAAGTTCAGGCCGTCGGAGAACATCAGGTCCTTGGTCATCGGGTCGATGCCCAGTGCCTTGTAGCGGGCCAGGACCTTGTCGGCCCACACGATCGGGTCACCGGAGTCCTGGCGCAAACCGTCGTACAGCTTGGCGAAGTACAGGTCGAAATCCTTGAGGAAAAAGTCGGTGCTGATGCAGTCGGTCAGGGCGATGCCCAACCGGCCACGGTATTCGCGCACCCAGTTCTCCAGCGCCGCGTTCTGGCTTTCCCGCAGCCGGCCCAGTTGCTGGTGCACCATCAGCCATTGGTGGGCCATGGTGCCGATCAGCGGCAAGTCGAATTCGTAGGCCAGGTGCGCGTTGCTGGTGCCGATGAACTGGCCGGGAAAGTCACGGCGCATGATGTCCACCACTTCGCGCTGGGCCTTGAACGACAGCCGGCGGCGGGTGGAGAAGTCCGAGACGCGCAGGTCGGCCAGCTCGTCGCGGGTGAGGTTTTTCTCCAGCCAGTCGAACTTCTGGTAGAGCTTGCGGGTGACGTCTTCGAGGGTCACCTCGGGGTATTTGTCGCGGTTGCGCAGCTCGCTGACCAGGGCCAATACCGGCTGTTCGAACATGATGCAGTGCAGCATCGGGCCGACCACGCGGATGTTCAGCTGGCCGTCGACTTCACTGACGTGGATATAGCGCAGGTTGAAGCGGAACAGGCCCAGGAAGCGCTCGAAATCCGGGGTCAGGTATTCCCGGCGTTGGTTGAACAGAAAGCGCAGTTCACCTTCGCGCATGTTGAGGCCGGCGAGCTTTTCCAGCTCGGCCCGCAGCTCGGGAATCAGGTGCCCGAGTTTCTCGTTGGAGCGGACGATGAACTGGTATTCCACATCGACGTTGGGGTGCTGGTGCAACACGGCCTGCATCATGGTGAAGGTGTAGTAATCGGTGTCCAGCAGGCCCTGGATCACGCCGTTTTCGTAGTCGTATGCACTTTCCATGAGGTACTCCTTAACGCGCGGCCATCGCGGCCAGTTCTTCCCGATTGCGGGTAATCACAACACCGACTTGTTGCAGGTGGTTGACCGCCTGCACACCGCCCTCCTCGCTGATGCCACGGCACGCCGGCAGGTGCAGGATCACGTCGAAACCAGCCTGCAGCAGTTGCAAGGCGGTGATCTTGACGCAGTAGTCCAGCGCCAGGCCGCCGACGATCACGCGTCGGATGCCCTGGGAGTCGAGGTATTCGATGACGCCGGTGGAGAGTTTGTCGTGAAGGTCGTGGTAGCAGGCGCCGTAGGGGTGCAAGTCGGGCTCGACGCCTTTCCAGATGAAGTAGTCGTAGTCATAGGGTGTGGGCAATTCGTCCAGCAGGGTGAATCCCTCGGTGCCCGGCACACAGTGGGCGACCCAGGTGACGTCGGCATGCACCAGCCCGGTGGGTTTAAGCATGTCGCTGTGGTGTTGCACCACCCAGGGCGCGTGCGGGGTGTGGGCGTCCTTGCTGCCGACACGACGCCCGGCGAGGCTGGCCATGTAATTGAGCTCGGCACCGATCTCATCACCGCCGGCGACCGGCAATTCATCGGGGCACAGTGGCGTGAAGCTCTTCTGGGCGTCGACGTCGAATGAGGCGATAGCGTTTTTAGAGACGGTCATGGTCGTGTTCTCCTGTGGCCTGGACACAAAAGTACACGTCATGTACTTTCATAGCAAGAAACATTTATTTACCTATGCTGGATCGAGTACACGACATCGCCGCTTGATCCGTTAGACTGTGCCCCACCACTGCCAACAGGACCCGACATGCCAGACCACGCCCCACCCCTTAGCGCCTACCTGCACACCGTGGACTTGTGCGTGCTGTTCTATTGTCGTGCTTCCGGGGAGTTGAAGATCTTGCTCAACCAGCGCGAAGCCGAGCCCTTCGCCGGGCACTGGGCGTTACCGGGGGTGGTGGTGAATGGCGGCGTGCAAGATCTGAGCCTTCAGGATGCCGTGGAACGGTTGCGGGCCAGTGACAAGGTCGGCCTCGCGCTGGCCTGGTGCGAGCAGGTGGGTACGGTGGGTGATGCGTTTCGCGATCCGCGCTGCTGGTCGTCGTCGACCTATTACCTGGCGATCGTGGCTGATGAAGTGACGCTGGCCGGGCATCAGCGCTGGTTCTCGCTGGATGCGGTGGCGGGTGGTGCGGTCAAGTTGCCGTTCGATCACAACGGGATTGTGGCGGCGGTGCAGGAAAGACTGCTTTCCAAGTCGCTGTACAGCAGCTTGCCGTTGATGTTTTTGGGCAATGAGTTCAGCGCGCCGGAGGCGACGACGATCTTTTCGCTGGTGCTGGCGCGGCCGGTGCTGAAGACCAGTATTCGCCAGCGGTTGCTGAAGTTGACTGAGGCCGGGTTCTTGCGGGAGACGGGGCGCAAGAAGCATGGCGAAGGCGGACGGCCACAGGCGACAGTGGAGAACCTGAAGCCTGGGGCGGTGTACTTCTTTGATCGCAGCTTTGCCGAATAAGACCAAGCCCCCTTCCCTGGGCAATGAAGATCCATTGTGGGAGGGGGCTTGCTCGCGAATGCGGTGTATCAGTCAGCATATCCGGCGACTGACACTCCGCCTTCGCGAGCAAGCCCGCTCCCACATTTTTTGATCTGCGGTGGTTCAAGGAGCTGCGTCCGGCTCAATTCATCCAGTTGCCGCCGTCGACGTTGTAGGTCTGGGCAACCACGTAGTCGGCCTCCTTGGACGCGAGGAAAATCGCCATGCCGGTGAGGTCTTCCGCCGTGCCCATCCGCCCAAACGGCACCTCGGCCCCCACGCGCTTTTTCTTCTCGCCCAGTGGCAGCCCTTCGTGTTTGGCAAACATCGCGTCCACCCCGTCCCAATGCTCGCCGTCCACCACACCCGGTGCGATGGCATTCACATTGATCCCTTGCTTGATCAGATTCAACCCCGCCGACTGCGTGAGGCTGATCACCGCCGCCTTGGTCGCGCAGTACACCGCCACCAGCGCTTCACCCCGGCGCCCGGCCTGGCTGGCCATGTTGATGATCTTGCCGCCATGCCCCTGCTTGATCATCTGCCGGGCCGCTGCCTGCAAGGTGAACAGCGTACCGGCGACGTTGATCGAGAACAGCCGGTCGAAGCTGTCGCGGGTGATGTCGGTGATGGGTGCCAGATCGAACAGAGCAGCGTTGTTGATCAGGATATCGAGCTTGCCGGCCTGCGCCACTACGGCGGCAATCGCGGCGTCGATGGACGCCTGGTCGGTGACGTCCATCGCCACCGCGTAGGCCTTCGGGCCCAGCTCCGTGGCGGTAGCCCGGGCCCGTTCCAGGTTGATATCGGCGATGGCGACGGTGGCGCCTTCGTTGATGTAGGCCTGGGCAAACGCCCGGCCAATGCCCCGGGCGCTGCCGGTAACCAGCGCGCTTTTACCTTCCAGTCGTTTCATGAATGCAGTGTCCCTGAGGTGATTATTTCGGGTAGCCGGCGCGTTTCATTTCGCGCTCGGTGGTGGACTGCGCCTCGGCCAGTGCCTTGTCGACCGTCATGCCGCCGGTGAGCGCCGCCGAAAACAGCTTGCCCACCGAGGTGCCGATGGCCTGGAACTCGGGGATCGTCACGTATTGGATGCCCACGTACGGCACGGGTTTGGCCGACGGGTGCGCGGGGTCGGCGTGTTGCATCATCTGCAAGGTCACCTTGGCAAAAGGCGCGGCGGCCAGGTAGGCCGCGTTGTAGGTGGACTGGCGCGTGCCCGGCGGGACGTTGGTGATGCCTTCCTTGTCCGCCACCAGTTGGATGTATTCCTTGGAGGTGGCCCAGGTGATGAAGGCCTTGGCGGCGTCCTTGTGCTTGGAGGTGGCCGGGATCGCCAGGGACCAGGCGTACAGCCACGACGAGCCCTTGTCGGTGACTTCGGTAGGCGCGGCGGAAAAGCCCACGCTGTCGGCGACTTTGCTTTGGGTTTTGTCGGTGGTAAATGAGCCGGCCACGCTGGCGTCGACCCAGATCGCGCATTTACCGCTGTTGAACAGCGCCAGGGTTTCGTTGAAACCATTGCTGGAGACGCCCGGCGGGCCGTAGTTCTTCAGGGTGTTGACGTAGAAGTTCGCTGCCGCGGTCCATTCCGGGCTCGTCAGTTCGGGTTTCCATTGCTCGTCAAACCAGCGCGCACCAAAAGCATTGGCCATGGTGCTCAGCAGCGCGACGTTTTCACCCCAGCCGGCCTTGCCCCGCAGGCACATGCCGTATTGGTCCTTGGCGGGCTGGTTCAGCTTGGCGGCGAACTCGCCCAGTTGGGTCCAGGTCGGATGTTCCGGCATCGTCAGGCCAGCCTGCTTGAACAGGTCGGTGCGGTAATAGGTGACGGTGCTTTCGCCGTAGAACGGCAAGGCGTAGAGGGTGTTGTTCACCGACAGGCCCTGGCGCACTGCGGGGAAGATGTCTTCCACGTCGTAATCGGCAGGCAGCGGCGTGATCGGTTCCAGCCAGTGCTTGGCGCCCCACAACGGGGTTTCATAGGTGCCGATGGTCAGCACGTCGAATTGGCCGCCTTGGGTCGCGATGTCGGTGGTGAGGCGTTGGCGCAGGACGTTTTCTTCGAGCACCACCCAGTTGAGCTTCACCTCGGGGTGCTGCTGTTCAAACACCTTGGACAGGCGTTGCATGCGGATCATGTCGCTGTTGTTGACCGTGGCGATGGTCACGGTTTCGGCCGCATGGCTGGCCATCGCGAGTGTGAGGCCGGAGAGCAGGAACAGCGCTTTCGGTATCTTGAACATGGCGGTTTCCACTTATTGTTTTTGTTGTTGACGGCCCGATTACAGCAGCTTGCCCTGGGCCGGACAAACGACTGGCGGATGCCCGGCTGATACTTTTTTAACCGCGCCCGCCTGGATCAAAAAAGTATCAGTGGCGGGCAAAACCCGGGGTAGCGGCCACTTGCCCAAAGGGCGTATTTTGGTGCCATTCCAAAAAGCCCAAAAGGGCCAAGCCCATGCCAGCCAGCCGATCCGCCCTTTTCGAGCAGCGCCCCGCCGAGCTGGAAGTGATTCTGGCCGAGCCCGAGCATGGCTTTCGCTGGTACGAACATGACTATCCATTCGAGCTGGCCCGCTGGAACCATCACCCCGAATTTGAAATCCACCTGATCCGCCACGGCAGCGGCAAGCTGGTGGCGGGTGACTACATCGGTGCGTTTGGCGCCGGCCATGTCGCGCTGATCGGCCCCGACCTGCCCCACGACTGGATCGGCGACCTGGCACCGGGCGAATACCTGACGGGGCGCGATGTGGTGTTGCAATTCGACGGTGCCGCGCTGCTGGCCCTGCGCAACACGCTGCCTGAGCTGGGGGACCTGCAAGGCCTGTTTGACCGGGCCCGGCGCGGCCTGGAGTTCACCGGCGACACGGCACTGAAGGCCGCGCAATTGCTGGAGTCCATCGGCCCTGCCCAGGGGCTGGCGCGCCTGATTCTGTTCATCCAGTTGCTGCACACCTTGATGCAGGCACCCTCCGGGGAAGCCTATTGCCTGGCCAGTGCCTGTTACACGCCAAGCCTGGACGCCCGCAGCTCGGAGCGCATCCACAAGGCTTTCGACTACCTGATGACGGAGTTGACCGGCGACCTGCGGCTGTCGGTGATCGCCCAACGACTGGACATGAGCGAGCCGGGCTTCTCGCGGTTTTTCAAGCGCGTCACCGGCCACGGCTTTATCGACCTGATGCGCAAGTTCCGGGTGCAGCGCGCCTGCCGACTGTTGCTGCAAAGCGAAATGTCAGTGGCCGATATCTGCTTTGAAGTGGGCTACGCCAACCTCTCCAATTTCAACCGGCACTTTCGCATCGAGATGAACCAGACGCCCAGCGAGTATCGCCGGGAAACCGCGATGTACCTGTTCAACCGCAACGGTGATCAGGCGCTGCCGTTTACCAAAGCACATTTCTGATCAAAAGGCCGACTATTTCCCACTTTTCTCAATTCCTTCATGCAATTGACACAAATTGGTACAACCTGTGCAAACGTTTGCGGAACGAACTTGGCCACCAGGTTCACCTCAACCCGGAGAATCGGGCCCAACCCGCGTACGAACAGGGATTTTCAATGCAACCCACTTCCAGACGGCCCGCGTCGGCCACCCCTTTTGCTGTTTCCTTGCTACTGGCTGCCGTTACGGGAGTACTCAGCGCACCCATTTTGGCGCAGGAAAAACCCGCCGATGACTCAGCACAGGGCGAAACCCTGGCCCCGGAAGCCAGCCCCTCGAAAAAAGGCGTGTACCTGTCGGACTGGTTCAACCAGGACCTGACGGTGATCGGCAGCAAAGACATCAGCTTCGGCCCCAAACCCGCCGATGACGTGTACCTGGAGTACGAATACTTCGGCCGCAAGGGCCCGTTCGAACTGTATGGCTACGTCGACATCCCGAAGATCTTCGGCATCGGCAACAGCCATGACAAAGGCGCGTGGGACCACGGTTCCCCGGTGTTCATGGAGCACGAGCCGCGTATCTCCATCGACTACCTGGCCGGCCGCAGCCTGGCCATCGGCCCGTTCAAGGAATGGTATGTAGCGTTCGACTGGATCTACGACCACGGCAGCAACAAGGACAACCGCGCCAACACCTTGTACAGCGGCCTGGGCACCGACATCGAGACCCACTCGCGGGTCAACCTGTCGGCCAACTTCTATGGCCGTTACCAGTGGGAAAACTACGGCGCCAGCAACGAGTATTCGTGGGACGGCTACCGTGCGCAGATGAAATACATCGTGCCCATTGGCAACTTCGACAATGGGGCATCGCTGACCTACATCGGTTTCACCAACTACGATTTCGGCTCGGACCTGCACAAAGACAACCCCGCGCGCACCGCCAACGCCCTGGTTGCAACAAACGTGCTGTTGTATTCGTTCACCCACCTGCGTTTCACCCTGGTCGGCCGTTATTTCCACAACGGCGGTAACTGGGAAGACGGCAGCGAGCTGAACTTTGGCGACGGTAATTTCCGCGCCCGCTCCAACGGTTGGGGTTACTACGCCGGCGTGGGCTATCAATTCTGAGTGTGAACAAGGAGCAGTAGATGAAGACCTTTACCCGCCTTTCAATCGCCATCGGCCTGGCCGCCGGGGCGCTGTTGCCGCAGGTCGTGCTGGCCGATGCACCGGCCCCGATCAAGCCCAAGGTGATGCTGATCACCATGTTCGCCCCCGAGGCGCAGAACTGGATCGACCGCCTGGAGCTCAAGCAGGAAGTTCGCGTGCCGGGCTTGTCGGCCGAATATCCGGTGATCCGCTGCAACACCCAGGACGTGTGCCTGCTGGTGACCGGCATGGGCCAGACCAACGCCGCCGCCTCGACCCTGGCACTGGCGTTGTCGCCCAAATTCGACCTGCGCCAGAGCTACTTCCTGATTGCCGGGATTGCCGGGATCAACCCGCACCACGGCACCATCGGCACCGCCGCGTGGGCGCATTACCTGGTGGAATTCGGTACCCAGTGGGAACTGGATTCACGGGACGCACCGAAGGATTGGCCGACCGGCTATATCGGCATCAATACCAAGGGGCCGAACGAGAAGCCGCCACTGGACTACAAGACCGAAGTGTTCGAGCTCAATCCCAAGCTGCAAGCCAAGGCGTTTGCGCTGTCGCAGAAAGTCGAGCTCAGTGAAAGCAAGGCATCCACGGCCTGGCGCAAACACTATCCGTACGCGCCGGCCAATCAGCCGCCGCAGGTCACCCAGTGCGACACCCTGGCGGGCAATACCTGGTTCTCCGGGACGCGCCTGAGTGAGCGCGCCGAGGTCTGGACCAAGTTGCTGACGGACAACAAGGGCGTGTACTGCACCACCCAGCAGGAAGACAACTCCACCTACGAAGCGTTGCTGCGCGCCAGCCGCGAGGGGTTGGTGGATATCAAGCGGTTGGCGGTGGTGCGGGCCGGTTCCGACTTTGATCGGCCGTACCCGGGCTACAGCGAAGTAGACAACCTGTTGAAGTACGCAGACCAGGGCGGTTTTGTGCCGGCGCTGGAGAACCTGTACCGCACTGGTAATCCGCTGGTGCAGGCGATTCTGAAGAACTGGTCGGCGTGGGAAAAAGGCGTTCCCGAAGCCTGAATAACGATCAAATGTGGGAGCGGGCTTGCTCGCGAATACGGTGTGTCAGCCAATACATTCGGCACTGATCCACCGCTTTCGCGAGCAAGCCCGCTCCCACACAAGCCCGCGCCCACAATGAGCGGGTCAGGGCAGGAAGATAATCTTGTCTGCACTGCCCTGGTTCACTGCCTCAAAGCACTGCACACCATCGGCCAGCGACACTTCCCGCAAACCGGTCGGCAACGGCAACAAATCCTCATCGAAGAACCGCCCGAATTGCTCCAGCATCACGGCGCATTGCTCGCAGTTGTAGAGCAACGAATTGATCCCCACCACTGAACCTCCCTTGCGGTACAGCGCCAGGGCCGGCAGTTGCACGTGCCCGTCCACCGGCGCGGCAATGATTGCGATACGGCCAAAAGGTGCCAGGGCCGCCACCGCGGCCGGCAGCCAGAAGCCGGTGGTGTCAAAGATCACATCAGCGCCCGTACCGAACAGCGCGTTGACCTGCCCTCCCAGCGCTTCCGGCTGGCCCAGTAACAGCCCCTCGAAACCCTGAGCGCGCAAGGCCTCGACCTGTTCCGGCCGACGCACCGCCCCGAGTACCTGGGCCCCACGGATTTTCGCCAGGGCCAAAGCCGCACTGCCTACAGCACCATTGGCGCCAATCACCAGCAAACGCGTGCCTTTAGTGACACCACTGCGCTCAAGGGCATCCCACGCCGTGGTGTACGGCACGCCGAGACTGGCGGCCTGGGCAAAGCTCAGATGGCTGGGCTTGTGCGCCACGCCCTTGGCCGACACGGTGAGGTACTGGGCGTGGGAACCGTCAGCGAAAAAGCCCAGGTCGCGACCGGTGCCCCAGACTTCCTGGCCCACCAGCGCCTGCGGGCCGTCCACCACCACCCCGGCAAAGTCCCGCCCGGGGATGCGTGGCAACGTGGTGTAGGGAAAACGCCCGAGTACGTTCTTCACATCGCTGGGGTTCAACCCGGCCGCCTTGATCTGCACCAGGACTTCACCGGCTGCCGGCACCGGGGTGGCGACGTCGACGTAAGCGAGGGCAGCGAGATCGCCGGTGGCGGAAAATTGCAGTGCTTTCATGGCCAATATCCATCGAGGTTAAAGGGTTTCAGGAGAACCAGGCGCTGACCATCTGCCGGCCCATGGGCCAGAGCTTCTCGCCCATCAACATGCCCATCAGCCCGACCAGGGCGATGGCGGGAGGCGCGGGCGAGCGAAAGTCCAGGGCACCGTAAATCACGCCGACCAACAGGCCGATGGCCAGGGAAATCAGGTAATTCATGGAACACTCCGCAGCAAGGGTTGATGCGGTCAGTGTAGGGAAGCCAAATCCGAAGCATCGGCCAAGTGCTTCAGGATTTCGGCCAAGCCTTAGACCGGGTACTGCGACGGCGCCATGCCCAGCTCGCGACGAAACATGTCGCTGAAACTGCTCGGCGAATACCCCAGGGAACGGGCGATAGCGCTGACCGACTGGCCCTGGATCAGCTCAGCCACGGCGGTGGCCAACTGCACCTGGCGGCGCCACTCGGCAAAGCCCATGCCCAGACTGTTCTGAAACAGCCGAGCCAGGGTGCGTACGCTGGCACCGGCCGCTTCGGCGTGCTGTTCGAAAGGAATGTCCAGGGAAGGCGACGCCATCACCGCCTGGCAGGCACTCGTCAGGCGTCGGTCGGCGCCCACGGGCAAGGCAATGCGGATCGGCGAGCGCCGGGCCCGTTGCAGTTCCAGCAAGGCCAGGCCGACCACGGCCTCGTAGTAGGCCTGGCCCCCCTGGTCGCCCTGCTCCACCAGCGCCACGATCAGTTCGCGCAGCAGCCCGCCGACCTCGATCACTTGCACCTGGCTGTCCAGGGTCGCCGCCAGCGCCGGGCGCAGGTAGATGTTGCGCATCTGCAAGTCCGACACCACGCGTATCCCGTGTTCGACACCCGGCGGCAGCCACACCGCGCGCTGGGGCGGCACCACCAGCGCTTCCTGGGGTGTCTCGACCCACATCACGCCGCTCATGGCGTAAAGCAACTGGCCCCAATCGTGCTGATGGGGCTCGACGTACAACCCGCGTGGGTAGGTACGCGCCAAGGGTTGCACGGGGACGGCGTGATTGCTGAGGTCGGGCGGCGCGGCAAGGGCCATGGAGGGCACATCGTTCAAGGCTGGAAAGCCATGATAAGACCTGCGGCGGATAATCCGAGTGAATTTTTACCGCATCAGGAGGGTCACTTAACGACACAGGGAGGGTTAACGGATCCATGACTAACGCAAAACTTTTCGTGATCGACTACACGCTGCATGGCCAGCCCAAATCGTTCATCATCCGTCTGGAAAAACTCGACAACGCCGAAGCCTGGCATTGGGCGAGCTGCGACGCCGGCGTGGGGCGCATCGGGCGCTTCGCCCGGGAGCAGGTGAAGAAAACAAGCCAGCCCCAGGCCGAGAAATTCGGCATCGAAAACGTGCAGTGGCGCCGCTCGGATGCGCGCCCCACCGCCTGAAAACCGCTTGAACCTGTAGGAGCGAGCTGGCTCGCGAAGCTGGTTAACGAGAACGCGGGGCATCTGGTGCCCCGCGCCGCTCTCAGGGTTTTCGCGAGCAAGCTCGCGCCTACAGGTCGTCCGCGTCAGCCATGTGCCGACTTGGCACACTCGCACCCGGTCGCCGAAGCACAAGGCTCACCATGGGCATGATGCTCGGCACAGCCTTGGCAGCAATACCCCTTGCCATCCTTCATCACCGCGTTTTTCCCCAACTGACAATTGCAGTGGGGGCAGGCGCATGTTTTCTCTTGCATGATCAGACTCCTGTTTCGTGGTCGTCCAGATGCGGCGAACGCCGGCACCTCAAGCAGTGACTATAGGCAATCATTCAAGGTTCAAAGGCCCTTCAGTCAGCCCGACGAGCGTTGCTGCGGTACATGAACACCAGGGCCAGCGCCAGGCAAAGCATCGCCACGATCCGGCTGCCAGACAGTTCGATCGCCGGGTTGCCGAGCCAGCCAAAGTTGTCGATCAACATGCCCATGCCCAACTGCCCGACAATCACCGCCACTGTCGCCACCGCCGTGCCGACAATCGGTACCGCGCCCACCATCACCATCATGTACACCACCCCGAACAATGCGCCGGTCAGCTGCCACTTCGGCACATCCAGCAGGCTGACTGCATGGGCTGGCTCGAAGAACAGAATCAACAACCCGGTGCTGATCGCGCCCACCACAAACGTCAGCAGACTGCTGCGCAATACACCCACCGCCTGCCCGAGGCGGCCGTTGATGGCGGCCTGCACACTCAACACCGCACCGGCGGCCACCACCAACACCAACAACAGAATCAGATTCATCGCCTTAACCTCGTGCAATCAGAACAAGTGCCACCACGATCAACGCCAATGCAATCCAGCGCTCAACGTTGACCCGCTTGCGGGCGGTGCCGAACCAGCCGAAGTGGTCGATCAATACGCTCTTGCCCACCTGGCCCGACAAGATCGCGATCATGGTCATCGCGATGCCGATATGCGGTGTGGCCAGGGTCAGCACCACCACGTACATCGGCCCCAGGAAGCCGCCGATCAATTGCCAGCGCGGCAGGTCGGTCAACGCCGGGCCCTTTTGCGGGCCGCTGAACAGCAACAGCAAAAACAGGATCGCCGAGCCGACGCCGAAGATGCTCAAGGTTGCCCACAAGTGCCCCACCTGCACACCCAGCGGGCCCAGCAACCCGGCCTCCACCGACAAGCCCATGCCTGCGAAAATCACCAGCGGCAGCAACAGCAATCGAAGAAACGTCTTGGGCCTGGCCTGAGCCACACCCGCCATTGAAGAAGCCTGCATACATCACCTGCGCGTTAAAGGGAGGAACAATGACGCGCATTATCCGGTGGCGCTGCTGTGCGATAAATGGGAGCATGCCGACAACACCTTTGCGCAATACGCACAGCATGGAGTCATGATGCAGGGCTTGAACGAACTGAGTTTCAAGGCGCTTCGCCTGTTTGTCGCAGTACTGGACTACGGCAGTTTCTCCGAAGTCGCACGCCGTGAAGGGCTGGCGCCCTCCTCCATTTCCCGGCAAATCCAGTTGATGGAGCAGGCCCTTGGCCAACAGTTGCTGTACCGCCACACCCGTGCGGTCAGCCCTACGGAAGCCGGGCGTCTGCTTGGGCATCATGCGCGGTTGATGCTGGAGCAACTGGAAGTCGCCGGCCAGGCATTACAGGAACAGGAAAGCGAACCCAGCGGCCTGGTGCGGATCAATGCGCCGATGGTGTTTGGCCAGCGCCATCTATCGCCGTGGCTCGGGGAGTTGTGCCGGCGTTATCCGAAGCTGCAACTGGATATCCAGCAAACCGACACCTACGTCGACCCGCTGCAAGACGGCACCGACCTGCTGTTTCGCATCGGCGTGCTGAACGACTCCGGCATGCAGGCGCGAATCTTCGCCCCGCAGCGCTTCCGCCTTGCGGCCAGCCCCGGCTACCTGGAACGTTTCGGTACGCCCCGGCATCCGGACGAACTGGTGAACCACCAGTGCCTGGCCTACAAGGGTGTCACCGGCCAACAACGCTGGTTCTTCCGCCGCGACCAGGACGACTGGACGTCCTACAGCGTCAAGGGCCCGATCACCGGCAACCACGCCGACACCCTGACCCATGCCGCCGAGCAAGGCCTGGGGCTGGTGGTCTTCCCATCCTGGTTGATCGGCGAAGGGCTGCGTGCCGGCACGCTGCAGGCGGTGCTCACGGACTATGAAGTGGCGACAACCCTGGAGCCGCAGCAGATTGCGGCGCTGTGGCCGGGCAGTCGGCGGTTGTCGTTGAAGGTGCGGACGGTGATTGACTACTTCGTCGAGTGTTTTGGAACGGTGCCGTATTGGGACCGTTGAATCAAAACAACCACTGCCCGATCAGCCAGGCATTCGCCCCGCTGATCACCACAAACAAACTCCAAGCCAACAGCCGCGTTGGCAAACTGTTCACGAACGGCCCCATCAGACGCTTGTCACCCGTCATGCGGATCAGCGGGTACAACGCAAACGGCAACTGCAGGCTCAACACCACCTGGCTGAGGATCAGCAGCTTGCCGATGGCATCGTCCCCCATCAGCCACACCCCGAGGAACGCCGGGATCAGCGCCAGGCCACGGGTGATCAGGCGTCGCTGCCAGCAGGGAATGCGCAGGTTGAGGTAGCCTTCCATGATCACTTGCCCGGCGATGGTGCCGGTGAACGTGGAGCTCTGGCCGGAAGCCAGCAGCGCAACACCGAACAGCACACTGGCGAAGGCGCCACCTACCAGTGGGTCGAGCAGGTGGTAGGCGTCCTGGATTTCCACCACGTCGGTGTGGCCGGTCTGGTGGAAAGCGGCGGCGGCCAGTATCAGGATCGCCGCATTGACCAGCAGCGCCAGAGCCAGGGAACCGATGGTGTCGATACGCGCCAGTTTCACCGCGTCCTGGCGACTGGCCAAATCCTTGCCGAACAGGCGGGTTTGCACGATAGAGGTATGCAGGTACAGGTTATGGGGCATCACCGTGGCCCCCAGAATTCCGATGGACAGGTACAGCGGTGCGGCATCGCTGATGGCGGACAGCGACGGGGTGAACCCGCGGAACACATCCGGCCAGTAAGGCTTGATCAGCACCAGTTCGATGAAAAAACACACGCCGATGGTCGCCACCAGCGCCAGCATGATCGCTTCCAGCCGGCGGAAACCACGATTTTGCAAGGCCAGGATCAGCAACGTATCAAAGGCGGTGATGACAATCCCGGTGGTCAGCGACACCCCCAACAACAGGTGAAACGCCAAGGCGCAGCCGAGGACCTCGGCGAGGTCGGTGGCGATGATCGAGATTTCCGCGAGGATCCACTGCACGAACGACGAGCGCCGGCTGTAGCGCTCGCGGCTCAGTTGCGCCAGGTCCTTGCCGGTGGCGATGCCCAGCCGTGAGCACAGGCACTGCACCGCCATCCCCGCCAGGCTCGCCAGCAACACCACAAACAACAGGTTGTAGCCGTAGCGCGAACCGGCCTCGATGGCGGTGGCCCAGTTGCCCGGGTCCATGTAGCCGATGGAGATCAGCAAGCCGGGGCCGGCAAACATCAGCGCGCGCTTGAAAAGCGAGGCACGGGGATCAACGACGATGGAGCCGGCGACTTCCGGTGGGCAGAACGGGGCGGTAGCGATTTTGGGCAGGCTGAATTTCACGCGGGGTACCAGGCTTTCACACAAGACGTGAACGCAGCTTATCAGTCAGACGCGACGGTACGCATCACCGTTTCCCGGGGCAGATCAAATGCCTCTACCACCTGGACCACCAGATCCATCTCCTGGTTCAGTGCCTCACGCTCCAGGCGCTCGCGAATCACCCCGATCACCAGCACCGCCAGGGTGGTGATGGAATAGGCGGGGCCGGAAAAGGCCCGCACGCCGGTGACCAACAGCATTGCCGCCGCCAGCGCCTGCCCTACCACGGGAATGGCCGTGGCCGCGCCCCGGCGCAGGATAAACCCGGTCAACCCGGCCAGCGCCGTGCCGCTCAGGGCGGTGGTGGCTGAGCGTCCGACATAGAAGCGATTGAAAAAGCCCTGCTCCTTTTGCGCGGCAACCTGCAGTTCCGCCTCGAACACTTGGCGATCGGCCTGGCTGAGCTTGTCCTTGTATTGCTCGATCAGCCGCTCGGCGACCTGCAATTCCAGATCCGCCAGGGCCACCTTCTCGATCGGTTCATCAAACTTGATGCCGACCCGCTGCGCGACGTCCTGGGCGATTTCGCGATAGCTGACGCCATGACCGCGGGCCAGGTTCATAAAGGTGTCGCCGCCCATGCGCTGCAACTCGATGGCCAGCTTCAAGGGTTCGCGCACGGTGGCGTCGATCGAGGCACTGCGCTTTTGCGCCATCAGCTCGGCGAAGAACTTCAACTCCTCCGGCCGCGCCTGCACCAGCAGCGGGAACAGGTCGACATCCTCTTCGGCAAAGCGCACTTCAGGGCTGCGCTGATCGGCGCGGATCATGCCCCGGCGCTCCTGCAAGAGGTCGGTGTACTGCACCACCGTCTTCAACTGCGGCCAGTAAGCGGCATGGTCAAACGTGGCCAAGTGCACATTGGCGACCTTGGCCTTGAGCGCGGGTGTCAGCGGGATGGCGTAACGACCGATGCAGCGCTCGGTGTCGGGCTTGAGGGCCAGGGCCCAATCCTTGCTGGAGTGGCAGTTGATCACCCGCCCCTTGAGCGGCGCCGACACCTGGTCCCACGGGCTGGAGGTGCAAATCGCGCCGCCCATCAGCAACAGGTTGTTCAGCGGTAATTCACGGGCAACTTCGGGGCTTGCCAACAGGCTCTTGACCAGAATCCGCGCGCCCAGGGAATGGCCGATCAGGTTGATCTGGCGCACCTTGATCGATTCGCCGTGCAGGTAGTTGGCCAATTCGGGCAGCAGGCTTTTGGCGACCTCATCCACCCGAGCCTCCACACTTTTGTAATGGTCGAGGAAATAGGCAATCGCCTTGCCCACCCCGATGGTTGCGGCGCCCAGGCTACCGCCACCCAGCATCGAGGCAATCACATCCTTGAACGGTGCAAACAGGTTTTCCAGGAAATGCCCCGCCGGCCAGAACAGCATCAGGTTGGTGGAGCCTTCGATGGTTGCCAGCTGTCGGGAGAAATTCCCCAGTTGCTGCTGGTTGAAGAACGCCGAATAACCGTGCACGTAGAGATTGAGCACATCCCCTTGGGGCTCGCCACACAAGACAAACGTGGGCTTGCGGGTGCGGTGCATTTCATCCCACTGGTGTTGCATGTGACGGTGACTCCTGGTGACGACGAAGGGCGATAGTATCAAAGCACTGCCGGGGTAAATGTGAAAAACTGCCCGCCCGGGCAGCAAGCGCCCTCAATGCACCATGGATGACTCAGTTGGCAAAGTTTTCGATCTTTACCTGGCCATCAGGAAACGTGGCGACAATCTCCAGCTCCCCTCCCATGGCGCGAATGTAGTTACGCAGCGTGCTGATATACATGTCGGTGCGACGCTCCATTTTGGAGACTGCCGCCTGATTGATATTCAGCGCTTTGGCCAACGTATCCTGGCTCATCTGTTGCGCCTTGCGCAGTTCATGCAAAGGCATTTCTTTCAGGTGCTGCTGGAGGATGCGCTCTGCATCGGCCCGAGCTTGCGGTGTCAGGCGAGCCTGAAGCTCACTGAATTTTTTAGCCATGGTGACGGCCCTCTCTACGCAGTGTTTCCAACTGTTCGTCATACAACGTCTCAGCCAGCGGGACGTATTCGTGATAAGTCCACGCTGGCCGATACCGAGGACTGCTCCTTCGTATCCAGATCGCCCCACCAGACTCCAAATTCGTCCGTATATTCAACGTCCCAACTCATGCAAATATTCCATCCACGGAATATAAACTCAAGTGCATAACCGTAGAAACTTCAGGGGCGCACAGCCTCCCGTTTTCCCCGAAAAAATGTTTGTAGGTTATTCCCGCACAATTATCCGCCCATAAAAAAACCGCCCTTTCGGGCGGTTGAAGAGACTCGGTCTTGATCAGAAACCGAGGGAGAAACTGTTACCGACGCCGACGACGGTGACGGCACTGCTTCGAAATACCTGACCGTGGTGACAACGGATCCTGTTTGTCACAACCTTAGCCGCGTGCATAAAACTCATTGAAATAAATGGTATTAATACTTTGGCGAGTGCCGCGCAGGCACTGGAAGACCTCCCATGAGCGCGGAGGTGAACGCCCTGAGCCGCGCAAAAATTCAGATTTCACCCTGTAAAAAAGCGCTCTAATAACGCCCTGTTGATTCAGCAAAACGATCCTGGAGTCCCCAATGCCCCATGAAGGCAACCTGTTACAAGCGGCGGTTGTATTCCTGTTCGCCGCCGTACTGACCGTGCCCTTGGCCAAGCGCCTGCAGTTGGGCGCCGTGTTGGGTTATTTGCTGGCCGGCGTGATCATCGGCCCCTCGGTGCTGGGGCTGGTGGGCAACCCGCAAAGCGTCAGCCAGTTCTCCGAACTGGGGGTGGTGTTGCTGCTGTTCATCATTGGCCTGGAGTTGTCACCGAAGCGTTTGTGGGTGATGCGCAAGGCGGTGTTCGGTGTCGGCCTGGCGCAGGTGTTGCTGACGGGCACGGTGATTGGCGTGGTAGCGCTGTTCCTGTTTGGCCAGTCATGGAACAGTGCGATTGTGCTGGGCCTTGGCTTGGCGCTCTCCTCCACCGCCTTCGGCCTGCAAAGCCTGGCCGAGCGCAAGGAGCTTAACCAGCCCCACGGGCGCCTGGCCTTTGCCATCCTGTTGTTCCAGGACATCGCGGCCATCCCGCTGATCGCCATGGTGCCGCTGCTCGCCGGCAGCGATCACCCCGCCACCACCTCCCAAGGCCTGCAGCATGGCCTGGAAGTACTGGGCAGCATCGCCGTGGTGATCATCGGCGGGCGCTATCTGCTGCGACCGGTGTTTCGCATCGTGGCCAAGACCGGGCTGCGGGAAGTGTCCACGGCCACCGCGTTGCTGGTGGTGATCGGCACGGCATGGCTGATGGAGCTGGTGGGTGTGTCCATGGCCCTCGGCGCCTTCCTCGCCGGGCTGCTGCTGGCAGACTCCGAATACCGGCACGAGCTGGAATCGCAGATCGAACCGTTCAAGGGCCTGCTGCTGGGTCTGTTTTTTATCAGCGTGGGCATGGGCGCCAATATCAGCCTGTTGTTCAGTGCGCCGGTGATCGTGCTGGGCCTGACCCTGCTGCTGATCGCCATCAAATTGCCGCTGCTGTTTTGCGTGGGCCGACTGGCCGGTGACCTGAACCGTGAAAGCGCGCTGCGCCTGGGCGTGGTGCTGGCGGCCGGTGGTGAATTCGCCTTCGTGGTGTTCAAGATCGGCCGCGACCAGGGCCTGTTCGAACCGCACCTCTACGACGTCCTGGTGCTGACCATCACCCTGTCCATGGCCGTGACCCCATTGCTGCTGTTGCTCTGCCCGAAGCTGTTCAAGCCCAAGGTCAAGCCGGTGGAAGTGCCCGAGGAATACCGCGCCATCGAAAGCGATGCACCCCGGGTGGTGATCGCCGGGATGGGCCGTATGGGGCAGATCGTGGCGCGGATCCTGCGGGCGCAAAACATCTCGTTTATCGCCCTCGACACCTCAGTGGAAACCATCGAGCTGACCCGCAGCTTTGGCGGCATGCCGGTGTTCTACGGCGACCCCCAGCGCCCGGAAATCCTCCACGCGGCGAAAGTCGACCAGGCTGAATTCTTCGTGATCGCCATGGACGACCCCGAAATCAATATCAAGACCGCCGAGCTGGTGCGCAGCCTCTATCCGCACATGAAAATCATCGCCCGCGCCCGTAACCGCCAGCACGTGCACCGCCTGGTGGACCTCGACGCGTCACCGGTGCGCGAGACGTTTTACTCCAGCCTGGAAATGAGCCGCCGCACCCTGGTGGGCCTTGGTTTGACCCAGGCCCAGGCGGATGCGCGCATCAGCCGTTTCAAAAACCACGACCTGCAACTGCTGGCAGCCCAGCACGCGGTATATGACGACGCGGCCAAGGTGATGCAATCGGCCCAGGAAGCCCGGACAGAATTGGCGCGGCTGTTTGAGATGGACCGGCTCGAGGAAGAGTCCGACAAGGTGTAAGGATGGAGATGAACGATCTTGCGAAATTTCTGACAGAATACGGCGCAATTTCGTTCATCCCTGGAGAGCTTCATGGCCACCCTCAGCAAGACCGCAGCCCTCTTGGCCCTCGCGCTGGCCGCCGGCTTCGGCGCCAGCCAAGTCCTCGCCGCCAGCAAGCCTGCGGCGCAGAAAGCCGCCACCCAGACCATCTCCACCCTGGACGGCAAGTTCAGCTTCAACCTGCCCAAGTCCTACCAGGCCGACCCACTGCCGGCCGGTGATGCCGAACACGGCACGGCGGGCGCCAGCGGCACGATGTACAGCGACCAGGCCACCAAAAGCGTGATTTTTGTGGTTGAGAAACCGAGTGTCGCCGGCCTGATCAAGGACAACGACCCACAGTTCCTCGACGGTGCCGTGGCGGATTTCGTCAAGGAACAAAGCGCGGCCCTGCCGGACTTCAAGAAAGGCGCCGAAAAGAAACTCACCGTCAAGGGCCTGGCCCTGCGCCAGGTCGACAGCACCGCGACCCTGGGCGGGGGCAAGACGCTGAGTTCCACCTTCCTCACGGGCTCCGGCAGCCATCAGTTGGTGGTGCAGGCCATTTCCCGGGCGGATGACGAGAAAGGCCATGCGCTGTTGGTGAAGCAGATTACTGGCGGTAAATAACCGGTTTTAATCTGGCAATGAAAATCCAATGTGGGAGCGGGCTTGCTCGCGAAAGCGGTGTTTCAGTCAGCACATGTATTAACTGACCCACCGCTTTCGCGAGCAAGCCCGCTCCCACATTTTGACCGCGTCCACATCACCGGACTCAGCGCAGGCTCTTTTCCAGCCACTGCTTCAAGTCCAGCAACTCCGCCTCACCGACGGTATGAATCATCCCCGGGTAACCGTGGAATTCCGGTGTGAGGCCAAGCCCCTGCAACACCTCGTTGGCCCGCGTTGCCGAGTAGTAAGGCAGCGCCTGGTCCAACGTCCCGTGACCGATGAAAATCGCCAGCTTGCCCAGTCGCGCGTCCGGTTTGAGCTCAGCCTTGAGTACCGGCAGCAGGCTGCCGCTCAACGCCGCAATCCCGCGCAGGGTTTCGGGATGCCTTAGCCCGACTTCGTACGACATGATCGCGCCCTGGCTGAACCCCACCAGAAACACCCGCTCACTTTGGGTGTGATACTTGGTGGTGGCCTGGGCGACGAAGTCTTCGATCAGCTTGGCACTGCTCTGCAAGTCGGCGGTCTCGCCATCAAAATCGCCGTCGCCCGGCTTCTTGCGAAACCAACGGTAACCACCGCCCTCCACCGGCATCGGTGCCCGCGCAGACAGGTAGGTCCAGGTCGACGGCAAGCGGTCCTTGAGCCCGAACAGGTCGGCCTCGTCACTGCCATAACCGTGCAGGAAGATCACCAGGGGCTCGTTGCGGGCATCGCTTTGGGTCTGTTCCAGGTAAGGCAGCGGCAGGTCGGTGTGCACTACGTCTTCGGCCTGTGCGGCGCCGGTAAACAGCGCCAATGTCAGGGCAATCAGTTTGAGCATGGGCATCAACCTCTAGGGTTTGCGCAACAAATAGGTATCCATGATCCAGCCATTGGCCTGGCGCGCCGCCTTGCGCACCCGTTCGATCTCTTCGGCCACTTCGGCCACCTTGCCGCTGATCAGGATTTCGTCCGGCGTGCCCAGGTAGGCGCCCCAGTAGATATCCAGGTCCTGATCGGCCACGGTGCGGTAGGAATCTTCGGCGTCGAGCATGACAACCAGGGTGTCGGCATCACTCGCCTGCCCCGCCGCCAACCGGCGCCCGGTGGTGATTTCGATGGAGCGGCCAATGCGGTTCAACGGCACCTTGTGCTGGGCCGCCAAGGCCTGGACGCTGGTGATCCCGGGGATCACCTCAAACTCGAACTCGCAGCTGCCGCTGGCCAGAATCGCCTGCAGGATACGGATGGTGCTGTCGTACAGCGCCGGGTCACCCCAGGCCAGGAATGCGCCGACTTCGCCGTCGGCCATTTCTTCATTGATCATCCGCTCGAAGGTCTGCTGCTTGTCGCGGTTCAGGTCCTTCACGGCGGTGGTGTAGTCGATATCGCCACGCACCCGCTCGGGGCAATCGGCCTCGACAAAGCGGTAGGCGTGGTCGGTGATGTAGGTCTCGCAGATTTCCCGGCGCAGGTCGATCAGCTTGTCCTTGCTCTGGCCCTTGTCCATCAGGAAAAACACGTCGGTGCGGTTGAGCGCCTTGACCGCCTGCATCGTGATGTAGTCGGGGTTGCCGGCGCCAATGCCGATGATCAGGATGCGTTTCATGGGAAAGTCTTCATGGGTGTTCTCGGTGCGGGGAGCGGATTTTGCCATGTTCGGGGCGTCAGGCGTGAGTTTCCAGGCGCAGGCGCCAATGGCCGTTGAACCGCAGCTCAGTGGATGAGAGCGGCTCCACATCGATCAGGTTGAACAGCGAGGGCGGCGATTGCATGACGTGCAGCAGCGCGGCGCGGATGACAAATGGATGCGTCACCGCCAGCACATGCCCCGGCGTTTGCTCAAGGGACTGCAACCACTGCCCGACCCGCTCACACAACTGCATCACCGATTCGCCGCCGTGGGGTGCGCAGGTGCTGTCGGTCAACCAGGCCTGGAGCGCTTCGGGCTCAGCCTGTTGAACCTCATCGATCGCCAACCCTTGCCAGCGGCCGAAATCACAATCGCGCAGAGCTGTTTCAACCCAAGCCTCGGCGGCAAACAGCGCCGCCGTCTGCCGGGTCCGCGCCTCGGGGCCGCACAGCACAAGGGGTGCACGCTTGAAGCGCGGTGCCTGGGACAACGCCGCCTGCTGCCAGTCCATCTCCACCGACTCATCCAGCGCAAAGCGTGCGCGTTTCCGGGCGCGGGTGCTGGCGTGGGCAATCAGGGTCAAACGGGTGGCCTGCATGACAAATCGCTCTGGCGAAGATAGTTCAATAGCTTACAACGATCCGCACACAGGAAACCGGTAGCCGCCGAAGGATCGGCGGCTACCGGCATTCACACCCCGGGCCGCGCCAGGTAGAACACCTCGTAGCCGTTGCCCGGATGGTTCACATCCAGCGCCTTGCCCGACAAGGTAATCCGTACCAGCTTCCACGCCTGCACATCCAGCGCCAGAAACACCGCAAAATGATCACGGCTGTCGGCAAGCTGCTGATTGCGGGCTTTTTCGGTTGCCAGGATTTGCCCACGGTCCGCACTTGGCTCCAGCGCCCACTCTTCCCGGTACAGGCTCAAGGCGTTCTGCGCCGGCCCTCGCTGCACATCCAGCGGTAACCAGGACTCAATGTGCGGCCGGCCAAAACTGTCGAGGACCTTCTCAAAGCGCTCGCCGAGTAAAAAGTCCGCCGCCTGCAAAGGATCGGACCACAGATAAACCGACGAATACAGGTTGCCCACGCCCGGCCCCTGCCCCCGTTCCTGAGCGATAAACGCCTTGAACAGCAAACCCTCGGTGTGATCCCACTGCGGCCCCAGGCGGGCGGCGCGCTCGCGGATGACACCCATGTCGTAATCAGCTGGCAAGCGGTGTGAATACTGTTTGGCAAACATCATGGCGCTCCTGTTCAGATGAGTGGCCAGCTTGCGCAGCGCCCATGATTTCAGCAATATATCATCGAATATAGGTGTGATAAGGAATTGAAATGAGCGACGCACTCAAGCCGCTGGACATCGACACCGTGCAGGCCTTTGTCCTGGTGGCGGATTTCGCCAGTTTCACCCGCGCAGCCCAGGCCCTGGACACCTCACAGGCAGCCATCAGCCTCAAGCTCAAGCGCCTGGAAGACCGCCTCGGTTACCGCCTGCTGGTGCGCACACCCCGCCATGTGCGGTTGTCGCCCCAGGGCGAGCAGTTCATCGTCGCCGCTCGCGCGCTGCTCAATGCCCACGAACGGGCGTTGGGTGACATGGGCAACGGCGCACCACGAAGGCTGGTGATCGGCATCAGCGACCACGTGGCCGGGCCGGACCTGCCACTGTGGCTCAGCCGCCTGGCCGCCTATGACCCGCTGGTGATCCTGGAGGTGCGGATTGCTTCGTCCCGGGACCTGGTGGCGGCGTTCGACCGCAACGAACTGGACGCGGTGATCGTGCGCAATGAAGGCGACCGCCAGGACGGCGAAGTGTTGGTGGTGGAGCGCTTTGGCTGGTTCGCTGCACCAACCTGGCAACACACCCCCGGTACGCCGGTACGCATGGCTACCATGGCCTCGCCCTGCGGTGTGCGACAGCTGGCGGTGCGGGCGTTGGATGAAGCGCGGATTGACTGGACCGAAGTATTCGTCGGCGGCGGCGTGATGGCAGTCGGTGCGGCGGTCAGCGCCGGCCTGGGGGTGGCGGCGCTGGCCCGGCGGGTGGCGCCCGCGGGCGCTGTGGACGTGAGTGAACAGTACGGATTACCGGCGTTGCCCGTCAGTGAAATCGTGCTGCATAGTCGGATCAGCGATGGCCGCTCCCGTGAGACATTGCGGGCCTTGAGTGCGACCTTCAGAGGGGTTCTGGAGCGTTAGGTTGCATCTGCGCGTAGCGTCCGCGTACAAACTGCTCCAGCTCGTCTCCCGGCAGCGCCTTGCTGAAATACCAGCCCTGGATAATCAACTCCGAGCCTGACTGCAAAAACGCCAGTTGCTCGGCGGTTTCCACCCCTTCGACCACCACCCCGAGGTTCAACGCCTCGCAAAACCTGAGCATCCCGGTCAACACCTGGGCGCCCTTCGGATCATGTTGGGCCACTACAAAACTGCGATCGATCTTGATGAAGTCCACCGGGAACTGATGCAGATAACTCAGCGCTGAAAACCCGGTGCCGAAGTCATCGATGTACACCTTGGCACCAATCGCCTGCAGCTTCTCGATCATCTGCCGGGTGCCCTGAATATCCCCCACCAACGCATCCTCGGTGATCTCCACCGACACCTGCCCGTGGGCCTGGGCCAGTATCTCCACCAGTCGGTCACCATAGGCCGGGGTGGTCAGTGTGGCGCTGGAGATATTGATCGTCATCGGCAAGGTAAAACCGACCTTTCGCCACTTTTGATACTGGCGCACAGCCTGGGACGCCACCCACACATCCACATCGGGCATCAACCTGGCGTTGGCCAGCCATTGCAGGAACTCCCAGGGCGAATGCACCGTGCCCTCGGCATCCCGCGCGCGCATCAACGCCTCACAACCGGTGCACAGCCCGGTCAGGGTGGAAATCTGAGGTTGGAATTCGAGGTAGAACTCGTAGTCGCTGATCTGCTGGATATGGCTCAACTCGCTGACCTGGCGTGCCTGGGCCTTATGGGACGCCATCACCGGGTCCAGTTCCAGCAAGCGGCCCTTTTCTTCCAGGCCGCGAAAAGTCATGTCCAGCGACTTCAAATACACCGTGCCGCCTTCCGTGGCCTGGCGATTGATCGCCCGCACATAGGGCGCGTAAATCAGCATGCCAACCCCCAGCAACACCACCTGCAGCAACACCGCCGCGAGGTCCCCGTGGGTGCTCAAATAGGCATTGAGCAACACCGGCGCCGTAAACGGCACACTCACCACCGCAGGCGACACCCAGCCAATCTGCACCACCATCAGCGCCAGCATCGCGTTGAAGGCCGGCACCACCAGAAAGGGAATGAACAGGCGCGGGTTGAGGATGATCGGCAAGCCAAACAACAACACTTCACTGACATTGAACAACGACAGCGGCAGGCTGGCCATCGCCACCAATCGCATGGAACGGCTCTTGGAAAACAGCAGGATCGCCAGCAGCAGGCACAATGCGCCACCCGAGCCACCGATAAACGCGAAGCTGCCCAGCAAGCCGCCGTTCAATAAATACTTGACCGGCTCGCCCGCCGCCACTGCAGCGTTGTTGAGCGCGACAGCCTGATCCAGGACATCAAACAACGGCTGCATGGCGTAG
Organism: Pseudomonas sp. MWU16-30323; assembly: GCF_020515595.1. Lineage (NCBI taxonomy): Bacteria > Pseudomonadati > Pseudomonadota > Gammaproteobacteria > Pseudomonadales > Pseudomonadaceae > Pseudomonas > Pseudomonas sp. MWU16-30323. Next base: position 72,478 of record NZ_JAIWYM010000015.1, read on the forward strand.
ACCCCATGGATCCCGAAAAACCACAGCAGTGAATTCATCAGGGTCACAAACAGACCGCTGCCATAGGGCGTTTCCAGTGCATCGAGTACCTGCGGCCCCTGAAGCTGCGCCACCTGCGGAATCTGCAACAGCAACGACAGCAAGAGCACCAGCACGAGCGCCGTGATCGCCCCCGGCACCACCATATTGAGGGTGCCCTTGAGGTTGTGCCCCACCAGGTCTTCGTTGATCAACCGGGTCCAGCGACGCCGATGCAGCCAGGCGATGGCGGGTACATTGATCAACGGGGAGGCGATGGCGATAAACAATACGAAGGTCGCCGAAGCACGGGGAAAATCCCGCAGCACAAAGGTGGCGATCACCACATGGGCCAGGCACAGGAACGCCACAGGTAGCTGCGGCAGGCGGTGCTGGATCGCAAGCATGTAACCGATGGAGGCGGCCACCAGCAGCGGGATCACCGAGCTGATCTGGTTGTGCAGACCCGCGAGGAAGGCCACCCATTGAGGGTCGAAACCCAGCACGCGGGCGCATTCGGACAGGATCAGGAAACCGGCCGACACCAGCAGGCAGGGCAGGATCCACAACAACCCCTCACGTATGGCCCGCAACGACTCGGTGCTGGCCAAGGCCGCCAGCCGCTGGGTGAAGAAAAGCTTGAACAGCGTTTGCGCCATCACCTGTCCCTCTGCACATAGCACGCGGTCCCTGATGCCAAGGTCGCAAAAACACCTGAGCCGTTGCCTTTATCGACAAGGTAACGCTACACGTCCTGATACCGCGAACGAAAGGCTTTTGCCGCCAGCGGCGCAATTATTCAGATTCGCCCCTTGGCCCTGCTGCTTGTCGATTGTCTCCGGTTGGCCCATCCTTCGGCGCACTGGCTGTTGTAAAAAACGACACGCCCTCGAACGGACTCGACTGATGCTGCGAACTCCCCCCCTGCTCACTTGCGCGCTTCTCGGCCTCATCAGCCCCTTGGCCAACGCCGCCAGCCCGACCTTCCCGGATGCACAAGCCAGCGACCCGGCCAAGCTGCAATGGATGGTCGGCGCACCGCCGCCGGCAGATCGCACCGTACGCTTTGAAGACGGCAGCTATTTCCGCTTCCCGGCCATGCGCTGGAGCGTCGCCCACTTTCGCCAATTGATGCCCACAGTGAACGTCTCCCGCGGGCTGGGTGCGCCGCTGGCGTTGCCACGCAAACTCGATCCGGGACTCGATGCAATCCCCGTGCAGCCCGTGGGTGCCACCCAGCCGTTGAGCTGGCGCCAGACCCTGGACGCCACCTACACCGATGGCATCGTGGTGATGCATCGCGGCACGGTGGTGTATGAGCGTTACTTCGGGGTGCTCAAGGACGACGGGCAACACGCGGCCATGTCGGTCACCAAATCGGTGATCGGCACACTGGGCGCGATGCTGGTGGCCGATGGCACCCTCGACCCACAGAAAAAGATCGTCGACTACGTGCCCGAACTGGGCCGCTCCGCCTTTGGCAGTGCCACCCTGCGCCAGGTGCTGGACATGACCACCGCCCTGGACTACAGCGAAGACTATGCCGACCCCAACGCCGAAGTCTGGGCCCACGCCCAGGCCGGCAACCCGCTGCCCAAACCCAAGGACTACACCGGGCCGCGCAGCTACTACGAGTTCCTGCAAACCGTAAAACAGCGCGGCGAACACGGGCGCGCCTTCGGCTACAAGACCGTCAATACCGACGTGCTGGGCTGGGTGATCGCCCGCGCGACCGGGCGCAATGTGGCGCAACTGCTCAGCGAACGCATCTGGAGCCGGCTCGGCGCCGAACAGGACGCCTACTTCACCGTCGATTCCATCGGCACACCGTTTGCCGGTGGTGGCCTGAACACCGGGCTACGGGACCTGGCCCGCTTTGCTGAAATGCTGCGCAACGGCGGGCAGTTCAACGGCCAGCAGATCGTGCCCGAAAGCGTGGTCAAGGCTATTCGCCAAGGCGGCGACAAGCAGGCGTTCGCCCAGGCCGGTTATGGCCAATTGAAGGGCTGGAGCTATCGCAACATGTGGTGGGTAACCCACAATCCCCACGGTGCCTTCATGGCCCGTGGAGTACATGGCCAGAGCATCTATATCGACCCCAAGGCCGAGATGGTGATTGTTCGTTATGCCTCCCATCCGGTGGCGGGCAATGCTGCCAATGATGGGGTGACGTTGCCGGCCTATGAGGCCATGGCGACTTTTTTGATGACCAAGCCAGACTGACCGTCTCGCTTAACGTGGAGTAAACCTTTGTCCCAACCCGGCGAAAACCACCAGCTAGCCCTGGACCGATTCTTGAGCGAACACCCGGCCCTGGCCGCAGAACTGAATACGTTGAACCCCTTGGCGGCCCAGGCCAAGGGGGAAACCATGGAGCAGTACCGCGCCGAACGCCTGCATGAAGCCTTCGAGGCAGAAGCCGAGCAACAGGGCCTGTTTGCCTGGGAGCTGACGCTGAAACTGACGGCGCATTCACCCGCGGAGTTCGAGGCCCAGCGCCTTGAAGTGCACAAGGAAGTGGCGCAGATGGCGGGCCTGAGTTGGGCGGAATATTGCCAGTTGCATGACTTGCCCGGTTAGAACCAGCGGCTCAAGCCCTGGCGGGTATCGCCGATCACCGCACGTAATTCATCCAGGGTGATTGTTCTGCGTTCAGGATCGATCGCCAACGCCGTGCGTAACGCTCGCCAGCAATGGCGAGGCAGTTGCCCGGGCCGGGCCGGTCGGTCACTGGAGTGGCGCCGGCCTTGTGCCAATTCGTAAAGCACACAGGCCACTGCATACAGATCGGCACTGGCCGACAGCGCTCCGCCGGCCAGCAACTCTGGCGCGGCGTACATCGGTGTCCAGGCATTGAAACGACTGCGACTCAACCCTGGGGACCCCGCCGGGGCCTGTCCGCACGCCTGCCCCAGACCGAAATCGAACAAACGCAACCCGCCCTCTCCCACCATGACATTGGAGGGTTTCACATCGCCGTGCAGCACACCCTGTTGATGGCTATGACACAACGCATCAAGCAATTGCACGGCGATGCCTTGCAACGCGCGCCAGGGTAAACCTTCAGGGCATTCCAGCAGCAGCCGGTCCAGGGTCATTCCCTGAAGCAGCTCCATAGTGAAGAAGGCGATGTGACCGGGGGCGTCCACTTCAAACGAAAATACACGCACCACCTGCTCATGGCGGAGGCTGCGGGTCAGGGCGAACTCGTTGTACAGCAGCACATGGGCGTCCGCACATTCACGAATGGCTTCACCCAGCACCTTGATCGCCACACTGGAACGCAACTCACCAAACTGTTCATACAGCAGGTCCCGGGCGCGATAAACCACGCCCATGCCGCCGGCACCCAGCACGCGCTCGATAAGGTATCGCCCGGCGAGTAATTCGGGGACGCCGTCACGCGGTGGGTTTGTCGTGGCCTTGGCAAAGGCAAAGTGGGTCACGTCGCTCATGACTGCACGACCACAGCGGTCAGGTTATCGCGGGCGGCACCGCGCAATACGCCTGCAAACAGTTGGTCCAGGACCCGCCGTGGGTCACCCAGGCTCAACGCCTGCCCCAGCTCGCCATGGCTGAGCGCCTGGTACAGGCCGTCACTGCACAGCAGAAAGACATCCCCTGCCAAGGTCCCGAGTTCCAAGACCTGCGGCCTCAACGGTTCCCGCGAGCCGATGGCGCGGGTCAGCGCCCGTGCATCGGGATGCGCCCTGGCCTGCTCCAGGCTCACCCGCTGGTCAATCAACTGCTCGAACAGCGAGTGATCTCGCGACAGCTGGTACAACGTCTGCGCTCGCCACAGATAACAGCGGCTGTCACCGGCCCAGATACACGCGGCGCGATCGCCCTGAAGCAGCAATGCCACGACCGTGCTCCCCATGGTGCGATCACCGCCATGGTCGGTGACTGTTCGCTCTTCGCCCAGCCGCCGATTGAGCCATTGCAGGCAACGGCGGGTCGCCTCGACCCGTTCGTCGAGGCTCCCCTGGCCTGGCAATAACGCCAGGCTATCGACCACCAGTTGGCTGGCAACATCCCCGGCCTGATGCCCGCCCATCCCGTCTGCCACGGCCCAGCAGCCCTGCCGAGGGCAGTCGAGAAAGGCATCCTCGTTGCGCGACCTGAGCTTGCCACGGTCCGTACGGCCAGCGCTGCGCCAGCGATCCGGGCCTCGGTTCACAGCTGCTCCGGCAGGCGAAAGGTACGCCACTGCGTCATCTGAAACGGGTTGGGAGTACGCCGGCTGGTCAGCAGATAGTTGGCGCGCAAGCCTGCCAGGTCGGCCTTGAGGATCAATACATCCTGCCCGCTGGAGACTTCGCTTTGCATCAGGTCGAACAAGCGGAACAGCGACCACGCCCCGGCATTTTTCTCGAGGCCCAACGGCCGTTCGCTGCCCCGCTCCAGCACCAGGCTGCTGCGACCATTTTCAGCCTCGGTTGGCCATTGCATCGCCATGGGCACAATCGGTCCGTGCCGGTACTCCATCTGCTGGCCGCCCAGACGCAAGACCGCGCGACTTACCGAAGGGTCCAGACTGTAGGGCGCGACGGTGAAACGGACGTGCAAGCCACCCGGTTCATCCATAAAAAAACCGCGCCTGATCACCTGCGCCTTCGCTTGCTGGTCGAGCAGCGCCCGGGACATCGGCAAGCTGCGCCCATCCAGGCTGCGCAGCCTGTAGCGTCCCGCATCACCGCTGACAAACGGCCTGAGGTAGCTGTCAAAAAATCGCGCCATGATCCCCTCAGGCTTGAAGAACTCCTGAAAATCGTTGAGGGAAACATCGCTGCTGGCGTGGGCATTGAACGGATAACGTTGCTTGATCGCCTTGGCGTAAAAACCATATACCTCGCTCTGATAACGCTGGTTCACATGCCGATAGGCTTGGTCGAGCAGGCCGCGCCAATGCTCGTCGGCCAAGCTTTCGAACCAACCCGCCAGGGGCAGTGGCAAACGGGCGGCAACGTTACGCAGGTTACCCAGTGCATCCTGCTGCCCCTGGGTCCGCCGCTTGACCATCTCGAAGGCGACAGGCTCCGGCGAACCTTCGCGATTCAAGGTCGCCAATTGCAGGTGCAAGTCGTTGAGCGCCTGCAGCACCTGGGTCAACTCGGTGCCCGGGTTCTCGTGGCTGTCCAGCAACTGGTGCAAGGGCTCGAAGCGACGCTGCAGGGCACGCCGAGCGGTGTCGGGCATGGGATTGGCCAGCCCGACTGCGGTCTGCACCTGCGCTACCGCAGGGCCTGGCAGTTTGGCAGCCAGGTCATCCAGGTGTTCATTGGCCGACGGCAAGCGGGTGTTGTCACGAACCTGTTGTAACAGCTGCACCAGGGGAGACTGGGCTGACGTGAGGCTGGCGAGTTGCTCGGCGCCCTGCCTGGAACTGTCAATCTCGCGCAGGCGAATCCGTCCAATCGCCTCGCTCCACGCCTCGGCATACTCGCTGAAGTAGCGTTGCTCAAGTTCCATCATCAACCGCCGCAAGTCCATCGCACTCAAGTCGGCCCCCTCCCCCAGCACCCAGTTGTCCTGGACGATGGTGTTCACTAGACGCGCGCCCTGGGACTCGAAATACCGCAGGTACTTGCGTGTATAAAAACCCGGAATGGGCTGGTCGCCACCCTCAAACACCTGCCCGTGTGCAAGGCGCAACGGTTCAAGGCCGCGGGCTTGCTCACGCAGCACGCGGTGCACCACATCGACCAGTGATTCGCCCCGCAACACGTGGCGCGCATGGGCCACCAATTCGGTGTCGAGCGGGTGTACGAACGGCTGTTCAAGCAAGCGCGCGAAGTGTTCATTCAAACGACTCTGCACGGAGGGCTTCCCGGCAAAACGCACAGACCAGTGCCCCGCCACCCGCTCGCGCAGCCAGCCGACATCTCGACGCTCCCGCAGGTTGAGCATCAGGTACGCCCGGAGGCTGTCCAACAGCCGCTCGCGATCCTCCAGGCTACCGCGAACCTGCTCTTGCAACATCTCGCCGACCTGGGCCAGCAGCAGTTGACCCAAGGCGTGCTCATAGGCCTGTTCCAGCACAGGGCGGCTGATAGTGCCTTGATACAACCCAGCCCGTTCAACCAGTCTGGCTTCGCCTTGCACAGGGAAAACCCGTGTGGCCGCCAGGCGGCTGTCGAGCAGCGGCAGAAGCGCCAGGGTAGCGTCCGATCCGGGCTGTACGGACGCGGGCCGTCGCGCCAGCGCCTGAAGTTGCTCCAGGCGTTGATGATTGAACGAGTAGCTATGGGTCCAAAGCAGGCCCGCCGCCCCGACGACCACTAACGCGCTCAAGGCCAGCAAACCCTGGCGCCTGCGAATTCGACGCTGCTCCTCGCTATCGAGGCCCGCCAGATCGGCTTGCGCCAGAATCACCCGGTTGAACAAGCCCTGGATAAAGTGCGGACGACGTTCGAGTGGTTGCGGGCCGCCGTCCGCACTGGTCAAGTAGAAACCACGAAAGCCGTTGCTGTGCTGATAACGCGGACCGCAGAACGCAACGTCGATGTACAGGCTCAGACGCTCGCCAATCCGGGCCGCCTGATGGGGAAAGTCGAGCATCCGGCCGCGCAGGTCGCTGTTGCGCTCCTGATGGAGTCGCTGCACAAGCTCACCACTCAAGCGCTGTAGCAGCGCTTCAAACGCCTGGCGTACCTGGCCAGTATCCATCCCGTCCCTGCCCGGCGCGATAGATTCCCCCAGCACCGCGTCAGTGCCCTCTCCCAGCGTACAGTCGAAGAACTCCCCAAATCCCTGCAGCCGGTCGGCCTGAGTCACCACCAGGTAGATCGGCACATCCACATGCAACGTCTGCCGGATCTCCAGCAGCCGACTCTGGACTGCCCGCGCATCATTCTCCAGATCACGTTCACTGCCATGAAGCAACGTATCCATCGACAGCGCCACCACCACACCATTGAGCGGGCCGGTTCGGCGCCGCGCCTTGAGCAGGCCCAGCAGTGTCGACCAACCCGCGCCATCCACCTGGCTGTCCGGCTGGCTGATGTAGCGGCCAGCCGTGTCGAGCAACACCCCGGCTTCGGCAAAATGCCATTCACAGTCTCGTGTGCCACCGCCGTCCGTCGTCACCCTCGGCTCACCCCGATCCTGGAGCAACTGCAACCCACTGGCCTCCAACATCCGGGACTTGCCACTGCCTTCCTTGCCGATCAGCAAATACCACGGCAATGCATCGCGCCCGCGCGGGCTGAGCTCACCATAAAACCTGGAGTTTTTCAGGGTGTGCAGAGCATCCTTGAAGCGACCACGCAGGTGCTTCTGCTCGTTTTCCACCCGGTGTTTGTGCGGGAACGGCTCGACATTATCGACGGCTCGTTGCCGGGCCATGCTGCGCCCATTGGCATACACCATCGCCAGCCCCCACATCAAAAACAGCCCGCTGATCGTCAACCAGCGCGCCGCCGTCGCTTGCCAGAATCGATAATCATCGACAGCCAGCAATGGTCCGAAGAACCACACGACCATCGCGATCGCGAACACCAGCAACAGGCTCCAGACCCAAATTCTGCCCAGCACGGCGCCCGCGCTCCTGAAGAATGCGTTCATGTGTTGCTCCCTGCGTTAGTGCGGCGCGCGGGTAATATCCGGCGCCACAGGTTGATACGCTTGCAGCACGGTCTCGCGCTGCTGCCCCAGTACCCAGGTAAACCCCGCGTGCAGGGTCAACAGGCTGGAAACGACAAACACCGCAACCCAGGTGGCCGGCACGACCCTCAGCCGTTTCTGGCGTTGCTGCTCCGGCTTGGGCGGCGGTGCGCAGGCCGGAGGGGAATCGCCCCGCACATGCCGGATCTGCCGATACAGCGCGTCCCGAACCTGCTCAAGCTGCAACAACCCACGCTCCATGACCCGGTACTTGCCTTCGAACCCGAGTGACAGGCACAGGTACATCAGTTCCAGCATCGCCAGGTGCTTGATGGGATCCCTCGACATACGCTCAAGCAGTTGGAAAAATTTCTCGCCGCCGAAGGTCTCGTTGTGAAAGCTGCTCAGCAGGCTCATCTTCGACCAATCGCTCTGGCTGCCCCATGAGGTGGTGACCACGGCTTCGTCGATCACGCTGCACAGTACGTACCGCGCCGCCATCACCTCACTGCTCTGCGCGCCGTCATGCCGGGCTCGCGTCTCGAACAACCTGACTGCGGATGACAGCCGTTCGTTGAGCGCGCGCAGGCTTTCCTGAGCGGTGCTGCGCTTGAGCCGGACCACCTCGGACAACAGTGCCGACGCAGACGCAACCAAACGGTTCAGGCCAACGTTGAAGTACTCCACGCCCTGCAAGCGGGCGGCGTAAATCATCCGGTCTTCCAGTTGTTCGAAGCGCGGCGGCGATGCGAAGTCGGTTATCGGACCCTGCGCCGGCCCGCGCCCCTGTCGATCGAGCAGGATGGTTTTTTCATCCTGAGGATATTCCCTGTCCATGGTCTCAGTTCCTGATAGCCCAGAATTTCAGTTCCAGTTCGGCAAAGTCGCCGCTGACGTGTAAGGCAAAACCTCCCGACTGCTTCAACTGCTCGATGTCCCGGGCACCGAGTTCGAGCATGAAATAGGTTTTTGCGGCATGAAACGGTATCTGCCGGGGAGCCACCGGCAGCGGCTTGACCTTGATGCCCGCCAAATGCAGGTTGACCAATTCGCGAATCCGCTCCACAGGCCCGACCTTGAGGTGCGCCGGAAGCCGGTGGCGCAGCTCCTCGGCGTCACAATGGGCACTGGCGGCCAGAACGAAGGTCGCCGAACCCAACAGGTTGAGATCGCTTACAGGGCACACCAACACCCCGTACTGGCGGGGCTGCAGCACCAGCTCAATGGCATGCTGCTCAAGCACCATCGACAGCAGGCCGCGAATCGGCTCCATCAAGCCGCGAAAGCTGGCGCCCTGGTCGCTGTGCCGGTAATGCCCGTCGAAGTGCGCACGCTTGCTGTCGCTGGCAAACGTCGCGAGTTCACCCAGGATCGACAGCAATTTTCGATACAGCGCTTCAGGGCTGACCTGGCTCAGGCCCAGGTAGTGACGCAAGACCAGTTCGGTGCGATTGATCAATTGCAGCATCAGGAAGTCACCGACCTCCGCGCCGGCGGCGGTGCCGTTGGCGCGAATCCGTTCGGCGATGGCATCCCCCCGGTACGCGAGCAGGCTGATCACCTCCTTGAGGCAAGACAGCAGGTAACTCGAGCCATGCAGGTGAATGAAGGTCGGGATAAAATCGGCGTCCAGGCTGACACCCTCTTCGGTGCAGTTGAGCACCTGGGCAACCTTGAGCTTCACGTAATGCTGGTCGCTGTGCTGCTCTCCCAGCAGCAGACGAAAATCCAGCTGCCCGCACTGTATCTGACGAAGGGAATCCTCCCCGGCATTCGAGTCGCTGACGTCTACCGCAAGGGTCTTGTAGCGTGCCACTACCTCGACCTGCTCGGGGCGACGGGCTTCAACGCAGTGACTCGTGACCAACGGCAGGGCCAGGTATATCGCCTGTTTCCCGGTATTGACCGGAACCTCCAGCACAAGCGATTCCAGGCCCCCACCCAGTTCGAACAGGCTGCCGTCCGGCAAGATCCCACTGGCCTGATTCACCACGACCTTGCCCATGTTCAAGTACTGCAGATCGATTTCCAGGGCCAGGAAGCCCCAGCCGTGGGCGCACAACAACTGGGTGCGGCGTTTGAGTTGCTGATCGTGGTAACGATCGTTTTGCTGAAAATGCTGAGGGCGCAGCAACATGCCTTCCTGCCAGATGACTTTTTGGCTGTGCATGTCAGTCCCCCGCCCTGGCTGGTTGCGGGTTCAGCAGACGAATACCGGCCTGATCAAGGACCAGTTCGGCACGCGTCACTCGTTGCGGGGTCACCGGTAACACATAGCGCCATTGCGAGTGGGGCAAGTCACGGTAAGCGGCCAGCACGCCGACATAGCGACTGCCTGGTTCGAGACTGAGTTTGAGTGTGGCGTGATCGCCAGGGCGCAGTTCCAGCTCTTCGAGGTTCACCAGGTCTTTGGGCAAGGCCTGCTCTGCATGGCCGTAAAGGCTGAAAAAGTCTGCATTCTCAAAAGCCACGGGGTGTCGCAGTTCCATCAGGTGCACCACGATCGGCGATGGGCGACCATGGAGATCGGGGTTGACCTGCTCGCTGGCCGTCAGTGTCAGGTCCACCTTGGTCAGCTTCGAAAAGGGCGACAGGGCACAACCACCCAGCAAACCCATCACAGCACACAACAATGCAACGACGACTCGGGACATGAAGATCATCCTGGATAACGGTGAAGGGTTGAGATCAGACGAATCTGCTCTTCATAGGCCTTGGTGAAGTCGCTGCCCAGCAGGCCTTCGCTCAAGTGCTCGTCCTCGATCAGCGCCTGGTAGTGCCGCTGATACGCACGCCAGTAGGTGCCACACCGAGGAATCAACGGGGGCTTCGGTTGGCGCTCGAAACACAGGAGCAAATGACTGGGTGCGAAGGCCGCCAGAGCCCCGCGTAGTGCCGCACGACAGGCCACCAGCAGAGCCACCTGGTGGGCCTGCATGTCGCGGTAGGCTCGTGTGACGAACATCTCGGCAGGCACCTGCCCCAACTGCCCGGCCCCCAACAGCAATCCCAGGGCCGTGCTGGCGTCGGCGCTGTCTTTAAGCGGATCGGGGCTCTGGAGCGGTGTATGGGTAGGTGATAGTTTCAACTCGCGTTTAAGCTCATTGCGAGTACTCAGGCTCTGTTGCAATCCCTCTGTCATTTGCCTGAGCAACCCCGCCGCCTTTATCGCCAGCACTTCTCTTCCTGGCTCATCAAGGGTGTCCAGATCGACACCCAGGGCCTGCGCAAACGCAGACCAAAATGGCGCTGAGCCTTGACTTGGAAGTGGCGATGGAAGGCTCGGGCCAACCCTGCGGGCAGGCTCCACAAGTTCGGGAACCGTCAGATGATCCCGGTCTGCCGCTGCATGGTCCGTCCACCGCAATGCCTCGTGATTGGCCGTGGTCAGCGCGGCCAAGTCTTGCGACGCGTCCTGAAGCTGCCGTTCGCTGGCCAGTGCCTGCACCGGATCCAGCTGAAGAAATGCATCATCGGGAATCAGCATGGGTAATCCTTCAGGGTCCGGCACCGTCGGCGAGCTGACCAACCGTGCACGAATACTCAGCGGCCCCAACTGAAATATCACGCCGTCATCTACCGGATACTCCTGCCCCTCCCGCAGACGCTCGTCGCTGCCTGCCAGGCGGGTTCCATTACTGCTGATGTCCATCAGGAAGTAACGACCGTCGCGATAGCTGATCACCGCGTGACGACTGGAAACCTGGCGACTGGGGTCAGGGAGTGTCCAGTCACAACTGGCCCCACGACCTATGACGCCGCCAACACCGTTAAAGGTTTTGCGCAGGTCCGGCGCTGCCCCTTCTTGCCCTGCAGGGCATACCTCAAACACTAGTTGCATGTGGGACTCCCCCGCGCTCACTGGCCGCGACCGATGGACCGCGGATCACCCAGCGGGCGGTAGTCGCCGTCGTCAAAGACATGGTTGGTGTTACAGCCACTCAGCAAAAACAACACAAGCACCAGGGCTTGCCACTGACTAACAGGCATCAGATATCTCCCGGAATTTGAGGGGCGCGCCATTCAGCACTCCCCCTTGACGTCGCCAAAGGGAATGTCCAGACGTGCAAGACGGTATTGCAGCGTGCGCCGCGCGAGCCCCAGCTCACGGGCCGTGCGCGTTCGATTGCCACGGTTTTTGCGCAGGCAGTCGATCAGCACAACCCGTTCGACCCGCTCCATGCGCTGGCGCAGTGTCGCGTCAACAGCCGGTGCAGTCAGGCTTGACGACAGCGACAAGTGCGGGGGCAGGATGACTTCGTCGTCACACAGCAGCACCGCCCGCTCCACCATGCATTTAAGCTCGCGCACATTGCCGGGGAAGCTGTGGCTGGACAGTTGATCCAGCGCCGCACTCGACCAGCCCACCGGCGCTCGCCCCAGCATGGCGCAGGCCTTGTCAGCGAAATGCCGGGCCAGCTGCAGCACGTCGCCCTCGCGCTGGCGTAGCGCCGGCAAATCGATAGGAAACTGCGCCAACCGATAATAAAGATCCTCGCGAAAGCTCCCTTCAGCCACCATGCGGGTGAGGTCCCGATGGGTCGCCGCGAGGATTCGTACGTCGACCTTGTGGGCCGTATTGGCACCCAATGGCCGAATCTCGCCTTCCTGCAGTACCCTTAACAACTTGGCCTGCAGTGACAGCGGCATGTCACCGATTTCGTCGAGCAGCAGCGTGCCGCCGTGGGCGGTGTCAAACAGGCCGGCGTAGTCTCTTTCGGCCCCGGTGAACGCGCCTTTGCGGTAACCGAACAATTCACTTTCGAGCAAGCCTTCGGGAAACGCAGCGCAGTTTTGCACCACAAATGCCTTGTTGCTGCGCGGCCCGGCAGCATGAATGGCCCGGGCGACCACTTCTTTACCCGTGCCGGTCTCCCCCCGGAGCAATACGGTGTAGGGGCTATTTAAAACCTTGCCGATCAGACGGCACGTCTCATCCATTGCCGCGCTGTTTCCTATCAAGCCATAGGCACTGGTGCCGGGCGTGCTGCGAACCACTTTCAACGCACTTGGAGCCCGACGCATTCGACGCAACATGGCCAACTGATTCAAGGCAAAACGGCCCAATTGGCCCAGCGAAGTGCCGTAGCCAGCCAGTTCCGTCCTGCGTTGGCTGGCACACAACAGCATTCCGGACACCTGCTGGTGCTGCCCAAGCAGTGGCACGCACAGCAGCGATTGCCAGGGCGATGCGGCCGCCGGCAGAAACCCCGTGTCATACAGGCTGCCACGCAGCTCGGTGAGGTGGAGGACACGGTTGTGTTCCATAACGTATTGCAACAGTTGCTCGCTCTTGAAGTCCGCTCCCGAGATCTCAAGGTCACCGGCCGGCAACACACCCGGCAAGTGCTGGGCAACCCGATCGAGGCGGCCACTGGCCTGATCGAGCAGGTATAACTGGCTCAGCTCGCACCCACTCAACGACGCGGCGCCTATGGCAAGGTTTTCGGCCAATGTCGATTCGTTGCTATCAAGACCTAATCGGCTGAACCACCCCAGCAAGGCAGCGGCGTAATCCAGCGGGTTCGGTAACGGGGTAAACAGGTTGTCCGCCATCAGCTGAACTCACAAAGGACAGTGCCGTTGGGATCAAGCCTGGCATGAGCGAACTGCAGCGATTTGCCAACGGCCATCGTATTCAGCAGCCGATCCACCACCTGCGGTAACAGGTTTGCCTCGATCCATTGATCGACAAACCTCGCACCACTCTCGCCGTGGCTACAGCACTCGGCCATGTGGACGACCAGTTCCTCTGTGTGACTGAACGTCAGCTTGCGCTGAAGCAGGCGAGTAGCCAGGCGCTGAAGTTTGGTTTCAATCAGTTGGTGCAGCACCACGCCCGCCATCGGGTAATACGGGACCACTCGCATACGGGCCAGCAATGCCGGCTTGAAATGAGCAGTCAGCACCGGCCCAATAGCGGCGTGCAGGGTCTCGACATCGGGTCGCTGTGCGTCGGCGCAGAGCTCAGTGATACGTTGACCGCCCAGATTGGAAGTCATCAGGATCAGGGTGTTGCGAAAATCGATTTCGCGCCCTTCGCCGTCATTGGCTACGCCTTTGTCGAACACTTGGTAAAACAGATTCAAAACATCCGGGTCGGCCTTCTCGACCTCGTCGAGCAGCACCACCGAGTAGGGCTTTTGCCGCACGGCCTCCGTCAGCACGCCGCCCTCTCCATAGCCCACATAACCCGGCGGTGCTCCGATCAATCGGGACAGGGAGTGCTTCTCCTGGTACTCAGACATATTGATCGTGGTGACAAACCGCTCACCGCCGTACAACAAGTCGGCCAGGGCGTGGGCCGTTTCTGTCTTGCCTACACCGCTGGGACCCACCAACAGGAATACACCCACGGGAGCATCAGGCCTGTTCACACCGGCGGCGACAGCGCGCAGGCAGCGATCCAGGACCTGCACGGCGCACTCCTGGCCGAGGATGCGAGCGCGTAAGTCCTCAGCAAAACTCAGGACCTTCGCACTGTGTTCACGGGCCAATTGCTCCAGTGGAATGCCGGTCCAGGTGCTGATCACCTGTGCCACCAGCCGTGGGCACACTTCAAAACTGACCAGCCGCTGTGGGTCCTGTATGGCCTGCAACGCTTGGTGGGCTTCAGCCAAAAGCCGTTCGATGGCTTCAATGTTTTCGCCGCTGTTACGGGCGTCGACCAGTTGCAGGCGCAGCGAGAGCACCTTCTCGGCCAGGTCGCATTGGCAGGTCCAGCGTTGTTCAAGCTGTGACTGTGCGACCTCGACCTCTTCCAGTCTCTGTGTGAGCTGCTGCAACGCCGGTTCATCGATGGCCAACCCCGCGTCGGCGTCCCGGCGCACGGCGAGTTGCTGACGCCTGCCCTCGGCCAGCTCGGCGCGCAGCCTCTGCAGTTCGTCCGGTGCCGTCACCAGGCTGATGCGCACCCGGGCACAAGCGGTGTCCAACACGTCCACGGCCTTGTCAGGCAACTGGCGTCCGGCCAGATAACGAGCACTCAACTGCGCGGCGGCAACCACGGCATCATCGCGCACGTAGACCCCGTGACTGGCCTCATACACCGGCGCCAACCCACGCAAAATGGTCACCGCCTCTTCTACCGTCGGCTCGCGCACCAGCACCGGCTGGAAACGCCGGGCCAACGCAGGATCTTTCTCGAAGTATTTCTTGTACTCCGACCAGGTCGTGGCAGCGATGGTCCGCAGTTCACCACGCGCCAACGCCGGCTTGAGCAGGTTGGCCGCATCGGAGCTGCCAGCCTGGCCGCCTGCGCCTACCAAGGTGTGGGCCTCGTCGATAAACAGAATGACCGGTTGCAGCGAGACGTTGACCTCGTCGATCAGGCCCTTCAGGCGCCGTTCAAACTCACCCTTGATGCTGGCACCGGCTTGCAGCAAGCCCATGTCCAAGACCAGCAGACGCACGTCCCTGAGTACCTCTGGCACTTGCTCACTTACGATTCGCAGGGCCAGGCCCTCGACTATTGCGGTTTTTCCGACACCCGCCTCGCCCACCAGAATGGGGTTGTTCTTGCGCCGCCGCGCAAGGGTATCGATCATTTGCCGGATTTCGTCATCGCGACAGAGTACGGGGTCGAGTTTTCCGTCACGAGCCTGGCGAGTCAGGTCATGGGTAAAGCGCTCCAGTAATGAACGCCCCCCTTCAGATGGAGGCGTCCGAGGGTCTTCGCTCAAGAGAAACCCGAGCACGCGCTGTGCATCAAGCTTGCTCAACACCGCCTGATAACGGCTGCCCGCGTGCTGCAACGGATTGCGCAACAAGGCGAGCAACAAGGCCCCCTGTTCCACTTCGCTTCGCCCCAGCTCCAGATGGGCAACCAGTAACGCTTGTTGCAACCATTGCACCAAGGCGGGTGAAAACACCGGATTACGGGAGGCGCTCTGGTCGGTCCGGGGTTGCAGCACCGCATGCAGTTCGCCGACATCCACACCCGCATCCTGCAGCGCACGCATCAGTACGCCGTCGGGATACTCCAGGAACGTCAACAGCAGGTCCTCCACCAAGACCTCGCTGCCGCCGCGCGTGACACACCGTTCGGCGCAGCGCTCCAAATCGCACCGCGTGGGCGCGGTCAATGCCCGGATAAGTTGTTGCAGGTCCACATTCATCATATTCATCAATCCCTAATGAGTTTTACTGGCCAAAGTGACCACGCCGTCGGCTCGCTCATGCCCCAGCCAACTGGTCCAGCCCAAACGGCAGACATTGCGCTCACCAATGTGCAATGGCCGAACCTCGCCCTCTGCCAACACCAATCGCACGTCGTACTCCAAGGGGTCCCGGACGGCGAAACGCACCAGTGCGCACAGCGGCTCATAAGCCGCTCCGGTGGGCAAAAAATCATGAAACCGCTCCCAGCCCAGTGCCAGCACATGGACCCTGAACATCCCGCTGCGGTCGAGCATTCGGTCCCCCAACACCAGGTCAGAACCCAGCGTGCTATAGCTGCGACCAAGGTCATTACGCTGCTCCTGGCCGATCACCACCGTGCGCTTGACCCATTGCTCGATAACCAGCCGGCTGTGCTTGAAGTAATAACGCAGCACGGTCTCGATCAGTGCGGCGGAGTGCGCACGCAGACTGAGCAGCCCCAGGTAGGGCAACAGACGTTTCCAGTTCAATTGAGCGGTGCTGCGAATCGCGTCGCCACCCAGGCCTACCAACGCGAACATCTGCTCGGAAAATGGGTCGCAGGCGCCCGTTTGAAAGCTCGCCTGATAACGGTATTTTCGCCAGATCGGCACCAGCAACCGGTGCAGGCGATGGTGAAAAAGATCCAGGAAATCACGCGTCGAATGACCCCCTGATACGTCGGCAAAAGCTTGCTCGCCATAGAACGCGGGCAGCGGTGATCCTGTACCAAACAGCCCCAGCACATTGAGACGAAGGCGTGCCCGCAACTGGCCGTGCTCGACAAAAAACTCCACCCGGTCAATGTCGTTGCCGGGAAACCCAAAGCCTGGATTGGCCTGGAACTCCAACTGGTCGTACAGCGCCTCCTCGTCAAGGGAGGGGTGCGCTTCACGCAAACGCTCGATGATCTGCGCGACCGCCTGAAACACCGAGTACTCGCGAATCACGCGGGACAGTGCGGTTAAAGCAGGGGCTGCTGGCCCATCCGGGGTGGCCATAGGTACACGTCTCCTTGTGTGCTGATGACTCGCAGTTCGTGGTACGAGTTGAGGCTGGCGTAAAGCGCGAAAAACTCATTGAGCACCGAAGCAAAGACAAACACGTCGCCCTCCCCCAGGTAGCCTTCTGGATCGATGGTGAGATCAACCCGCAAGCCGCGAAATGGCAGGCCTCGGTGCAATCGGTCCACCGGCTGGTGACTGATCGACTGGAGTGCACCGAGCCTTCTGCGGCTGACCTTCTCCACCTGGCGGTCGTGATAACGCGGCAGGTCGTAGGTTTCGAGGATCACTCTCAAGGCGTTGATATCGGTCAATGACAAATAGTTGAGCGACATATTGCTGATCAGTCGCCACAGGAAGTCGCTGTCCAGAGGGGGCGAAAAACTGGGCGTTGCGGCTGTGAGGTTGCGAAACGTCAGAAATTCGGGCGTCTGCTCGCAGGTCTGGTTGATATCTCCCACCTGTAACAGGCGCGGCAGGTTGTGGTTGGTACAGGTCAGCTCAACCGACAGGGTCTCCTGGTCATGCCCCTGGCGTTGGTCGAAACTCAGCCATGTGTCCATTCCGGTATGTTGCAGTGAAGGTCGCAGGCGAACGCCATAGCTGGGCGACCCGCTGCCAAAATCATGTTCAAACGACTCGAACGGTACGTACTCCTGATAACCCAGGCCTCCCGGCCGCCATCCTGTGACTTTGTCGACGGAAAAGATGCCGCAGTTACCCCGGGTGTATTCGCCAGGCAACAGCAGGTATTCGTCCTGCCTGCCGTCCAGACGTATTGGCACGCTATCGTGCTTGAACAGATTGACGATGGGCGTGCAATACAGCTTCACGTTGTCCAGGGTCGGCGTCAGTCGTTCAAGGCCGCGGCCACGCATGTTGAAGCGCAGCGCCAGGCCATGCACTTGCTTGAGCAGGTCAAGGGGCAAGCCTTTGAGCACCTCCAGACCACCTACATCGACAAACAGGTATTTGTCGGGAAAGGCGAAATACTCCTGCAAATGACGATAGCCACGGAAGGTATTCAACGGGTAAGGGATCAGTGCCTCCTCCTCCGAAAAACCGACTGGGCTGATCTCGTTACTGGACAGACGCAATGAGGTCGCCTCGCCATCAGCACCGATAAACGGCTGCCCGTCGCGTCCCAAAGGCACTAACTCGAACCCGTCCAAATGACGCAAAAGGCCAAGGTAAAGCGCCTGGCTGAGGAGCTGCTCCCCGGCTAGATGCAGACGCAAGCAGTCCAGTGCCAACTCGCTGAAGTTACCCTCGGCCGTCATTTCCAGACGCAGGCACAGCAAAGCGCCCTCGCCCTGCACCGAGTACTCCAGGGCCGCCAGTTGCAGCGGTAACACCTGCGTCGGGTAACAGGTACGAAAACGGCAGCGCTCACCGTTGATCGCAATACTTTCCACTGGCGTAT
This sequence comes from Pseudomonas sp. MWU16-30323, assembly GCF_020515595.1. NCBI lineage: Bacteria > Pseudomonadati > Pseudomonadota > Gammaproteobacteria > Pseudomonadales > Pseudomonadaceae > Pseudomonas > Pseudomonas sp. MWU16-30323. The sequence continues at coordinate 90,667 of NZ_JAIWYM010000015.1, forward strand.
CCCGCTCGACCCTGATGGCAGGCCCTGCTCGCTTGAGCGGGTCAAACTGCAGCATGCTGAACGCCGGCAGCGGCCGCATATAGTTGGGCCACAGCAACTGCATCAACGAGTGGCTCAACTCCGGCAACTGGTCATCAAGCTTCTGACGCAACCGACCCGTGAGGAATGCAAAACCCTCGAGCAACCGCTCCACATCCGGATCCTGGCCGGCCTCCCCAAGAAACGGTGCGATTGCCGGGTTGCGCTCGCTGAAGCGTCGCCCCAACTGTCGCAGCGCACTCAGCTCACCTTGGTAGTAGCGGTTAAACGACATCCGGTTTGACCTCAACCTGTGCGCCGTGGGTCAGGCTTGCGCGGAAAGCGACTATTTGCGTCAGGCCGTCGACCTCCATTGCACCTTCGATGGAAAAAGCCAGGGTCAACGGGTCACGGTCCTGGGGTATTGGCCTGACACATACATCCTTCAGACGGGGTTCATAGGCCTGGATGGAGCGCTCAATCAGGAAACGGGCCTGGCTCAACGCGTCATGCAGGCTGAGGCGCATGTCGTTCAGATCAGGCAGCCCGTAGTCCGGTAGCGTTTGTACGCTGCCGACACGGGTGCTGAGCATTTTCGCCAGGTGGCTTGCCACGGACGCCACGGCACAGCCCTGCGGGCTGCGCCCCTCGCCGGAATCCAGGCGCTCGAACAGGCTGCGGTTTTGGGTAATCACGTGGCGGCTCATTCTTTGTCGAGCTTGCCGACGAGAGACAATGTGAAGTCCGCCCCCATGTACTTGAAGTGCGGCCGAACGCTCAAATTGACGCGGTACCAACCGGGCTCCCCGTCGACGTCGCTGACCACAATACGTGCCGCGCGAAGCGGGCGACGTCCACGCACTTCGGCGCTGGGGTTATCCTGATCGGCTACGTACTGGCGAATCCACTTGTTGAGCTCCAGTTCCAGGTCGGTGCGCTCCTTCCAGGATCCCAGCTGTTCGCGCTGCAGTACCTTGAGGTAGTGAGCCAGTCGATTGACGATCATCATGTAAGGCAGTTGGGTGCCAAGCCGGTAGTTCAGCTCGGCGACCTTGCCCTCGGCGCTGATGCCAAAGAACTTGGGTTTCTGCACCGAGCTGGCGGAAAAGAACGCCGCGTTGTCGCTGCCCTTGCGCATGGTCAAGGCGATGAAGCCCTCTTGCGCCAGCTCGTATTCCCGCCGGTCGGATACCAGCACCTCGGTGGGAATCTTGGTTTCGATCTCGCCCATGCTGTGAAAGTGATGCAGCGGCAAGTCCTCCACCGCACCACCGCTTTGCGGGCCGATAATGTTCGGGCACCAGCGAAACCGGGCGAAGCTGTCGGTCAAGCGGGTGGCAAAGGCATACGCCGTGTTGCCCCACAGATAGTGCTCGTGGCTGTTGGCTACATTTTCCTGGTAGGCGAAGGTCTTGACCGGGGAATCAATGGGATCGTAAGGCGTACGCAGCAGAAAGCGCGGCACGGTGAGCCCGATGTAACGGGCATCTTCGCTCTGGCGAAAGCTCTGCCATTTGGCAAACTGCGGCCCTTCGAAGTGGTCTTTCAGGTCCTTGAGGTCAGGTAGGCCGGTAAAGCTCTCCAGGCCAAAGAAGCCTGGGCCAGCCGCCGCGATAAAGGGTGCATGGGCCATGCAGGCCACGCTGGAAACGTACTGCATCAACCTGACGTCGGGCGCACTGGGGGAAAGGAAATAATTGGCGATGATTGCCCCGACGGGCTGACCGCCGAACTGACCGTATTCGGCGCTGTAAATATGCTTGTAGAGGCCGGACTGGGTAACCTCCGGCGAGTCCTCGAAGTCATCCAGCAGGTCCTGGCGAGAGACGCTCAGCAGTTCGATCTTGATGTTTTCACGAAAGTCGGTGCGATCAACCAACAACTGCAGGCCGCGCCATGATGACTCCAATGACTGGAAATCGGGATGGTGGAGGATTTCATCCATTTGCTGGCTGAGTCTGGCGTCAATCTCGGCGATCATCCGGTCAACCAGGCGCTTCTTGACCGGCTCGCCCCTGTTCTGCGGTTTGATCAGTTCCTCGATAAATGCCGAGACCCCGCGCTTCGCGATGCCATAGGCCTCATCGTCGGCGCTGAGACGGGTCTGGGCAATGATGTTGTCGAGAATGCTGCATTCATCCATTGCGCGAGCATGCAACGGGCTTTGGCTGGTAGTCATAGTGTCAGTGTCCTTTTACTGAGGGAGTCATGCGGCGGAGCTGCCCAGCCCCAATTCAGCCAATACCCGGGTGCGGGACTCGTCATCGGCAAGTGCGTTTTCAATCGCCTTTCGAAAGCTCGGCGTGTTGCCCAACGGGCCCTTGAGCGCCACGAGTGCATCACGCAGCTCCATGAGTTTTTTCAGCTCGGGTATTTGCTCGACCAGGTGCGCAGGGTTGAAGTCCTTCATCGAATTGATCCTGACCTGGATCGCCAGCTCATCCAGCTCGGCAGAGTCCTGGAGCCGATTGGGAACGCTTAAGGTCAAGCTCAAGGCTTGCTTGGCCAACACCTCGTCAAAGGTGTTCTTGTCGACCCCGACAGGCTTGCGGTCTTCGAGTTGGCGCGGGTCTTCACGCTGGGTAAAGTCGCCAAGCACCAGCAGTTTCAACGGCAGTTCCAGCTCTTCCTGCGCAGTACCGACGGCGGGTTTGAACGTGATATTGATGCGTTCCTTGGGGGCTACCGAACCTTCTTTCGCCATGGTGTTTCTCCTTTTTCGGGTGGCTCGAAAGCCTATTCAAGTACCGCTTCAAGATCGAAGTGGCACAACCTGCGATGGACATCTTCCTTGCGCTCACGCACAGAGTGGCTTTGCGGCAACACGTCACAACAGCCATGCAAGAGTTGCAGCACCTCAACCGCCAATTCAGGCTCCCAGCGCTGCAAGCCTGACTGCTGCAGTTCGTGATCCAGGTGGTCAAGCTGGACTTTGGCAAGGTCATGCTTGCCCGCCAGCACAGACAACCTGGCGAGGCCAAGCCGCCAATGAAATCGGGCGCGCTCACCTGTGGCACTTTGCATGCCTTGTTTGAGCGACCGAACGGCCGCCTTGAATCCGTCCTTGCGCAGCACGGGCATGACGTCGTGCAACGCTTTGTCCCAAGGCGCGGCCTGGGCATCAAGTGCCGACCTGTCCGGCACCGGACCTTGCAAATGGCGGACAACCTGAGTGTTGATCCAGCCCCGGGTAGCGGGGTCAGCGAATGGTGTTCCATCGTGAAAGCGCAACTGCACGAGCCCAGGCAAACGCTGGAGCAACAAGGCGAAGTGCACTTCCAGCTCGGTCATGGCGAGGTCGGCCTGAAGTGCCTGCAGGCACTCCCACTCCAGGCACAAGCCGTCAAACCAGAACGGTGCGCCGGCCAGGCTGCCCTCAAGCTCCAGCAGCAGGTCGGTATGCTGCCCCTGGGCAAAGCGCTCCCGGTAACGCTTGAGCTTGTCGGGCGCCGGGCCACGCAAAGGTGTGACCTGTTCGCTGTCACAGTCCGGAAGGCTGGTGATTGTCAGCCAGGTCAGCGTTCGGTTCAGGCGCAGTGCGCGCAGGTCAGTGGCATTCTGGCGCTGCCACCAGGCCGACAAAGGCCGGGCATGTTCCTGCACCGTGCGCAGCAGCTTGTGGGCGTCTTTTTCGTTATCCACAACAGGCTCGGGCGCCATCAACTGAGTCGCGACCTGCTTGATATGGGCGATCACACCTGTACTACCGCCTGGTGGAGCTTCATTCTCGGGAGACTGTTGCAACCTTTCCGACAGTTGCCTGCGAACCGGCAGTAACAGTGGCGCATCGTCGAGGAGGTGTTCGGTCCATAACTCATCCAGCCGGGCCAGGTGTTCGAGCATGCAGTGGAACAGGGCGCGCTGGTCCTTGAATGACACAGGTTGCGCAAGCACCTGCTCGAGGCGCGGAACCAGCCAGCCAAAGGCGGCACTGCGGGTACGCAGCTTGCCCGGATACACCACCGCCCAATGATGCTCACAGAGGTAGCGCAGCAATCCGAGGCCTGCGAGCAACCCGGGGAAGGACTCGCGCTGATGCAATGCCCAGGTCAACCAGACAGCAACCCGCAAGTCCTTGGACTGGTGGCGTAACAGCGCCTCGCTTTTTTCCACGACCCATTGCCAATCAGGCTGACTGTTTCCGTGAATGGAATGTGCCTTGCCCAGTTCGGTTTCAAGTGCCTCATACTCGGTCGAAAAACGCATATCAGCGCCCGCATAACTCGCTTTCGAGTTAGGTGCCTGCGCAAGTTCGAGGTAATAATCGGAAAGCCTGTCTGAATAAACCATTATGGGCGTACTTTCTTCCCTGAACATGTTCAGCTAACTAATGGCCATTCAAGCGCACATCAGCAGGCTGATTAAAGTTTGTCTTCCCTACAAGAAGAGCACGAACCTTATCCATGCAAAAAGCATTGTTCAAGCCAGGAGATAGCGGTTAAGGAATTTCCTACGAAAATAGAAAAATCGGTGACGCGCAAGAATTTGCGCAGCCAAAGTTACAAGCACCCTTATTAATTACGCAAGCCCGGCGAATAAAGCCGCCCATCAGCATGAGCAACTAACTGCACACCCCTGCGCAAACAAATACAACTAAACCCGATTAAAAAACCGCCATGCTGTTTAAAAGGAAAACCAATAAACCCTTAACCCTCTGCTTTCACTAGCGCTCGAACTTTCCGGCACGCTTCTTGATATCGAGTATTACCCGGTCGGCAAATCCGTCGGCCGGGACGACCTCATTTATCAGGCAAGGAAAACCGTCATGCCAACACCCGCGTATCTATCCATCACCGGCACCAAGCAAGGCTTGATCACGGCAGGCACGTTTACCCAGGACTCGGTCGGCAATATTTACCAGGAAGGCCACGAAGACCAGATCCTGGTGGAAGCATTCCAGCATCAGGTAATCATTCCCCGCGACCCGCAATCCGGCCAGCCCACCGGCCAGCGTGTGCACAAGCCCCTGATGATCAGCAAGGTATTCGATAAATCCTCGCCGCTGCTGTTCAGCGCACTGACTTCCGGGGAAATGGTCAAGTGCCGCCTTGAGTGGTACCGAACCTCCTCAGCCGGCACCCAGGAACACTACTTCACCATTGAGCTGGAGGACGCGATCCTGGTGGACATCCAGTCACGGATGCCCAACTGCCAGGACCCGAACAACGCGCACTTCACGCATCTGGAGGATGTGTATTTCACTTACCGGAAAATCGTCTGGACCCATGAGGTATCCGGCACCTCGGGGTCTGATGACTGGCGCAGCCCGGTAGCCGGCTAAGCCCCCACCGAAACAGAAACGGCAACGCCATGGACGGCGCCGTTTCTGTCGGCTGCTAGACCATCGCCAACGGATGCTTGCGCTTCGGCGCACCAAACACCCGGTCAATCGCGTCCAGGTCGTGCTCATCCAGCACCAGCTTTGCCGCCGCGGCATTGAGCCGCACATGCTCGGGCGTCACGGCCTTGGGAATGGCGATCACACCGTCCTGGCGCAAGACCCAGGCCAGGGAAACCTGGGCGGGAGTGACCTCGTGGCGACGGGCGATTTGCTTGAGGGTCGGGCTGGCCAACAGCTCGCCACCCTGGGCGATGGGACAGTAGGCCATCAATGGCAAATTATGTTGCTGCCACCACGGCAGCAGGTCGAATTCGATACCGCGCTCTTCAATGTTGTAGAGCACCTGATTGGTGGCGCAGGCCGGGGACGCCAGTTCCTGCAGGTCGGCCACATCAAAGTTGGACACGCCCCAACGACCGATCTTGCCCGCCTCCCGCAAGCGTTCGAAGGCTTCCACCGTTTCTTCAAGGGGGTACTGGCCACGCCAATGCAACAGATACAGGTCGATGTAGTCGGTGCCCAGGCGCTGGAGACTGGCCTCGCATGCCTGTGGAACACCCTTACGGCTGGCATTGTGCGGGTACACCTTGCTGACCAGGAACACCTGGTCGCGCTTGCCGCGAATCGCTTCGCCGACGACTTCCTCGGCGCCGCCTTCGCCATACATTTCAGCGGTATCGATCAGGGTCATGCCCTCATCAATGCCCAATTGCAACGCCGCCACCTCGGCGCTGCGTTGCCCGGGATTTTCGCCCATGCGCCAGGTCCCCTGGCCGATGACAGGGACGGGAACGCCGGCCAGATCAATGGTGCGCATGACAACCTCCTGATGAATTCGCGAATTAACAGTGTGGCACCGACTGGACAAAAGGGTTCAATCGAAGGAAGGTGGCCCTTTCCATCCCAGCCATAGAAAGGGCGCGCAATGCTGTTTGTGGTCATGCTGGGGGGCAAGCACCCCCGGGCGAAAATCGAAGTGCATGATGTGGTGTTCGCCGTGGCCGACACCCTGGAAGCCGCCTACCCGCAACTGCGCGAGGGCTGGTTTGGCAGCCAGAAAGGTGTGCATATCGACTCCTGGATGACGGTGGACGGCGTCGACGGCTGGAAAGTCCAGCTCAGCCACCTGGCACCTAACGCGGGTGCGCCGCGCCTGTACTTCATCAACCTGGGCGGTTATGAATCGAACATCTTTGGCGAAGCCCACCACTACCTGCTGGTGGTTGCACGCACGGCCAGGGAAGCTGCGGCCCAAGGCAAACGGCAGATGCTCACGCACTGGACGCAATCCCACACCGACGGCGTACTGGATATCGACGACTGCCTGCCCATCGACCTGGTAGACGGGCGCTACGTCCACCTGGAACAGGGCGTCCACCGCCCGGTCGTCACGCGAAACGACTACATCGTCCTGCCCTGACCGCCTCCTACCCGAACGGGGTATGGCGCCCCACCCGCCACCTGCCTGAAAGTGCAATCAGCCCCTCGGCCTGACAATAAGCACAACATCAAGGTGGGTCCGCCATGCATAAAGCCGTTATCGCCCTGTTCAGCGCTGTCTTGCTTGCATCCACGTCCCTCAGCCAGGCCGCTGACGACCCGGGCAACACCTTGCGCATCTACAACTGGGCCGATTACATCGGGGAACACACCCTCACCGACTTCGAGAAAGCCACCGGCATCAAGGTGGTCTACGACACCTACGACTCCTACGAAACCGTGCAGGGCAAGCTGCTCTCCGGGCGCTCGGGTTATGACCTGGTGGTGCTCAACGCGTCACTGGTGCCGCTGCTGATCAAGGCCAAGGCCTTCCAGCCCCTCAACAAAGCGCTGCTGCCGGACTGGAACAACCTCGACCCGCAAGTGCTGAAAAGCCTGGAAACCCATGATCCGGGCGTGACCTATTCCGCGCCTTACACCTGGGGCAGCAATGGCGTGACCTACAACATCGACAAGATCAAGGAACGCATGCCGGATGCGCCCATCGGCTCCCTGGCGATGATCTTCGACCCCAAGATCGTTTCGCGCTTCGCCGACTGTGGCATCACCTTCATGGACTCCCCCACCGACATGATCCCGCTGGCCCTGACCTACCTCGGCCTGGACCCCAACAGCGTGGCGCCCAAAGACCTCAAGGCTGCCCAGGACGTACTGATGGCGGTACGCCCGTACATACGCAAATTCGACTCCAGCGGGTTTATCAACGGCCTGGCCAACGGCGAGTTGTGCATGGCCACCACCTGGTCCGGCGACTACGCCACTGCACAGGCCCGGGCCGCGGAAGCCGGGGCCAAGGTCAACCTAGGCTACTTCATCCCCAAGGAAGGCTCGCTGATCTGGTTCGATAACTTCTACATCCCGAGCGACGCGCCCCATGTGGCGAATGCCCACAAATTCATCGAATTCCTCCTGCAACCGGAAGTCATCGCCGGCGTCAGCAACACCATTCACTACGCCAACAGCAATCTGGCGTCCAAGCCCTTTGTAAATGCGGACATACGCGACAACCCGGCCATCTACCCGGACCTGGCGACGATGCAGCGCTTGTTCACCCAGAAAAGCCAGTCCCAAGCCGCCGTGCGCCTGATCACCCGTACCTGGAACGCCGTGAAGACCGGCAAGTGAAACCCAGCCATTGAAGGTAAATGCCATGACCCTGCCAAATCCTGCTTTTTTCGCCCAGTTCGACCACGAGCAACTGGACGCCGCCGACAAGGCCCATTACATGCACGGCTTCCATATGTTCGACGAACACCGTGAACAAGGCTCGCTGAACATTGCGGCCGGTGACGGCGCCTACATCTACGACACCGCCGGCAACCGTTACCTGGATGCCGTCGGCGGCATGTGGTGCACGAATATCGGCCTGGGCCGCGAAGAAATGGCCGACGCCATCGCCAACCAGGTGCGCCAGTTGGCCTACTCCAACCCGTTCTGCGACATGGCCAACGTCACCGCCATCGAACTGTGCGCCAAGCTCGCCAGCCTGGCCCCCGGCGACCTCGACCATGTGTTCCTGACCACCGGCGGCTCCACGGCTGTCGATACCGCCTATCGCCTGGTGCAGTTCTATCAGAACAGTCGCGGCAAGCATGGGAAGAAACACATCATCTCGCGCCTCAGTGCGTACCACGGCTCGACGTTCCTGACGATGTCCATCGGCAACAAGGCCGCCGACCGTGCGCCGGAATTCGACTTCATGAGCGACCTGTTCCACCACATCTCCTGCCCCAACTACTACCGGGCGCCAGAAGGCATGAGCGAGGCGCAGTTCCTCGATTTCCTGGTGGATGAGTTCGAAGACAAGATCCTGACCATCGGCGCCGACAAGGTGGCCGCGTTCTTTGCCGAACCGATCATGGGCTCGGGTGGCGTGATCATCCCGCCAAAGGGTTATCACCGGCGCATGTGGGACATCTGCCAACGCTATGACCTGCTCTACGTGGCGGATGAAGTGGTGACGTCCTTCGGTCGGCTGGGCAAATTCTTCGCCTCCCAGGAGGTGTTCGACATGCAGCCGGACATCATCACCACCGCCAAGGGCCTGACTTCCGGCTACCTGCCGCTGGGCGCCTGTATTTTCTCGGACCGCATCTGGCAAGTGATCGGCGAGCCGGGCAAGGGCCGCTGCTTTACCCATGGCTTCACCTACAGCGGCCATCCGGTGAGTTGCGTGGCGGCGCTGAAGAACATCGAGATCATCGAGCGGGAACACCTGCTGGCCCATGTCGAAGACGTCGGCGTGTACCTCGAACAGCGCCTGCAAACCCTGGCCAGCCTGCCGTTGGTGGGCGACGTGCGCTGCCAGCGCTTGATGGCCTGCATCGAGTTTGTTGCCGACAAACACACCAAGGCGCTGCTGCCGGACGCGGTGAACATCGGCGAGAAGATCCACCTGCGGGCCCAGGCCAGGGGCTTGCTGGTACGGCCCATCGGCCACCTGAACGTGATGTCGCCGCCGCTGATCATCACCCATGCCCAAGTGGATGAAGTGGTGGAGATCCTGCGCCAGTGCATCCTCGACACCGCCGAAGAGCTGCGCCAGAGCGGCGAGTATCAAGGCCGATGAGCCTGGGCGCCCCGGTGCTTTTGCCGGGGCCCTGGCCGGCGGGTAGACTGGCCGGCATGAGCCAGAATGCCGATCACTGCCCTGCCCCGTCCTTCCAGGTGCTCGAAGCCTGGAACGGCGCGTTGGCCCACGCCTTCGTCAGCGTTGACGAAGCCTCATTCCTTGAACACCTGGCCTGTGCCCTCAGTGCCCTGACCCCCATCGAATCGATGATGATCAGCCTGGAGCGCCAGGGCCAGGCGCCGCACTTGCTGTACCAGCAAGGCATCCCCCGGCCGCACTACGAAGAAATCATCAACCGCTACTTTTCCCGGGGCTACCTGCTGGACCCGTTCTGCCTGGCGGTGGACAAGGGCCTCGCCGAAGGCTTCTACCACCTGGCGCAAATCGCCCCGGACGATTTCTTCAACAGCGCGTACTACAAGACCTACTACCTGCGCAGCGGCGGCGCCCAGGAGAGCTACTACATCGTTGACCTGTGCCCCAACAGCAAGATTTCCCTGTGCATGTTCCAGGGGCTGAGTGCCGGCCAGTTCAGCGATGAGCAACTGGCGCTGCAACGAACCGCCCAACCCATCGTGCGTGAACTGCTGCGGCGCTTCGGCACCACCGGCGGGCTGTGCAAGGTGATCAGCGACGACGCCTTCACCCAGACCCAGGTGCATCAGCAGATTGAAGCGGCGTTCATGCACTTTGGCAGCGGCGTATTGACCGTGCGCGAACGGGAGATCGCCCACCTGATCCTGCGCGGGCACTCGGTGAAATCCACCGCGCAGGTACTGGGCATTTCCCCGGAAACCGTGCGCATGCACCGCAAGCATCTGTATACCAAGCTTGAAATCAATTCCCAGGCGGAGCTGTTTGCGCTGTTTATCGACTGGCTGACCCAAAGCGGCGTAATGGCCCGATCCTGAACCGTCCATGCAACCCGGGGGAACTTTGCCAGGAAATAACCACCTGAATCCGGTACGCTCACCGTTTTTACCCAAGGAGTTATCCCTCATGGCCAAAGCCACCGCCCGTCACATCCTGGTTTCCAGCGAAGACAAGTGCAACGAACTGAAAGCGCAAATCGAAGCCGGCGCTGATTTCGCCGAAGTTGCCAAAGCCAACTCGTCCTGCCCGTCCAGCCGTCAAGGCGGCGACCTGGGCTCGTTCGGCCCGGGCCAAATGGTTAAAGAATTCGACACCGTCGTATTCAGCGCCCCAGTCAACACCGTGCAAGGCCCCGTGAAAACCCAGTTCGGTTATCACCTGCTGGAAGTGACCAGCCGTCAGGACTGATCCAGTCCGCACCTATGTTTAAAACAGCGGCCCGCCTTTTGGTGGGCCGTTGTGCATCTGTGACAGTGTGAAGACTGGCGAGGCGTACGCGCATAGCGTACAAATCCCTTTACCTCTTCACCCGGCGCCCAAGGCTGATAATGCGAGTCGCTTTTTCTACCCTGTTTTGCTCCACCCTGGCCCTGCTGCTGGCCAGCACCGCCGTGATCGCCGCGCCGCAATCGGCACTGACCGTGTACGGCGAACCGGCCAAATACCAGCCCGGCTTCACCCATTTCGACTACGCCAACCCCAATGCCCCCAAGGGCGGCAGCTTGCGGCGTTCGGCGATCGAAATCGGGCGCTACGACCACGTGCTGCCCTATGGCGACAAAGGCATCGGTGTCAGCCAGGTCGACGGTTGGCTGTATTCGCCCCTGGCCCAGCGCTCCCTGGATGAGCCCTACACGGTCTACGGCCTGGTGGCGGAAAAGATGGAGCGGTCAGACGACGGTCTGTCCCTGCGTTTTTACCTGAACCCCAAGGCGCGTTTCGCCGATGGCCAGCCGATCACCGCCGAAGACGTGCGCTACACCTTCGACCTGCTGATGACCCAGGGCAGCCTGCGCTACCGCACGCTGTTCGCCGACGTCAAACACGTCGAAGTCGAAGGCCCGCGCCAGGTGCGCTTCGACTTCTCCAGCAACGAAAACCGCACCCTGCCCCTGGATGTCGCCACCCTGCCGGTGTTCCCCGAGCATTGGTGGAAGACCCGCAACTTCGCCGACGGCGGCGGCTACGAGATTCCCCTCGGCAGCGGCCCCTACACCATCAGCAAGGTGGATGCCGGCAACACCATCACCTTCAAGCGCGACCCGAACTGGTGGGGCAAGGACCTGCCCATCAGCCGTGGCCTGTACAACTTCGATCACCTGAGCCTGGAATACTTCGGCGACACCGAAGTGGCGCGTCAGGTCCTGCGGGGCGGAGCCTACGACTTCAACCGCGAATTCTCCGCCACCGGCTACTCCATCGGCTACAACGGCCCGGCCCTCGACGATGGCCGCCTGCAGCGCGCGCACCTGGCCAAGGAAGCACCGCAACCGGCCCAGGGCTACGTGTTCAACGTGCAAAAGCCGATGTTCAAGGACCGCCGCGTGCGCCAGGCCCTGGCCATGTTGTGGGACTTCGAATGGGCCAACCGGCAGATGATGCGCAACATGTACATCCGCCAGCAAAGCTTCTTCTCCAACAGCCCACTGGCGGCGACCCAACTGCCGGACGCCCAGGAGCTGGCGATTCTGGAACCTTTGCGCGGGCAGATTCCCGACGAAGTCTTCACCCAGGTGTTCAAGGCCCCCACCACTGACGGCACCGGGATGATCCGCGACAAGCAGCTGCAAGCCCTGGCCCTGCTGGAACAGGCTGGTTGGAAACCCGACGGCGACAAGCTGGTAAATGCCGAAGGCGAGCCGCTGGAGTTCACCTTCCTCAACGCCCAGAACGGCCTTGAGCGCCTGTTGTTGCCCTACAAACGCAACCTCGCGCAAATCGGCATCACCCTCAATATCCGCCGTATCGACTCCTCGCAATACGTCAACCGCCTGATGGCCCGGGACTACGACATGATCGTCACCGGCTTCCCGGTCACCACCTCGCCGGGGATGGAGCTGTACAACTACTTTGGCTCGGCCGCCGCGTTTGATACCGGCGCCAACAACTACATGGTCCTCAAGGACCCAGCCGTGGACAGCCTGATCAACGGCCTGGTCAAGGCCAACACCCAGTCGCAGATGCTCAGTTACGCCCACGCCCTGGACCGCGTGCTGCAATGGAATTACCTGTGGATTCCCAACTACTACCCGCCGGGCACCTCCGCCGCGTGGTGGAACCGCTTCGGCCGCCCGGCCGTGGAAGCCAAGACCGATGAGGCCCTGGAAACCTGGTGGGAAATCAGCCCCACGCCGCTGACCAATGAACAGATGAAAGCCGAATTGACCAAACGCCCGGGAGCCCGCTGATGTTTGCCTATATCGTGCGGCGCTTGCTGCTGATCATTCCCACCCTGGTGATTATCCTGCTGGTGAACTTCGTTATCGTGCAGGCCGCACCCGGCGGGCCGGTGGAACAGGCCATCGCTCACCTGCAAGGCATCGGCGGCGGTGGCGTCGGCGGCTCGTCTGCCGAAAGCCTCAGCAGCGGTTCACGGGCCAGCCGTGGCCTGGACCCGAAGCTGATCAAGGACATCGAAAAACAATACGGCTTCGACAAGCCCGCGCCGGAACGCCTGTGGCTGATGCTCAAGAGCTACGCCCAGCTGGATTTCGGCAACAGTTTCTTCCGCGGCAAAAGCGTGACCGACCTGATCCTGGAAAAGATGCCGGTGACCATTTCCCTCGGCCTGTGGGCCACCTTGATCACCTACCTGGTGTCGATCCCGCTGGGGATTCGCAAGGCGGTGCGCCATGGCAGCAGTTTCGATGTGTGGAGCAGCACCGCGATCGTGATTGGGTATGCGATGCCGGCGTTTCTGTTTGCGATGTTCCTGATCGTGGTCTTCGCCGGCGGCACTTCGCTGAACTGGTTCCCGGTGCGCGGACTGGTCTCGGAAAACTTCGACCAGTTGAGCACCGTGGGCAAGATCGCCGACTACTTCTGGCACCTGGTACTGCCGGTCAGCGCCCTGGTGATCGGCGGTTTCGCCACCTTGACCATCCTCACCAAAAACTCGTTCCTCAATGAAATCACCCGCCAGTACGTGGTCACCGCCCGAGCCAAAGGCTTGAGTGAACGCCGGGTGCTGTACGGGCATGTGTTTCGCAATGCCATGCTGCTGGTGATTTCGGGAATTCCCCAGGCGTTTATCGCGGTGTTCTTTGCCGGTTCGCTGCTGATCGAGGTGATTTTCTCCCTCGATGGCCTGGGCCGCATGAGCTACGAAGCGGCGGTTTCACGGGACTATCCGGTGGTGTTCGGCTCGTTGTTTATCTTCACGCTGTTTGGCCTTTTGATCAAACTCATCGGTGACCTCTGCTACACCCTGGTGGACCCGCGTATCGACTTCGCCGCGAGGAACGCCTGATGCTCAAGCTTTCTCCCGTGGCCCGTCGGCGCTTTGAACGTTTCAAGAAAAACCGTCGCGGCTGGTGGTCGCTGTGGCTGTTTATCGGCCTGTTTATCCTGACCCTCGGCGGCGAGTTGATCGCCAATGACAAACCCTTGGTGCTCAGCTACCAGAACGAACTGTATTTCCCGGTATTCAAGCGCTACACCGAGCAGGAGTTCGGCGGGCAACTGCCGTTCCAGGCGGATTACCGCAGTGAATACGTGCAGAACCTGATCAAAAAGGACGGCGGCTGGATGCTGTTCCCGCCGATCCCGTTCAGCGACGACACCCCCAACTACGAACTGACCCGCCCTGCCCCCAGCCCGCCATCGAGCGTGAACTGGCTGGGCACCGACGACCAATCCCGCGACGTCCTGGCGCGGGTGATCTTCGGCGCACGGGTATCGATCCTGTTTGCCCTGGCCCTCACCGCCATCAGCGCCGCCATCGGCATCGCCGCCGGGGCGTTGCAGGGTTACTACGGCGGCTGGGTCGACTTGCTCGGGCAACGAATATTGGAAGTGTGGTCCGGGCTGCCGGTGCTGTACTTGCTGATCATTCTGTCGGGGTTTGTCGAGCCGAATTTTTGGTGGTTGCTGGGGATCATGGCGCTGTTTTCGTGGCTGGCCCTGGTGGACGTGGTGCGCGCCGAGTTTCTGCGGGGGCGCAACCTGGAGTACGTCAAGGCCGCGCGGGCATTGGGCCTGGGGGACGGCAAGATCATCCGCCGGCATATCCTGCCGAACGCAATGACCGCCACCCTGAGCTACTTGCCGTTCATTTTGACCGGGGCGATTTCTACCCTGAGCGCCCTGGATTTCCTCGGTTTCGGCATGCCCGCCGGCAGCGCGTCACTGGGTGAGCTGATCGCCCAGGGCAAGCAGAACCTGCAGGCGCCATGGCTGGGGCTGACCGCGTTTTTCACCCTGGCGCTGATTCTGTCGTTGCTGGTGTTTATCGGCGAGGCGTTGCGTGACGCCTTCGACCCACGCTCATGAAGGGCCCTGAGATGACTGAAAACCTGATCGAGATTCGCGATCTGAGCGTCGCCTTCAACGGCCAGACCGTGGTGCGCAAGCTGTGCCTGGACGTGCGCCCTGGCGAGTGCCTGGCACTGGTGGGCGAGTCGGGGTCGGGCAAGTCGGTGACCGCCCATTCGATCCTGCAATTGCTCCCCGAAGCCGGCACCGAAACCACCGGTTCAGTGCGTTATCGCGGCCAGGAACTGCTCGGCGCCTCACCCGCCACCCTGCAAAAGCTGCGGGGCAACCGGATTGCGATGATCTTCCAGGAGCCGATGACGTCCCTGAATCCGCTGCACAGCATCGAGAAGCAAATCGGCGAAACCCTGCTGCTGCACAAGGGCCTGGGCGGCAAGCAAGCCCAGGCGCGGATCCTTGAGTTGCTGGAACTGGTGGGCATCCAGAAGCCCCAGGAACGCCTCAAGGCCTACCCCCATCAACTCTCCGGCGGCCAGCGCCAGCGGGTGATGATCGCCATGGCCCTGGCCTGCGAGCCGGAACTGTTGATCGCCGACGAACCGACCACCGCGCTGGATGTGACGGTGCAGCGCAAGATCCTGCTGCTGCTCAAGTCCCTGCAACAACGCCTGGGCATGTCGCTGCTGCTGATCAGCCACGACCTCAACCTGGTGCGCAGCATTGCCCAGCGGGTGTGCGTGATGAAGGCCGGGGAGATTGTCGAGCAGGCAGATTGCGAAACCCTGTTCTGCGCCCCCAAGCACCCTTACAGCCGCCTGTTGCTGGATGCTGAACCGGCAGGCATCGTCTTGAATCACCAGGCGCGGGACACGGTGTTGCAGGTGGAAGACCTGAGCGTGCAGTTCCCGCTGGGCGGCGGACTGTTCCGGCGCAAGCAGTACCTGCAAGCAGTGGACGGCATCAGCCTGACGGTGCAGCGCGGCAAGACCTTGGGGATTGTCGGCGAGTCCGGCTCGGGCAAATCCACACTGGGCCAGGCGATTCTGCGGCTGCTGGATTCCAGCGGCGCGATTCGCTTCCAGGGCGAGGCTCTCGAAGGCCTGACGCAAAAACAGATGCAGCCGTGGCGCAAGCAGATGCAGGTGGTGTTCCAGGACCCGTTCGGCAGCCTCAGCCCGCGGATGTCGGTGGCGCAGATCATCAGCGAAGGCCTCGAAGTGCATGCCCCGTGCAGCCTCAAGGACCGCGAAGCCCAAGTGATCCGCGTGCTGGAAGACGTCGGCCTGGACCCCGCCAGCCGCCATCGCTACCCCCATGAATTTTCCGGCGGCCAGCGCCAACGCATCGCTATCGCCCGTGCCCTGGTGCTCAAACCGGCGCTGATCCTGCTGGACGAACCCACCTCGGCGCTGGACCGCACCGTGCAGAAACAGGTGGTCGCCCTGCTGCTTGAGCTGCAGGAAAAGTACGGCCTGACTTACCTGTTTATCAGCCACGACCTGGCGGTGGTGCGGGCCCTGGCCCACGACATGATTGTGATCAAGGACGGCAAGGTGGTGGAGCGCGGCCCCAGCGATGAAGTATTTGCCGCGCCGCAACACCCCTACACCCAGGAACTCCTCGCGGCGGCACATCCATGAGCACCAGCGGCAGCCTCAAGGATTACCAATACGTTCGTGGCCTGGCGATCCAGTCGTTGTTCGAGATCATCGAGCAGTCCAGCGAAGGCACGGTGATTGTCGACGGTGACGCCAACATCGTCTGGATGAACGAGCGTTACGCCAAGCGCTTCGGCCTGAAAAGCGCCGACGAAGCCATCGGCCAACCGTGCGAGCAGGTGATTTCCAACAGCCTGCTGCGCCAGGTGGTACGCAACGACCAACCGATATTGCTGGATATCCAGGACACGCCCAAAGGCCCGCTGGTGGTGATGCGCCTGCCGATCCATGACGACGCGGGCAAGGTGATCGGCGCCATCGGGTTTGCGTTGTTTGATGAGCTGCGCAACCTGTCGCCGCTGATCGAGCGCTACCTGAGCATGCAGCAGGAACTGGCGTCCACCCGATCGTTGCTGAGGTCGCGGCAAAGCAAGTACAACTTCGCGCACTTTATCGGCACCAGCGCGGCCAGCCTGGAAGTCAAACGCCGGGCGCGGCGCAGTGCCAGCGCGGAGTCGCCGGTGTTGTTGCTGGGGGAAACCGGGACCGGCAAGGAACTGCTGGCCCAGGCGATTCACGGTGCATCGCCTCGGGCGCACAAAGCCTTTGTGAGCATCAACAGCGCAGCGATTCCCCATGATTTGCTGGAAGCCGAATTCTTTGGCACGGCACCGGGCGCGTTTACCGGCGCCGACCGCAAGGGCCGTCCCGGCAAGTTGCAGATTGCCCAGGGCGGCACGCTGTTTCTCGATGAAATCGGCGACATGCCGCTGCCGCTGCAAAGCAAGCTGCTGCGGGTGTTGCAGGAGAAAGAGTTCGAGCCCGTGGGCTCCAACGAGATGATCCACAGTGATGTGCGGGTGATTGCCGCCACGTCGATGGACCTGGAAGCGGCGATCAAGCGCGGGGAATTTCGGGCGGACCTGTATTACCGCCTGAATGTGCTGCCGATCCAGGTACCGCCGTTGCGCGCGCGGCTGGATGATTTGCCGGCGTTGAGTGAGGCGATTCTGGAGGAGTTGCGCAGCCAGCATGAGCTGGACCGGGAAGCGCTGGCGCTATTGGCGCAGCATGCCTGGCCGGGGAATATCCGCGAGCTGCGCAATGTCCTGGAGCGGGCGGCGCTGTTGAGTGATGACCTGGTGCTGGATGCCCGTGAAATCCGCGCGGCAATTGGTACGTTCAGCCCGGTGGAACACAGTTCGGTAGAGACCGTTGAGGGCGAGAGTTTCAGCGCGGCCCGGGAACGGTTTGACCGGCAGGTGATTGGGGCGGCGTTGAAGGCGTGTGAAGGGAATGTTGTGGAAGCGGCGAAGCGGCTGGGGCTTGGCCGGTCGACCTTGTACAAGAAAATGGTCGCGCTGGGCATCGCCTAGTCTCGAAATAGAGACAATAATCTCATATCAAAGACAATCGACTGTGGGAGCTGGCTTGCCTGCGATAGCTGTGGGTCAGCCAACACATCCACCCACTGACAAACCGCCATCGCAGGCAAGCCAGCTCCCACATTTGATCAGCGCCAGTCTCAAATCAGAGACAAACTTCAAAATTCAAACCTAAAAAATAATATTATCTTTATATTTCAACAAGTTAACCACTTGGCACACATCTCGCTATAGCCCTTCCCCACCGCCTCACCCCACAAAAATAACAATCAGATGGAGACACACCATGAGTGTGATCATTGCCCTCGCAGCCCTGGCGCTGCTGATGCTGGCCGCCTACCGTGGCTACAGCGTCATCCTGTTTGCCCCCATCGCCGCCCTCGGCGCTGTGCTGCTTACCGACCCCTCCGCCGTCGCCCCCGCCTTCACCGGGGTGTTCATGGAGAAGATGGTCGGCTTCCTCAAGCTGTATTTCCCGGTGTTCCTGCTCGGCGCGGTGTTCGGCAAGCTGATTGAAATTTCCGGCTTCTCGCGCTCCATCGTCGCCGCCGCGATCCAGTTGCTGGGCACCCGCCAGGCGATGCTGGTGATCGTGCTGGTGTGCGCCCTGCTGACTTACGGCGGTGTGTCGCTGTTTGTGGTGGTGTTCGCGGTGTACCCGTTTGCCGCCGAGATGTTCCGCCAGAGCAATATCCCCAAGCGCCTGTTGCCGGCGACCATCGCCCTCGGTGCGTTCTCGTTCACCATGGACGCCCTGCCCGGCACGCCGCAGATCCAGAACATCATCCCCAGCACCTTCTTCAACACCACCGCCTGGGCCGCGCCGTGGCTGGGGTTGATCGGCACGATCTTCGTGTTCTGCGTCGGCATGCTGTACCTGGCTCGCCAGCGCAACAAGGCCCAGCGGGCCGGTGAAGGCTATGGCACCAACCTGCGCAACGAGCCAGAGACCGCCGAAGACATCAAGCTGCCCAACCCATGGATCGCCCTGTCGCCGCTGTTGCTGGTGGGCATCATGAACCTGCTGTTCACCCACTGGATTCCGCTGTGGTACGGCAAGACCCACACCCTCAGCCTGCCGGGCATGAGCGTGCCGGTGCAGACCGAAGTCGCCAAGCTCACGGCGATCTGGGCGGTGCAGGCGGCGTTGCTGGTGGGGATCATCGTGGTGCTGGTGTTCGGTTTCTCGGCGATTCGCAGCAAGCTCGCCGAGGGCAGCAAGAGCGCGGTCAGCGGTGCACTGCTGGCGGCGATGAACACCGCGTCGGAATACGGTTTTGGTGCGGTGATCGCCTCGCTGCCGGGCTTCCTGGTGCTGGCGGACTGGCTCAAGGGCATTCCCAACCCACTGGTCAACGAAGCGATTACCGTGACCCTGCTGGCCGGTATCACCGGCTCTGCCTCAGGCGGCATGAGCATTGCGTTGGCGGCCATGTCGGAGAGCTTTATTTCAGCCGCCCATGCGGCCAATATCCCCCTTGAAGTACTGCACCGGGTCGCGGCCATGGCCAGCGGCGGCATGGACACCCTGCCCCACAACGGCGCCGTGATCACACTGCTGGCGGTCACCGGGCTGACCCACCGCGAAGCCTATAAAGATATTTTCGGCATCACGATCATCAAGACCCTCGCGGTGTTCGTGGTGATTGGTACTTTCTACGCCACCGGCATTGTGTGAGGTTGATATGACGACATTGAACGGCAAGACCGCCCTGGTCACCGGCTCCACCAGCGGCATCGGCTTGGGCATCGCCTTGAGCCTGGCCAAGGCCGGCGCCAACCTGATCCTCAACGGCTTCGGCGACGCCAGCGCGGTGATCGCCCAGGTGCAGGCCTTCGGCGGCAAGGTCGGGCATCACCCGGCGGACGTCAGCGACCCGGCACAGATCGCCGAGATGGTCGCCTACGCCGAACGCGAGTTTGGCGGCATCGACATCCTGGTGAACAACGCAGGGATCCAGCATGTGGCGCCGGTGGATGAGTTTCCGGTGGAGCGCTGGGATTCGATCATTGCGATCAACCTGTCGTCGGTGTTCCATAGCACGCGGTTGAGCCTGCCGGGGATGAAGGCCAGGGGCTGGGGGCGGATCGTCAATATCGCCTCGGTGCATGGGCTGGTGGGGTCGGTGGGCAAGGCGGCTTACGTCGCGGCCAAGCACGGGGTGATCGGGCTGACCAAGGTGGTGGGCCTGGAAACCGCCCAGAGTAATGTCACCTGCAATGCCATCTGCCCGGGCTGGGTGCTGACGCCGCTGGTGCAGAAGCAGATTGATGATCGCATTGCCACCGGGGTTGATCCGCAGCAGGCGCAGCAGGATTTGCTGGCGGAGAAGCAGCCGTCCCTGGCGTTCGTGACGCCGCCACAACTGGGGGAACTGGTGCTGTTCCTGTGCAGCGAAGCCGGCAGCCAGGTGCGGGGCGCGGCGTGGAATATCGACGGCGGCTGGCTGGCCCAGTAAGTATTCATCAGTGACGCTTTTGTGGCGAGGGAGCTTGCTCCCGTTGGGTTGCGCAGCAGCCCCAAAACCTGCAACCGTGCTTTATCTGAAAGACCGCATGAGCATTGCTGGGGCGGCTTCGCCACCCAACGGGAGCAAGCTCCCTCGCCACATTTAGAGCATCTTTGCGGTCGACACATAACAAGAGGCCAATAATGTCCGAAATACTCTGGCAACCCTCCCCCGAACGCATCCACAACACCCGCATGGACCAGTTCCGGCGCTTCATCAATGATCGCCATGCCTTGCAGATCAGCGACTACCCGGCCCTGCACCAATGGAGCATCGACCAGCGCCCGGACTTCTGGCAGTCCATCGTCGAGTTCTTCGACGTGCAGTTCCGCACGCCACCCAGCGCGGTGCTGATCGAAGGCGCCGAGATGCCCAGCGCCCAGTGGTTTCCCGGCGCTACCCTGAACTTTGCCGAACACCTGCTGCGCCGTCGCGACGATCATCCTGCGGTGGTCGCCATCAGCGAAGACGGCCAGCGCGAACAACTGACCTATGCCGAACTGGCCCGCCACGTCGCCGGCCTGCAACGCAGCCTGCGGGCGGCCGGTGTGGGCATCGGTGACCGGGTGGCCGCGTGCATGCCCAACACCTGGCAAACCCTGGTGGGCATGCTCGCCACCACCAGCCTCGGCGCCATCTGGTCGTGCTCTTCGCCGGACTTCGGTACCCAGGGTGTGATCGACCGCTTCGGCCAGATCGAACCCAAGGTGCTGATCACCTGCGCCGGCTACCGCTACGCCGGCAAGGTCATCGACCAAAGCAGCAAGCTCAATGAAATCCTCGAGCGGCTGCCGTCCCTGCAACAGCTGATCATCGTGCCGTATGCCCGCCCGCAGGCGCGTCCCGAGGATTATCAGACCCGGGCCAACGTCGCGCTCTGGGACGACGTCTACAGCCCCGGCGGCGAACCCGATTTCGTCGCCGTGCCCTTCGATCATCCGCTGTACATCCTCTATTCCAGCGGCACCACTGGCGTACCCAAGTGCATCATCCACGGTACCGGCGGCGTACTGCTCACCCACCTCAAGGAACACGGCCTGCACGCCGACCTGTCCCGGGATGACTGCCTGTTCTACTACACCACCTGCGGCTGGATGATGTGGAACTGGCTGGTGTCGGTGCTGGCCATCGGCGCCACGGCGGTGCTGTATGACGGCTCACCGTTTCACCCGGGGCCGGAACGCCTGATGGACCTGATCGACCAGGAAAAAATCAGCGTGTTCGGCACCAGCCCGAAGTTCCTCGCTACCCTGGAAAAGGCCGGGCTGCAACCGCGGCTGAGTCACGACCTGGGCAGTCTCAAGGGTTTGATCTCCACCGGCTCGCCGCTGTCGCCCCAGAGCTACGACTACGTGTACCGCGAGATCAAGCCGCAGCTGTGCCTGTCGTCGATGTCCGGCGGTACCGACATCGTCTCCTGCTTTGTGATCGGCAACCCGGTGCTGCCGGTGCGGCGTGGCGAGATGCAGTGCAAGAGCCTGGCAATGGCCATCGAAGTCTGGGACGACCAGGGCCGCCCGCGGGTGGGCGAAAAAGGCGAACTGGTGTGCACCCGGCACTTCCCGGCGATGCCCATCGGCCTGTGGAATGACCCGCACCAGGAAAAACTGCGGGCCTCGTATTTCAGCCAGTTCCCCGGCGTGTGGGCCCAAGGCGACTACGCCGAACAACGGCCCAATGGCAGCCTGCTGATCCATGGCCGCTCGGACGCGGTGCTCAACCCCGGCGGCGTGCGCATCGGCACCGCAGAGATTTATCGCCAGGTGGAAAAGGTGCCGCAGGTCCTGGAAAGCCTGGCCATCGGCCAACGCTGGCAGGATGACGTGCGAGTGGTGCTGTTTGTGCGGCTCAACGACGGCGTCGAACTGGATGACGCCCTGGAGCAGCAGATCCGCCAGGTGATCCGCGCCAACACCACGCCGCGCCACGTGCCGGCGAAGATCCTCGCGGTGACGGACATCCCGCGCACCATCAGCGGCAAGATCGTCGAACTGGCGGTGCGCAACGTGGTGCATGGCGAGGCGGTGAAGAACACCGACGCCCTGGCCAACCCCGAGGCACTGGAGCAATTTCGTGATCGCCCGGAGCTGGCAGAAAGATGAAACGTTTTAGCCCTCAAGCACTCATTTGAAGACAAAACCCTCAAGCATGCTATTTTTCGAGGGTGGAAAGCCGATCACTCCTCACGGGATAATCGGCTTTTGTCATTCTTCAAGCGTTACGCGCAGGGCATTTTCATGAACGTATCACCCACCGGCAGCGAGGCCGCAGCACTGATTGCGCGGCTGGACTGGGCACGAAGCCCCCTCGGTGACGCCATTGATTGGCCGCAAAGCCTCCGCACAGCCGTCGACATCGTGATCCATTCACCCATGCCGATGCTGTTGTTGTGGGGTGCCGAACTCACCCAGATCTACAATGACGGCTTCGCAATGCTGGCCGGCAACAAGCACCCTGGCGCCTTTGGCCAGCCCGCCGACCTGATCTGGCCGGAACTGAAGCCGTTTACCGATCCGATCTACAGCGCCGTCTTCGCGGGCCAGGTGCGCACGTTCACCGAGCAGCGTTTCGTGCTGCAACGCAACCACCGCGACACCGAGATCTGGCTCGACCTGACCTACAGCCCGATCCGCGACGAGCGTGGTGAGGTCGCCGGAATCCTGATCACCGCCATCGAAACCAACGAGCGCCGGCGCATCGCCCTGGAACTCCAGCAGCGCACCGAAAACAGCCTCAAGGCCCAGCGCGACACCGAGCAGCGCCTGCAACTGGCCCTGGCCGCCACCGACGCCGTGGGCACCTGGGACTGGGACATTGGCGAAGACCGGTTTATCGCCGACGCACATTTCGCCCAGCTGCACGGTGTTGACCCCTGCGATGCCGGCCTGCTGCCCATCAGCGACTACCTGCAGGGCGTGCACCCCGAAGACCGTGGCATGGTGGCCCGCAGCATCAAGCATTGCATCACCCACGGCACCGAATACGCCGAGGAATACCGCCTGCTGCAGGCCGACGGCGAAGTGCGCTGGGTGTTTGCCCGGGGCCGTTGCTACAAGGACCACCATGGCCGACCGGCACGTTTTCTCGGCGCCGCCCTCGACCTGACCGAACGCAAGCACACCGAACAGGCCCTGCGCCAAAGCCAGACCGAGCTGCAACTGATCATCAACGCCATGCCGGTGCTGATCGGCTATGTCGACCACGAGCAGCGCTTTCGCCTGAACAACAGCGCCTACCTGGACTGGTACGGCATGACCCCGCAAGAGCTGTATGGCAAGACCATCCGCGAAGTCGTAGGCGACGAAATCTATGCCGGGCGCGTCGACAAGATCGAGGCGGCGCTCAAGGGCAAGGCTTGCAGTTTTGTCACCGTCACGCCGCACCATGACGGCCGCCCCCGCCACGCGCTGATGAAGTACCTGCCGCGTTTCAGCGCTGACGGTTCAGTCAACGGTTTCTACATTTTTGTGATCGACGAGACCGAGCGCAAACTGACCGAAGAAGCCCTGCGTCACCTCAACGAAAACCTCGAAGAGCGCGTCAACCAACGCACCCAGGCCCTGGCCGAAGCCAACCAGCGCCTGCAAAACGAGATGTTCGAGCGTGAGCGTGCCGAAGACGCCCTGCGCCATGCCCAGAAGATGGAAGCGGTCGGCCAGCTCACCGGCGGCATCGCCCATGACTTCAACAACATGCTCACCGGGATCATCGGCAGCCTGGACCTGATGCAACGCTACATCGCTGCCGGACGCAGCGACGAGATCGGCCGTTTCACCGACGCCGCCGTGTCCTCGGCTCATCGTGCGGCTGCGCTGACCCACCGCCTGCTGGCGTTCTCCCGCCGCCAATCCCTGGACCCCAAGCCGGTAGACCCGAATCAGTTGGTGGCATCCCTGGAAGACCTGTTCCGCCGCACCAAGGGCGCGCATATCGAACTCAAGGTACAACTGGGCACTGACGTGTGGCCGGTGAACACCGACGCCAGCCAGCTGGAAAACGCCCTGCTCAACCTGGTGATCAACGCCCGCGATGCAATGCCCGACGGCGGGCAATTGTGTATCGAGACCGCCAACAGCTACCTCGACGGCACCGACATCACCACCCTGGAGCCGGTCAAGGCCGGCGACTATGTGATGCTTGGCGTGAGCGACAACGGCGCCGGCATGACCGCGAAGATTCTCGCCAAGGCCTTCGACCCGTTCTTCACCACCAAGCCTATCGGCCAGGGCACCGGCCTTGGGTTGTCGATGATCTATGGGTTTGCCCAGCAATCCGGCGGCCACGTGACCATTGAAAGCCAGCCGGGCAAGGGCACTTGTGTGCGGTTGTACCTGCCGCGCCTGCATGGCACAGCACTGGAACGCAGCGTGCCCGCCAGTCACGGTGAAGCCCCGGTGGCCCTGGCGGGTGAAGCGGTGGTGGTGGTCGAGGATGACGCGGCGGTACGGATGCTGGTGGTGAATGTGCTGGCTGAACTGGGCTATACCGCGCATCAGGCCGCCGATGCACGGGCGGCATTGCCGTTGCTGGAGTCCGACCTGCGGGTGGATTTGCTGGTGACCGATGTGGGCTTGCCGGGAATGAATGGTCGGCAATTGGCAGAAATTGCGCGCCAGCATCGACCCGAACTCAAGGTGCTGTTCATGACCGGTTACGCCGAGAAAGCCGCCGAGCGCCAGGGGTTCCTGGAGGAAGGCATGGACATGGTGGCCAAGCCGTTTTCGATTGACCTGCTGGCTAACAAAATCCGCAGCATGATCAGCTCAGAGGCCTGACTTCAGGCATAATCGCGCGCCGTTTCACATCAGGACCGATCAATGAAAGCCCAAGCCCGTCACATTCTGGTGAAAACCAGTGAGGAAGCCGAACAGCTCAAGCAGCGTATTGCCAAGGGCGAAGCGTTTGACGTGTTGGCCAAAAAGTACTCCACCTGCCCTTCCGCCAAGCGCGGCGGTGATTTGGGTGAAGTGCGACCGGGGCAGATGGTGGGGGTGATTGATGCGGTGATCTTCAAGAAGCCTGTGAAGGTGGTTCATGGGCCGATCAAGAGCAAGTTTGGGTATCACCTGGTGCAGGTGTTTTACCGCGATTGATGAGCTTGTTGTGGCGAGGGAGCTTGCTCCCGCTGGGCTGCGTAGCGGCCCCAAAAAAGCCGGGAGCGCTTCGCACTCCAGCGGGAGCAAGCTCC
Organism: Pseudomonas sp. MWU16-30323; assembly: GCF_020515595.1. Taxonomy (NCBI): domain Bacteria; kingdom Pseudomonadati; phylum Pseudomonadota; class Gammaproteobacteria; order Pseudomonadales; family Pseudomonadaceae; genus Pseudomonas; species Pseudomonas sp. MWU16-30323. Next base: position 116,146 of record NZ_JAIWYM010000015.1, read on the forward strand.
CTCGCCACAATAGATAGCGTTAGTCTCGGGGAATGAGTGCACCCGGCACCTGAATCACCCGGCTCGCCAACCGATGCCCGGCCAGTGCTGCATCCTGCGGTGAACCGCCCTTGAGCCGACTGGCGAGATACGCCGCACTGAACGAATCCCCCGCCGCCGTGGTGTCGACCACCTTCTCCACCACCAATGCCGGCACCTCGAATCGCTCACCTTCACAGCGAATCAAACACGCATCCGCGCCGCGCTTGAGCACCACTTCGGCAATCGCCGGGTAGGCCGCAAACACCTGCTCGCTGTCCTCATAGCCAAACAATGCGCGCTCGTCATCTTCGGTCAGCAAGGCAATGTCCACCTCGGCCAATACCCGGTGATACGCCGCACGCGCCGCGTCCACACTGGCCCACAGCCGTGGCCGGTAGTTGTTGTCGAACACCACCTTGCCACCGCGTCTACGGGTTTCGATCAGGGTTTCCAGCAAAAGCCCACGGCCCACTTCGCCCAGTACTGCCAGGGTGATGCCGCTGAAATACACCACGTCATACGCCGGCAGCGCCGCCAAAATCGGCTCGGCTGCCGGTGTGGTGAAGCAATCGCGCACGGCGGCTTCGTTGCGCCAATAGAGGAATTTGCGCTCGCCGTTGGCATCGGTCTGGATGCAGTACAACCCCGGCAACCGCCCGGGCAGGCGCTGGACCATGCCCAGGCCCAGGCCTTCTTCGGCCCAGTGCTTGCACATGGCGTCGCTGAAACTGTCATCGCCCAGGGCGGTGACGTAGTCGACGGTGCTGGGTTCACCCAACTCACGGCGCAGGTAGACGGCGGCGTTCAGGGTGTCGCCGCCGAAGCTTTGTTGCAGGCTGCCGTCGGCGCGGTGTTGCAGTTCGATCATGCATTCGCCGATGAGGGCGATGCGGGGTTGTGTGTTCATGTCTGGCGGCTCTCGGGGGTACTTGAGGGCCTCATCGCGGGCAAGCCCGGCTCCCACAGTTGACCGCGTTTCTTCAGTTGAAATGCAGTCGAATGTGGGAGCTGGCTTGCCTGCGATGGGCGCGACTCGGTCTAGAAGCGGGTTTCCAGGGACTCAATCACCTGCAACTGCTCATCCACCAAATTACCCACTTGCCACTTGTCGAAGGTCAGGCACGGGTGGGAAGTACCGAAGGAGATGATGTCGCCAATGCGCAGCTCAACCCCCGGCGCAACCACCATGAACGCATGCTGGTCCATCACGGCGGTGACCTTGCACGCGCTCACGTCATCCCCCTCGGCCGGCAGCACGCCCGCCTTGTAGCGTTTGAGCGGCACGGGCAGGCCGGCGTCGTAGGCGACGTCGCGCTTGCCCAGGGCGATCACCGCGAAGCCTGGCTCCGGCAACGACTGCACGTGGGCCCAGACTTCCAGCGCCGGGCGCAGGCCTTCGTTGAGGTCGCTGCGACGGTCGAGTACGCAGCACTGCGCGTCTTTGTAGATGCCGTGGTCGTGGGCCACGTAGCTGCCCGGGCGCAATACGCTGAGGAAGCGGCCGGCGGCGTTCTGGGCTTCGAAGGATTCGGCGATCAGGTCGTACCAGGCCGAACCCGAGGCGGTGATGATGGGCTTGGCCAGGTCGAAGGCGCCGCTGTTTTGCAGGTCGACGGCCAGGCGCACCAGGGAGGCGGCGAATTCGCGGATGCCACTGATGGCGTGTTCGCCGTGGATCACCCCTTCGTAGCCTTCAATGCCGGTCAGGGCCAGCGCAGGCTGGGCCTTGATCGCCTTGGCCAGGTCGAGCACCTGTTGTTCGGTGCGGCAACCGCAACGGCCGCCGACCACGCCGTATTCGATCATCACGTTCAGGCGCAGGCCACGAGCGGCAAAGAACAAACCCAGGTCGGCCACGTTGTCCGGGTGGTCGACCATGCAGTGGAAGTCGAATTCGGGGTCGGCCAGCAGGTCGGCGATCAACGCCATGTTCGGCGCGCCCACCAGTTGGTTGGCCATCAATACCCGGCGAACCCCACCGGCGTACGCGGCGCGGGTCTGCACGGCGTTGGCCAGGGTGATGCCCCAGGCGCCCTGCTCGATCTGCCGCTGGAACAGTGCCGGCATCATGCTGGTCTTGCCGTGGGGCGCCAGTTGCGCGCCGCTGTTGCTGACGAAATCCTGCATCCAGCGGATGTTGTGTTCCAGGGCATCGCGGTGCAGCACCAGGGCCGGCAGGCTGACGTCACGCACCAGATGCGCACCGACCGGGGCGGCGCCTTTTTCAACGGCATTGAAGGCAGACATAGCAATTTCCTATTCGTTGATGCGACGGGCCAGGTTGTTCGCGCTTTCGATCAGTACCCGGCGATAGTCGTTGTAGTTTTTGAGGGCATCGGCCCGTGGGGCGACGATGCACAGGGTCGCAATGCTGATGCCTTGGGCGTCCCGAACCGGGGCGGCAAAGCAGTGGGTAAAGGTGTCGGCGACGCTGTCGAAGGAGAAGAATCCGTCGAGGGTGGCCTGGCGGATTTGCCCGAGGAAGGTTTCCAGAGGCAGGCGCTGACCGTCCGGGAGGATGAAGTCGTCATAGTCGATCAGGTCGATGATTTGCTGGTCGCTCAGGTGGCCCAGCAGCAGGCGGCCGGAGGCGGTCCAGGGGATGGGCGCGTTCTCGCCGATGTCTGAGGAAATGCGGAAATGCCGCTCGCCTTCACGCATCAGGGCCACGGTGTATTTGCGCCCATTGAGCAGGCACATCTGTGCCGTTTCGTGGGTCTGGCTGACGATTTCCTGCAGGGCGTGGTCGGCTTCGCGGGTCAGGTCGAAATGGCGCAGGTGGGCCTGGCCGAGGAAGTACAGCTGACGGCCGAGGTAGACGTGACCGTCCTTGCCGACGGTTTCGAGGATGCGCCGTTCCAGCAGCGAGGCCACCAGTTCGTAGACCGTGGATTTGGGGCTGCCGATGCCGCTGGCGATATCATTCGGGCGCAGGGGCTGGCCGATCTCCTTGAGGAAATCGAGGATATCGAACGCCCGGTCGAGGCCTTTGGCGCGGCGTTTGATGGTGTCTTCGGTCATGGCAGTTTCGGGTCCCGTCAAAGGCTTAAAATCGCAGTAGATGAGTCCTCTGTGGCGAGGGAGCTTGCTCCCGCTGGAGTGCGAAGCGCTCCCGTTTTTTTGGGTCCGCTACGCAGCCCAGCGGGAGCAAGCTCCCTCGCCACAAACAAGTTTCATCACTGCAAGTTGCGGTCGATCATTTAGCCTTTTTTCTTGTAGGCCACGCAATCAATCTCAACCTTGCAATCAACCATCATGTTCGCCTGCACACAGGCCCGCGCCGGGGCGTGTTCCGGGTTGAAGTATTCGCCGAACACTTTGTTGAAGCTCCAGAAATCCCGAGGGTCTTCCAGCCACACACCGACGCGCACCACGTCTTCCAGGGCGTAGCCGGCTTCTTCGAGAATCGCCACCACGTTGCGCATGGTCTGGTGCGTCTGCTCGACGATGCCGCCGGTGATGATTTCACCGTCCACCGCCGGCACCTGGCCCGACACATACAACCAGCCATCCGCTTCCACCGCGCGGGCGAAAGGACGAGGCTGGCCGCCGCCGGCCGTGGCGCCGGTGCCGTAACGAGTAATGCTCATAATGGATCTCCTGAAACGAGTGAATTAAAAACGAATGTTCTTGAGAAATTCCGCCAGTCGCGGTGATTGCGGGCGTTCGAAAATGTCTTTCGGCGGCCCCTGTTCTTCAATGCGGCCCTGGTTCATGAAGACGATCTTGTCCGAGACTTCATAGGCAAAACGCATTTCGTGGGTGACCAGCAACATGGTCATGCCCTCTTCCGCCAGGCCCTTGATCACGCTGAGCACTTCGCCCACCAGCTCCGGGTCGAGGGCCGAGGTGACTTCGTCGAACAGCATCAGGCTCGGGTTCATCGCAATCGCCCGGGCAATCGCCACGCGCTGTTGCTGGCCGCCCGACAACTGGCCCGGGAAGTGATTGCGGCGTTCCAGCAGGCCAACACGGTCCAGCCATTTTTCCGCCAGTGCAACCGCCTCGTCCTTGCCCATCTTCTTGACCTTGAGCAGGCCCAGGGTGACGTTCTGCAACGCGGTCAAATGCGGGAACAGGTTGAATTGCTGGAACGCCATGCCGGTCATCGCGCGGTGTTGGGAAATCACCCGCTCCGGGTGGCGCACGCGCTTGCCGCCAACGTCGCTGTAGCCGATGGACTCGCCGTCGAGGGTGATCTGGCCGCCCTGGAATTCTTCCAGCAGGTTGACGCAGCGCAGCAGCGTGGTCTTGCCCGAGCCGCTGGAGCCGATCAACGTCACGACGTTGCCGCGCTGCAGGCTCAGGTCGACGCCCTTGAGCACTTCTACCGTGCCGTACTGTTTACGCAGGCCGCGAATGTTCAGCAGCGGCTGGCTTTCATTTGAGGATTGGTTCATGGCAACGCCACCCGCTTTTCAATGTAACGCCCCAGTAATTCGATGGCGTAGTTGATGACAAAAAACATAAAGCCTGCGAACAGGTAGAACTCCAGGGTCATAAAGGTTCGGGCGATGACCTGTTGGGTGCTGAGGAGCAATTCGGCCACGCCGATCACCGACAGCAAGGTGGACGCCTTGACGATTTCCGTGGACGAGTTGACCCAGGTCGGCAGGATCTGCCGCAGGGCCTGGGGCAACAGCACGTAGCCCAGGGACTGGTAGAACGTCAGGCCGATGGCCTTGCCGGCTTCCAGTTGCCCCTTGGGAATGGCTTGCAACGCACCGCGCACGATTTCCGAAACGTGGGAGCCGCAGAACAGCGTCAAGCCCACGGCACCGGCCTGGAACGCGGTGATCTGCCAGCCGAGTGCCGGCAGCATGTAGAAGCATGCCAATACCAGCACAAACACTGGCGTACCGCGGATCAGGTCGACGTACAGGCGAAACGGTGCGCGCATCCAGAATTTGCCGTAGGTCAGGATCAACCCGGCAACGATGCCGATCAGGGTGCCGAAGATAATGGCCAGGGCCGAGCAATAGACGCTGGTCTGGAACCCCGCCCAGAGGGTTTCCCGGGCGATCCACAACTCATGCAGCCAGCTGGGGGATTCGTACATGGGGGCTCCTTAGCGGCGAATCGCCAAACGCTGTTCCAGGTAACGGAGCAGCATGGCAATGAGGTAACAGGCAGCCACGTAGAGCGCGGTCGTGACCATCCAGGTTTCAATCACCCGGTAGCTTTCGACGTTGATCTTGCGGGCGTAATAGGTCAGCTCCGGCACCGCGATGGCGGCCGCCAGGGAGGTGTCCTTGAACAGCGAGATAAAGTTGTTCGACAGCGCCGGCAGCACGTTGCGCAGCATCACCGGCACGGTGATGTACGCGCGGATGCGCCATTCGCCCAGGCCGATGGCCAGGCCCGCTTCACGCAACCCCTTGGGAATGTTCAAGAGGCCTGCGCGGAATACTTCGGTGAGGTAGGCACCGGCGTACAGCGACAGGGTGATGATGAACGAGGGGATCTTGTCCAGCCGGATCCCCAGGCTGGGCAAGGCGAAGTAGATCAACAGGATCAGCACCAGGATCGGGGTGTTGCGGATCACCGTCACATACACCGAGGCCACGATGCGCAGCGCGCGGTGTTTGGACAGCATGGCAAACGCCATCAACAGGCCGATCACGCAACCGATGGCGATGGACAGCAATGCCAGTTCAAGGCCGAGGCCGAGCCCCGCCAGCAAGCTGGGGAAGTCGCGCCACACAGCGGCAAAGTTCAACTGATAGTTCATGGTCGGCAGTACCTGATTGGGGCGCCGTCAGCGACGCCCCCAGTGTTTACGAATTACTTGAACTCAACCGGGAAACCGATCGCAGGCTCTGGCAGATCCACACCGAACCATTGCTTGAACGAGGCCTTGTACATCGGGAACTCCACGCCGGTCATGGCTTCGTGCAGCGCGGTGTTGACGAAGTTCAGCCAGTCCTGGTCGCCACGCTTGACGGCGCACGCGTAGGTCTGGGGGCTCCAGGCGTAGGCCGGGCTGCGGTAGCGGCCCGGGTTTTGCACCATCAGGTACTTGACCGAGGACTGGTCGGTGGCGGCGGTGTCGGCACGCCCGGAGTTCACCGCCTGGTACATCAGGTCGACGCTGTCGTACTGGTCGACCTTGGCTTTAGGCAAGGCCTGGTGCACCAGCTCTTCGGCGTAGACGTTTTGCAGCACGGCCACGGTGACGCTGTCGCCAGCGGCTTGCAGGTCTTCGATCTCTTTGTATTTGCTGTTGGCCGGCAGCAGCAGGCCCACACCTTCGCGGTAGTACGGCAGGGTGAAGGCCACTTGCTGCGCACGGCTGGCGGTGACGGTGATGAACTGGCAGCTCATGTCGACCTTGTCGGTCAACAGGTTGGGAATCCGGGCGTCGGAGGACTGCACCACGTATTCGACTTTGCTCGGGTCGTTGAACAGCCCCTTGGCCACGATGTGGCCGATGTCGATATCAAAACCTTGCAACTTGCCATCCGCTCCCTGGAAGTGCCACGGCGCATTGGTACTGCCTGTACCCACGATCAGGTGCCCACGCTTGAGCACGGTGTCGAGCTTGCTGTCCGCCGCCTGCACTACGCTGGCGAGGGAAGCCGATGCGGCGAAGAGAAAAACACACGCTTTGAACACGGAAGGTCGGTGATGCATGACAAGCACTCCAGGGGTTGTGTATTCCGCTATACCGGAACTTAGTATGTAACAACGGAATAGACAGCAGAAAGTGTGCCACACGCAGTAACAGAAAAATATTGCGGGACTAATTTCTTTTTAAATCAACGGGATAAATTTGTATCGGCAATAAGGCACCGGGCCAGCCGCTGCAATCGGATTGCTACCGTTGGCTACACACCGGGGCGACAGGCCACATTTGGGTGCGGGTGCGGGTCGTTACCGTGCACACAAGCAGTGCGGCGGCTGAATGGAAGAATCCCGTGGCTGGGCTAGGCTTGGCAGATGTTCGGGCCCCTAAGGAACGCGTTCAGATGAAGATCAGCCTTGTCCTTATGTTGTTGTCGCTGGCGTTTGCCACCCAGGTGTTCGCCAAGGATGACCGTCGTGAATGCAAGGCCGAGCTGGTCAAGCTCAAGGCGGCGTTCAGTACGAACTACACCACGCAGAATCATCATGGGTATCGTCGGGCGAAGGATGCCAAGGATCAGGGTGACTATAAGCAGTGCGTGGGGTTGGCGAAGAAGGCGCGGGAGCGGGCGGAGCGCTGAAGGCCTCGGGGCTGCTGCGCAGCCCAGCGGGAGCAAGCTCCCTCGCCACAATGGCCGGTTCGACCACATGGAAGTGGGTACCTGTTAGTTTTGACAGTAGACGGTGTTGATCGCCGGGGTTAGCGTGGGGCATGCCCTTTTGCCAAGGAGATCATTATGGGAATTGCAACGGCGGTGATTGCCGATGCCGAGCAGTATCAGCAGTTGCTCAAGGCGCATAGAACGGTGTTCATGCTGTTTGTTTCGCAGCATTGCCCGGCCTGCGGGGAAGCCGGGCCACTGTTTGAGCGGATTGCCGGGAAATACGGCAGCACTGTGAAAAGCCTGGTGCTCGACACAGCCCAAACCCCGAGACACCCCGAGGTAACCGGCACTCCCACCCTCCTGGTTTTTCAGAATGGCAAGATGATCAATAAGCTGAAGGGGTTCGACGAAAAAACGCTGAGCGAGACGTTCGCCAAGACCAGAATCAGTCCTCCAACATCAAACGCGCCGTCCCCGAAACCCGAATCGAGGCACCCTTCTCATCGGTGATCTGCGCCTGCAAGCCCGAACGGTTGCCCTTCCATTCCCAACGGAACTGCTAAGAAGGTTTCTGTCACTGAGGTGAGGCTGAATCCGACGCCAATCACCACATAAGAGTACAGTTCATGCAGACCAACGCCATTCAACCTCCCTTGATACCGTCCCCCCCTGCTTCCGCCGGTCCCAAAACGCTTCAGGTAGCGCCCGCCAAAGAGCCCGAATCTCCCGAGAAAAAAGAAGTGATCGCCAGCGACAAAAACCTGGAAATCTCACTGATAACCAAAACGTTCACCCTGGATACACCTAAAGGTTCTGTAGAGAAAAACGCGGTGATGGTTGAAATTCAGACACAAGATGACGCAGATAACATCCACATCAGCAAAGGACCGGACGGCCAGCTCAGTGCCTTTATCAATGGCAAGTCGTATTTGTTGCCTACCCTTCTGTCAGGCAACAGCACTGCCATACTGCGGATCAATTCCAACGGTGGTGACGACAAGATTCATATAAATCCTGATGTCATGGCAACGGTCTATGTAAACGCCGGGGACGGTGACGATCACATACAGGGCGGTGGCGGCACCAGTCATCTCTACGGCGGCGCCGGCAACGACTACATACAAGCCGGTGGCGGAAAAACCTATATTTCCGGTGACGCCGGCAATGACACCATCAAGTTGGGTCCCAACATCGGTTACGCCCAAGGCGGCGACGGAGACGACACGATGATGGGGGGCACAGGTGACTTCGCGATGTACGGCGGTAACGGCAACGATAGTATGTATGCCGGATACGGCCCCCCAACCAAGAGCAGTTATATGGACGGTGGTGCGGGTAACGACCGGATGTATGGGGGAAGCGGTCACAACATCCTGATCGGGAACAAGGGCGATGATGAGATCCACGGCTTTGATAAAAGTACGATTTACACCGGCAAAGGCCAGGACCGTGTTCAATCCACCTCGGCGGGCGATACCGTCTACGGCAAACGCGGCGATTCACTTTCACTGCCCCCGGGTGTGAAGTTTGTCGAGGTTACGCCAACCAACGCAGGCCAACAGGCAATTTTCGTGGCGGGCTCGCCAGAATTCAAACAGCGGGTAGAGGATGAACTGGAATTCTTGCGAAGCTCACCCAGTGGCCAGAAGATGCTGGAAAAACTGGAGGAAATTGTCCAACACACCGGCACCACCATCCAGGTGAGAGACGCGGCAGTAACCCGACACCAGACGTTCCACAACCCAGGCGAGTCTGTGCACATACAGGACGGCAAGCGAGGTCACAGGGCCAGCGCTTCCTTCATCGGTTATAACCCCCAGGAAATAATCGAATCAGAAGGCCAACCCGGCCTTAAACTGCTACCACTGGTCACTCTTTACCACGAAATGGGCCACGCTTATAACGCTGGCACGGGCTCCATGCTGCCCGGCACTAGCGAAGTCCATGCTCCCAACGGCCAGACCTATATCCAAGAGAATGCCGAACTTCAGGTCATAGGCGTGGAAAATGAAGGCCCGGCGTTCGACTTCGATGACGATCCGACCACTGCGCCGACCACGACAAACCCGGCCCCCTTCACCGAAAACTCACTGCGTAAGGAAATGGGCCTCCCCCTGCGGAAAACCCATAGCTGACCGATGGACAGCCGGTGCCTGCTGGCTAGAGAGGCGCCAGCAGCACCTGCGTGACCCGTCGCTCTTCCACCGCCGCCACGGTCAGGCGCCAGCCTTCATATTCGAGGCTATCGCCGACCACCGGCAAGCGATCGAGCAAGCTCATCACCAGCCCGGCCAGGGTCTGGTAATCCTCCGTCGCCACCGCCTTGAAGCCGGTGCGCTGGCGGATCAGGTTGAGGTTCAAGGCACCATTGACCCGAAAGCCACCCTCCTCCTCGACGATATCCGGCCCTTCGACTTCACTCGCATCCGGCAACTCACCGGCGATGGACTCGAGGATGTCGGTCATGCTCAACACCCCGATAAAGTCACCAAATTCGTTGATCACAAAGGCAATGTGAGTGGATTCCTGACGCATCTGCTCCAGGGCATTGAGAATCGAAAAACGCTCCAGCAGGTTGACCGCCCGGCGCGCCAAGTGCTCCAGGTTCGGCTCGTTACCGGCCAGGTATTCCTTGAGCAACTCCTTCTTGTGCACAAAGCCCAATGGCTCGTCGACATTACCGTTGCGGATCAAGGGCAGCCGCGAGTAAGACGAATGCATCAGTTTCAGGCGGATCGTGTCGGGATCGTCCGACAGATCTATAGAGTCCACTTTCGCCCGAGGCGTCATCAACGTACGGATCGGGCGCTCAGCCAGTTGCAGCACGCCACTGATCATCACCCGCTCACGCCGATCGAACAGCGGCCCGCCGTTGGCATCGGGGTTGTCCAGCAGGTCGGCCACCTCTTCACCCACCTCTTCCACCGCCAGGTTCCGCCCGCCGAGCAAACGCATGACCGCATGGGCCGTGCGCTCACGCATCGGCAGCGTGCCTTGAGCCGACTTCTTGCGGCGCGACCGAGCGATCTGGTTGAACACCTCGATCAGGATCGAAAAACCGATGGCCGCGTACAGATAGCCTTTAGGAATGTGGAAGCCCAAACCTTCTGCGGTCAGGGCAAAACCGATCATCATCAAAAAGCCCAGGCACAGCATGATCACCGTGGGATGGGCGTTGACGAAACGGGTCAGCGGCTTGCTGGCAACGATCATCAGGCCGATGGAAATGATCACCGCGATCATCATCACCGCCAGCTCATCTACCATGCCCACGGCGGTAATCACCGCATCGAGGGAGAACACCGCATCCAGCACCACAATCTGCGCAACGATCGGCCAGAACATCGCATAAGCCACGTTGCCAGTGCGCTGGGCCACATGCCCCTCAAGCCGCTCATGCAATTCCATGGTGGCCTTGAACAACAGGAACACACCACCAAACAGCATGATCAAGTCACGGCCCGAGAAACTCTTGTCGAACACCTCGAACAGCGGCTGGGTGAGGGTCACCAACCAGGAAATACTTGCCAGCAAGCCCAGGCGCATCAGCAATGCCAGGGACAAACCGATCAAACGCGCACGGTCACGCTGCTCCGGCGGCAACTTGTCCGCCAGGATCGCAATAAACACCAGGTTGTCGATGCCCAGCACCAGCTCCAGCACAATCAAAGTCAACAGGCCGAGCCAGGCCGTTGGATCCGCTAACCATTCCATTTTTCAGTATCTCTTCAAGTTTTTCAGAATGCCGGGCACGGCAACGCACGGTCCAGGGACCGGGTAAGGGTAGGCAATCGGAAGACGGGATGCTTGGCCCGAAGGCAGGCGATCAGCGGGAACGGCGGCAGTGCATGTCTTGGGGAAAGACGACTGGGAGGCTCCGAGAGGGTGTTCATGTAGGTCCTGTTGTGGAAAAAGGACTTGAATCGTACAGGCGAAACAGTATTTTCCTACAATGCAAAACTATTACAAGATCTGTAATAGATAGCGTGTCGACGATTGCCTTGCATGGGTTGAAGGGCAGCGCTTATAGTCCGCCGGTCGCCCGACATGGCGATCGGATTTGGCGATCCGTTGACCGTATGCGAAAGCGCTCTGCTTGATTGCAGGC
>NZ_JAIWYM010000016.1:0-119769 GCF_020515595.1 Pseudomonas sp. MWU16-30323
CCTTTGCTTACTTTGGGCTGGGCCGGCATTCCGGCTTTTCCAAAGTGAGCCGCTGTAAGAGCGGAACCATAGGTGGCCGTTACCTAAATAACGGATATGTACACTCTCCAAAAAACCACAAATCCCCCACGGCCAAACTCAAAACTTCTCCCGCGAAATAAACCCCAACACCCCAGTATCCATCACCGGGTTAAACCGCACCCGGGTCGTAATGTCCTTCTCAATCTCACGCATCGCCACCTGCGGCAACGTCGAAATATCCGCATCCTCCCGAATCCGCGCCGGCGTCACCGACGAAGTCAAAAACGCCACCCCACGCTGTACCGACCACGCCAATGCAACCTGAGCCGGCGTCTTCTGCACCCGCCGTGCAATCCCGGTAATCACCGGCTCATCCAACACCCGCGGCTTCATCCCATGCCCCAGCGGCGCAAACGCCAACACCACAATCCCATGCTGCTTGCAGAACTCCAGTAACTCCCACTCCGGCAGATAAGGATGTGACTCCACCTGCACCACCGCAGGCTTTATCCGCGCCACCGCCACCAGCTCCCGCAGCGTTTCCAGGCTGATATCCGACAATCCGATGGACGCGCAGCGCCCCTCATCCACCAACCGCTCCAACACCCGCCACGTCTCGATCAGCGTCACGCCCGAGTCATACAGCACATGCCCAAACGCATCCCGTGGATGCAGCTCATCACCGGGCAAAAACGCAAACGGCGTATGGACCATGTAGCAGTCGATCACCTCCACCTGAAGCCTGCGGCAGCTGGCTTCAAACGCCGGCACCACTCGCTCGGGCCGATGGTTGTTGTTCCACAGCTTGGTGGTGATGAACAACTCATCACGCCGGACTTTGCCCGCTGCCACCGCGTCGTGAAGCGCAGCCCCCACCTGCGCCTCGTTACCATAACGCTCCGCACAATCGAAATGCCGAAAGCCCGCATCCACTGCATCCGTGACCGCCTGGGCGGTGGCCATCAGGTCCCTGAACAGCGTGCCGAAACCCACCGCCGGCATCGCGCCCGAGCCATGCTGCAAAGGAAAACGGGTATCGCGAAGTGCATCGTAATAGCTCATTTTTTTACTCCACTAGCGTTTGAAATCGTTGACCGAACGACCACCGAGCGCGACGAACAGGCGCACCGTGTCGAGGTGTTGGGCGGTGCTCGCGCGGATCTGCCCGAGCAAGGCCTGCTCATAGGCGCGCTGAGCCTCCAGCACTTGCAGCAGGCCGTTATCCCCTGCCCCATAGGCTTGCTGGTTCAGGCGCAAACTGTTGTCGGCGGCCTGCAGCGCGGCGGTCTGTGCCTGGGATTCCTCGGCGTCGTGGTGGATCGCCTGCAAGGTGTCCGCAACCTGGCCGAAGGACTGGATGACGGTCTGCTGATAGTGGGCGAGCGAAGCGTTGTAGCCCTCCACCGCCGCCAGGCGTTCGGCCTTGAGGGTGCCGCCGTCAAAGATCGGCCCCGCCAGCCCGGCGGCGAAATTCCAGAGTGCCGCACCGCCATTGCCCGACGCGGCCTGGGCCAATGAGGCGGACAGTTCCACATGGGGATAGAGATTGGCGGTGGCCACGCCGACCGCCGCACTGGCGGCACGCAGTTCGGCCTCGGCTTGCAGCACGTCGGGGCGATCGTGGGCCAGTTCGGACGGCAGGCTGACCGGCAACGTGGCGGCCGAGGCAAATTCAGCCAGGGTGAAGTCCGGCGCACGCCAATCCGCCGGGCCCTTGCCCGCCAAGATCGACAACGCATGCCGCGCCGCATCGCGCTGCTGGGCCAGTGGCGGCAACAGCGTGCGGTCCTGCGCCAGCCGCGTTTCGGCCAGGGACACATCCAGCTGCGTCGCCGCACCACTGTGTTGTGCCGCACGCACCAGTTCGAGGTTTTTCGCATCGGTGGCGAGCAAGGTCTGCACCGCTTCCATCTGTGCGCTGGCCGAGGCCATCAACAGTGCCTGGCTGGCGACGTCGCCCGTCAGCGTCAGGTACGCCGCTTCGAAGCGATGCTGCTGGAGATCGGCAAAGGCCTGCTGCTGCTCGACTCGGCGCCGGTTGCCGCCGAATACGTCGAGGTCGAAATTGACCTGCGGCCCGACGCCATAGAAATTCGCCACCGCTGGCCGAGCGGCGTTATGCACGCGCTGGCGGCCCGCTTGCGCGGCAAAAGCCACCTGCGGGAAAAGCGCCCCCTCCGCCGCCGCCACCGAGGCCGCGGCCTGGCGCAACGTGGCATCCGCTGCCGTCAGCTCAAGGTTACCGGCAATCGCCCGGCGCATGATGCTGTCGAGCTGATGGGAGTGGAAGGTCGACCACCAGTCGACGTTCACCTTCTGGTTGAACGAAACGTGCTGTTCAGCCTGCACGTCATAGTGCTGCGAAGCGCTAACGGACGGCGCCTTATAGTCCGGGCCAACCGAACACGCGGACAGGGTCATAACGGCCGTGATAACAAGCCCATGGGATTTCATTACGCACACTCCGGAAAACTAGTGGGTCGTGACAGGTTTACGCAGCAGCAGCACCAGCGGGCTCACCACCAGCATCGCCCACAGCAGGATCTTGAATTGGCCGAGCACCGCGATGAAAGCGGCCTGGCCGGTGATGGCTTCGTTCAGCGCAACGAATGCAGCCAGGGAGGTCGATGCCGGGACCGCATGCACGGTCAGGTGGCTGGCCAGCGCCACGTGCATCGCCTGGGTGTTGTTGAAGAAGAACCACTGCACCACCGCCACGCCGAGGGTGCTGCCGTAGACGCGGGACAGGTTGAACAGTCCGCTGCCTTCGGGGCGCAAGGTCGGGTCGAGGGTGCTGAACGCCACCCGGGAAAGCGCCGGCATCAGCATCCCCAGGCCGGCCCCCTGGATCGCGCCGGATACCGCCACCGGCCAGCCGTCCATCAGCGGTGAATAGCCAAGCATCGAGTGGTTGGCGTAGATCACCACGGCAATGCCGGCGACCACAAACGGGCGGCCATCGAGATGCGCGGGTACCCGGTTCATCAGCCAGAACGCACCCAGCAAGCCCAAGCCACGGGGAATGGTGAGGAAGCCTGTGGTGTCCGGCGGGAAGCCGAGCAGTTCATCCAGCATCGGCGAGGTCATCGCCATGGTCGGCAGCAGCACGAAGCCGACCGCGAAGAAGATGAGAGTCGACAGCACGAAGTTACGGTCACGCAGTAACCCCTTGCTGATGAAGTGTGTGCTGGCGGTAAACCGGTGCACTGTGAACAGGTAGAAACCCAGGGCACTGCCTGCGGCTTCCAGCCAGATTTCCGGCGAGTCGAACCACTCCAGGCGTTGGCCACGGTCGAGGAGCATTTGCAGGCCAATGACACCGAGGGTAAAGCTGCCGAACCCGAAGAAATCAAATGCCGGTGCGTTGGCGGCCTTCGTCTCTTCCTGCAACAACGCCACGATCAGCGCGATGCAGGCCAGCAGCGGCAGGCTGGCGTAGAACATCCAGTGCCAGCTGAAATGCTCGCTGATCCAACCGCCAATCGCCGGGCCGCTGACGATGCCCAGCAGCCCGATGGCCGTCCACAATGGGCCAAATTTTGGCCGTCGTGCCGGTGTCAATGTCTCGAGAGCGATGGCCATCGACAGAGGTGCCAATACGCCGCTGGCAGCCCCCTGGATGATCCGTGCGCCGACGAATTGCAGCGAGGTGGTGGCCTGTGTCGCGAGCAGCAGGCCGAGGGCGAGGATCACCATCGCCGCCTGGTAAACCGCCTTCACGCCGAAGCGCGCAGCAAGCCACTGAGCCACCGGCAACGTAATCGCGCTGGCCGCCAGGTACGACGTGAAGATCCACCCCGCCTCGTCATCCGTCATCGACAAACTGCCCTGCACAAACCGCAGGGCCGAGTTCGGCAGCGACACGTTGAGCGCCTGCAACCAGGTCACCAGCAAAGCCCCAAACCGGAGAGTACGTGCGCCATTCATGGGCCGGTCCTGATATCAACCGTCACCGTGGCGCTGGTGCCGGAGAACAGCGGCAAGTCCGCGTTGGCATCGTCCAGTTCCAGGCGCACCGGCACCCGCTGCACCACCTTGACCCAGTTGCCGGTGGCGTTTTCCGGCGGCAGTAGCGCGAAGTCGGCCCCGGCGCCCGGGCTCAGGCTGGTGATGTGCGCCTTGAAGGGATGGTCCGGGTAGGTGTCGAGTTTGATGGTTGCCTGCTGACCGGCGCGCATATGGGTCATCTGGGTTTCGCGGAAGTTGGCTTCAACCCAGGTACGACGTGGCGACAACAAAGCGAAGGCCGGCGCGCCGTTGTTCAGGTAGTCGCCGACCTGCACGTCATCCACCTTGGCCACCACGCCGTCGTCGGGTGCATAGACCGTCGCGTACGAGAGGTAGAGTTGCGCCTCATCGAGCTGCGCCTTGGCCTCGCGAATCGCCGGGTGACGGTCGATTTCAATGTCTGGATTGCCGTTCAAGGCCACCACGGTATTGGCGATCTGCTGCTCGATGGACGCCACGCGTTGCCGGGAAACTTTCAGGTCGGTATCGGCCCGCTCGAACACGGCCTGGGACACAAACTCGGTGGCCACCAGGGCCTTTTTGCGGGCGAACTCCTTCTGGTCGAAACCCGTCGATTCCTTGGCCGCCTGCAACTCCGCCTGCTGTTGCCGGTAGCTGGCCTTGAGGCCTTCGATCCGCAGGCGCGCCACGCTCAATTGAGCCTGGGCACGGTCGACCGCCACCTGGAATGGCTCGGGGTTGATCCGCAACAGCACCTGCCCTTTACGCACGGCCTGGTTGTCTTCCACGGCGATCTCCACCACCTGCCCCGAGACCCGCGCATTGATCGATGCCTTCGCTACTCGGGCATAGGCATTATCGGTGGATACGTACGGCGCATCCTTCAGGTAATACACATAGCCGGTCGCAGCGACGAGTACCGGAAAGCCCACCATCAACAGTGAGCGCCAGGGAGTGCGGATGGTGTTTTCCAACGTTTTGCTCATGATCGAATCACCTTTGCTGAGCCCGGGATTTCTGAGGGCTTTAATTTTGTGCAATGATGTAAGAATATCGACCCACCCACCTCTACTCAAGGATTTTTGTACGTCATGGCACAAAAAAAGATCACAGAGGCAAAAGGCCGTGGCCGCCCACGTGCCTACGACCCCGAAACGGCAATGCAAAAAGCCCTCGGGGTGTTTTGGAGTACGGGGTATTCCGGCGCCTCACTGGACAGCATCGCCACCGCCGCCGGGATGAACCGGCCAAGCCTGTATGCGGCGTTCGGCGACAAACACGCGATCTACCTCAAGGCGCTTGAGCAGTATTGGGGCCTCGCTTCAGCGGCCATCGACGAGGCGCTGGACGACCCGAGCCTGACCCTGGCAGAGGCGTTGATGCGCTTATATGAAGGCCAGTTGTCGATCTACTTTTCGGGGGATGGCGAGCCACGGGGCTGCTTTATCATCGGCACCGCCACCACGGAAGCGGTCGAGGATGCCGAGATTCGTGCCGTGCTTTTGCAGCGCCTCGACGCACTCGACGCCCATCTCGAAACCCGCCTGCGCACGGCCATTGAGGCCGGTGAATTGAAAGGTGGTGCAGACCCGGCGGCTGTCGCGGTACTCGCGGCCTCTTTGGTGCACAGCCTTTCGATTCGCGCACGGGCGGGCAAACCCCACGCCGAGCTGATCGCCCTGGCGCGCAATGCCGTGCAGGTCATCTGCGGATGAAGGAAGGCCTGGAAGACATTCTGGCCGAGCACCTAGCCGTGATTTTCTGCGGCATAAACCCTGGCCTGAAGGCCGCCGCCACCGGCCATCACTTCATGGGCAGGAGCAACCGGTTCTGGCGCACGCTGCACCTGGCCGGGTTTACGCCCCATGAAGTGCAGCCGGAAAATGACCGCACGATCCTGCAGTACCAGTGCGGCCTGACCACGGTGGTGGAGCGGCCTACGGCCCGGGCGGATCAGTTGTCAGTGGATGAATTCAAGGCAGCGGCGGCGAGTTTTGAACGCAAGATCACCCACTATGCACCGCAATTTGTAGCGTTTCTGGGAAAGGCAGCCTATAGCGCGTTGAGCGGGCAGAAGCAGATTGCCTGGGGGCTTCAACCGCACACCCTGGGGCGTGCGGCTGTGTGGGTTCTGCCCAATCCCAGCGGCAGGAACCTTGGGTTTACGCTCGACCAGTTGGTGCAGGCGTACCAACAATTAAGGCTGGCAACACTCAGTCCCGATTAGAACTCAGCTTCTCCCACAAAAAGCTGTAGACCAGCGCACTCATATGCGCAGCCTGTGCATTGTCCGCCGCCCCGCCGTGCCCACCTTCGATATTTTCGTAGTACGTCACGTCCTTGCCGGCGTCGATCATCTTCGCCGCCAGTTTGCGGGCGTGGGCTGGATGCACCCGGTCATCGCGGGTCGAGGTCAGGAAAAACACCGGCGGGTAGGCCTTCGCCGGATCGAACAGGTGATACGGCGAAAACGTCTGGATGTACGCCCACTCTTCAGGCTCGTCCGGGTTGCCGTATTCCCCCATCCACGACGCCCCGGCCAACAAGAGGTGGTAGCGCTGCATGTCGAGCAGGGGCACCTGGGAGACGATTGCACCAAACAGTTCAGGGTATTGGGTCAGCATATTGCCGACCAAGAGACCACCGTTACTGCCACCCTCCGCGCCCAGGTGTCGGGGCGAAGTAATCCCACGGCCGATCAGGTCACGGGCCACTGCGGCAAAATCCTCGTAGGCACGCGGACGGTTCTGCTTGAGTGCCGCCTGGTGCCAGCGAGGACCGTATTCACCGCCACCGCGAATGTTGGCAACCACATACACCCCGCCTTTCGAGAGCCAGGCGCGGCCTACTTCACCGGAGTAATGCGGGGTCAGGGAGTGTTCAAAACCGCCGTAGCCATAGAGCAAGGTCGGCGTCGTGCCATCGAGTGGCAAGTCTTTCCCGCGCACCACGAAATACGGCACACGGGTGCCATCCCTGGAGACCGCGAAGTGCTGCTCGACCAAGTGCCGGCTGGAGTCGAAGAATGCCGGCAGGGTTTTCAGTGCCTCGGGCGGATGACCGATCTCGGCGAGCGACAAGGTGGTCGGCGTCAGGTAGTCGGTGGTTACCAGCCAGACCGCATCACTGTCGTCGCTGTCCACCGCGCTGGCATACACCGTCCCCATGCCGGGCGCGCCGGTGAACGGGCTGCGCTGCCATCCGTTCGCGCCGGGAGTCAGCACACTGAGGCGATTCTTGACGTGATCGAGTACGTTCAGCACCAGGTGATTCAGCGTCCAGAAAAAACCCGCCAGCGAGGTGCTGTCCGTAGGGGTGAACAGCACGTCGAAATCCCGCTGGCCTGCCATGAAGCGATCAAACCGGATCGCCAGCAACGAGCCGGCCACAAACACCTCATCGAGCGCCCAGTCCTCCCGCAGTTCCAGCAGCAGCCAGTCTTTATGCACCGACTTTTCCGCCGAGTTTGGCGCGTCGATTTTACTTAACTGGCCGCCGTTGCCCCGCAGGTACAGTTCGTTGTCGTAGAACGCCAGCGTGCGGCTGACGAAATCACGCTCATAGCCCGGCGTATCATCGTGCATCGCCGCGATGTACATGTCATCCAGAGTGCCTTCGTAGACAACACGGGCGGCACTCAGCGGCGTACCGCGCTGCCAGTGTTTGACGATGCGCGGGTAGCCGGAGCGGGTCATCGTGCCCTCACCAAAATCGGTGAAGACATAGACGTTGTCACGGTCGATCCAGCCCAGGCCGCCCTTGGACTCGGGCAACTGGAAACCGTCCTCGACCCAGGTCTTGCTGGCCAGATCAAATTCCCGGGTGACACTCGCATCCGCCCCGCCGCGGGACAACGCCAGCAGGCAGCGCTGGTAGTCCGGGCGCAAATAGTCAGCACCGTGCCATACCCAGTTTTCGCCTTCGGTGGCGTTCAGTGCATCAAGGTCCAGCAGCGTTTCCCAGGCGGGCTGAGGCTTGCGGTACTCCTCAAGCGTGGTGCGACGCCACAGGCCCCGCGGGTGGGCGGCGTCCATCCAGAAGTTGTAGTAATAGGCGCCGACCTTGTCGACGTGGGGGATATTGCTGTCCGAGTCCAGCATCTCCAGCACGTCGGCCTTGATTTGCTGGAAGCTGTCGGAGCGGGCGAGCCGGTCTTCGGTCTTGAGGTTCTGGGCTTGCACCCAGTGCATCGATTGCTCGCCGTCGACGTCTTCAAGCCATTGGTAGGGATCGGTGGACGTTTCGGGAAGTTTTGACATGTTCGAATCCTGTCGAAAAGCAGAAATGGATAGCGCGTAGGGTGCCCGACTTTGATCCTTTTGAGCGATAAAAAAGCAAGTTTGCATGCCTGCCGAATATCGTCTGATTCGAGGACGTTCCTCAAACCGAAAGTGCCGGGCCAATGAGCCTGCTATCCTCACCACGCACCATGGCACTCATCCCGAAAGCATCGGGGTGGGCGCCCAAACACAAAAGGAGAATAATTGTGTTCCCATTGGATATTTGGCTGACCTATACCGCCGCCTGTCTGTTACTGGTGCTTTCCCCAGGGCCGGATAACCTGCTGGCAATCGCCAGGGGGCTCAGCCAGGGCAGACTGGCGGCAGCCATCTCAGGAATGGCTTCGGGCACCGGCATCCTCTTTCACGTGACAACCGCCTCCCTGGGGTTGACCCTCTTGATGCAGACCTCAGTGCTGGCCTTCTGGATCGTCAAGGTGATCGGGGCCAGCTACTTGCTTTGGCTCGGCATCAAAGTCTTGCGCTCGCGTAGCCTGATCAACTTTCAGCCTGCCGCGCGCCAGCCCTTGAAAAAAATATTCCTCACCGGCTTTCTGTCTGCGGCCCTGAATCCCAAGCCGGGCCTCTTTGTGCTCGCCTTCATTCCTCAGTTCGTCAACCCCAAGCTGGGCTCGGTCACCGTGCAAATGATGGTGTACGGCGCCTGGTTCGCCGGTTTGACCGCACTGGGCTTCGCCCTCATGGGGATTTTTGCGACGGGTCTTTCGGCGTGGCTGCAACGCAAGCCCAAGGTGGTCAACGGGCTTAACCTGGGCGCCGGCTTTACCTTCGTGGCCTCGGGGCTGTCGATCGCAGCGTTGAGCCAGAAGTAAAAACACCTTTGTGGCCGGCAAGCCCCGGTCAGATTCAAGGCAAAAAAAAGCCTGCATCTCTGCAGGCTTTTTCACTATCTGGCTCCACGACCTGGACTCGAACCAGGGACCCAATGATTAACAGTCATTTGCTCTACCAACTGAGCTATCGCGGAATGCGCCGTATGTTACTGATTGAAAAGGATAAGTCAAGCATTCAGTGAGTTTTTTGCTTCACCCAGGTGCGCTGCGCTGGAAAATCACCACGCCACTTCCTGTCACGACGCTGTCATACGTCAACGCCAACATCCGCAGATACCCCGCCCCCTACCCTCTTCTTGAAGGATGACACATGCACACTCGCTCAGGCCCGCCAGCGGTAAAAACCCTGCTTGCCCGCTTTATCGTTATCGGATGCAGCCTGACAGTGAGCGCGTGTGACAGTGTGACCGGAAGCGCGCCTGCGGCCTCTGGTTCCTTCAAAACCCTGGACGGTACACCGCCGTTGGTTATCGGCCATCGCGGCCTGCCAGGACTGTACCCGGAAGAAACCCGGGCCTCCTACGAGCATGCCGCCGACGCTGGTGCGGATTCGCTGGAGCTGGACCTGCACATGACCAAGGACTGTGTATTGGTGGCTCGGCACAATCCCTGGTTGAGCGACAACACCAACATCAGCGACGTCGCGAAGACCAATCCAGAAGTTGCACGCCGCAAGCGCACGGTTCCCGGTGTACTGGTTAACGTCAAATATCCCGCCACTGCAGAAAATGGCCCGGCCCAATACCTCAGTGATCTGACGAACCCCAACGATCCAAAATCCGTGTTGAAGTCCTTGATCGTGGATGGCGAAGACCATACCAACGACTGGTCAATCAGCGATTTCACCCTGGCCGAACTCAAGCAATGGATCGGCGGCACGACGTACGACGCCCGCGACGAGCGTCCGACCGAACTCAACGGCAAGCTGCCGATCCTGAGTTTCCAGGAAGTGATCGACATCGCAAAAGCCAAAAGCGCCGCCACAGGCCGTGTGATTACCACCTACCCGGAAAGCAAGAACCCGATCTGGAACAACGCCCAGGCCATCGCCAATGGTTGCGGCGCGCCGGGCAGTCATCCGTTCGAAGCGGCGTTTCTCAAGACCCTTAAAGACAACAACCTCAATCGCAAAGACGCGCCGGTGTTTGTGCAGAGCTTCGACCCGAACAGCCTGAAGTACCTTCGCTCTATCGGCCTGCAATCCAGGGCGGTGCAGTTGGTGGATGGGAACGGTGTGAACTTCAAGACCGGCGAGACCATTTTCATCACGGACAAACCCAACACTTTCGTCAGCGGCCGCCCCTACAGCTGGACCGTCGCCGGCGATCCACGCGCCTTTGGTGCGATGCTGACGCCGGCCGGGTTGGCCGAGGTCAAGACCTACGCCGACGGCATCGGGCCGTGGAAGCCGCAGGCGATGGCGCTGACCACCTCTTCAGCGCAAAACCCGGGTTTGCCCGAGGTCGACACCTTCAAGCCGACCAGCCTGATCAGCGATGCCCACAAGGCCGGTTTGTTCGTCCATATCTTCACCTTCCGCAACGAAGCGAAGTACCTGGCCGGTGCCTACAAGGGCAATCCGGCGGCCGAATACCTGGCCTTCTTCCGGGCGGGCGTTGATGGTGTATTTACGGACTTCACGCCGACGGCCGTTGCAGCCCGAAATACCTACCTTAAAGAAGTCGCGCGCTAAACAATCAGCCAGATGGATGGCGGCCCTCCGGGCCGCCATTGTTCAGTCCAACTGCTCGATCACCCCACCCGCCTTGAGCTGCACCAACTGCTCCGCCGACAACCCCAGGCGCTCGCCAAGCACTTCATCGGTGTGCTGCCCCAACATCGGCGCCGGCCTCACATACTCCACCGGCGTGCCCGACATCTTGATCGGGCTGCCGACCATGGCGAACTCCGGATTCCTGGGATGCGGGATCTTCACCATCAAGCCCCGGGCAATCACCTGGGGTTCTTCCAGGGATTGCGCGATGTTGTTGATCGCCCCCACCGGCACCTTCGACGCGTGAATGCTCGCCACCCACTCGTCCGCCGTACGCTGCAGAAAATGCGCCGACAACAGCTCGACAATCTCCGCCCGATGCGCGACCCGATCGGCATTACGCCGAAAGCGCGGATCATCCGGCAAGTGCGGCAAGCCTATGCTGTGGCACAGCGCAATAAACTGGCTGTCGTTGCCGCAGGCGATAATGAAGTCGCGGTCTGCCGCACGGAACACCTGGTACGGCACGATGTTGGCGTGGGCGTTGCCGTACCGCTGCGGCACCTTGCCCGAGGCCAGGTAGTTCATGCTCTGGTTGGCCAGGGTTGCCACTTGTACGTCCAGCAGGGCCATGTCGATGTGTTGGCCGACGCCGGTGCGTTCGCGGCTGAGCAGTGCGGCCTGGATGGCGACGGTGGAATACAGGCCGGTCATCAGGTCGGAAAACGCCACGCCGACTTTTTGCGGGCCGCCGCCGGGCAGGTCGTCGCGTTCGCCGGTGATGCTCATCAGGCCGCCGATGCCCTGGATGATGAAGTCGTAGCCGGGCTCTTCGGCACGCGGGCCGGTCTGGCCGAAGCCGGTGATGGAGCAATACACCAACCGTGGGTTGATCTCGGCCAGGGTCGCGTAATCCAGGCCATAACGCGCCAGGGAGCCGGCCTTGTAGTTTTCGATCAGTACGTCGGAGCTGGCCGCCAGGGCTCGCACCAGTTCCTGGCCTTCGGAGGTGGCGAGGTCGATGGCCACGGATAATTTGCCGCGGTTGGTGGACTGGTAATAAGACGCCTGTCCGGACGACTCGCCGGTGTCGGTCTTCATCCACGGCGGGCCCCAACCACGGGTGTCGTCACCGCTCTGTGGCCGTTCGATCTTGATCACTTCCGCGCCGAGGTCAGCCAACACCTGGCCACACCAGGGCCCGGCCAATACCCGGCTTAAATCCAGCACCCGCAAACCTGTCAATGCACCCATTATTCTTGTCCTGTGATGAGTCGAAATCAGCCGACTGCCGGCTCTTCATGACGCAGGGAAATCCCCAGCACGGCACGCCGCCGCAGCCAGGGGCTGGGGCGATAACGTGGGTCGTGGGTGAGTTCGCTCATGCGCTGCAAAATCGTGAGGATGCGCCGGGGCCCGAGGGCATCGCCCCACGCCAGCGGCCCCTGCGGGTAACCCAGGCCGAGGTGTACGGCCTGGTCGATGTCGTCGACGCTGGCGATGCGTTGCTGGGCGATATCGCAGGCCAGGTTGACCACCATCGCCAAGGTGCGCTGGGCGACGAAGCCGAAGCTGTCGCTGATCACTGTCACGCCCACCCCGTCACTGGCGAGCAGCGCGTGGGCGGCGTCGCGGGTGGCGGTGGAGGTCAGCGGGTTTTGCATCAGGGTGCGATGGCGTGACAGGTCGGTCAGCAGGTCGATGCACAGGGTGCGCGCCGGGTCGGTGTGGAAGCGTTCGCTGGCCGATGTGGCATCGAGGCCGTAAGGCGCCAGCAGGCACAACGCTTCAGGCGAAGGTTGCGCCGCGCTTTCAAGGTGCGCGCCCAACTCGATCACCAAGGCGCTCAGGCGCTCGTAGTCGTCGGCGTCTTCGGTGGCGATCCATACCGGCGGCAACGGCTTCACTGAAGGCACCGGCTGCGACTGCGGGCCGTCGACCACCTGGCCATTTTCATAACGGTAGAAGCCCTGCCCGCTCTTGCGTCCCAGGCGTCCGCCCACCAGCATCTGGCGGGTCAGGGGCGACGGTTTGTAGCGCGCTTCTTGATAGAACTGGTTGTAGATCGACTCCATCACCGGGTGGGAAACGTCGAGCCCGGTGAGGTCGAGCAATTCCAGCGGCCCCATGGGAAAGCCTGCACCTTCACGCAGGATACGGTCGATATCGCCGCGCTCGGCAATGCCTTCATCGAGCATTTTCAAGGCTTCGGTACCGTAGGCACGGCCAGCGTGGTTGACGATAAAGCCCGGGGTGTCCTTGGCACGCACACCGCGATGGCCGGTGCGGGCCACGAAGGCCAGCAGGTCGTCACCGACCTTCGGCGCAGTGGCCAGGCCGTCGATCACTTCGACGACGCGCATCAACGGCACCGGGTTGAAGAAGTGCAGACCGGCCACCCGCTCAGGGTGTTGGCAGCCGGTGGCGATGGCCGTGACCGACAGCGACGAGGTGTTGGTGGCGAGGATGCAACCCGCGCTGACCACGCCTTCCAGTTGCTGCAACAGGCCGCGCTTGGCGTCGAGGTTTTCGACGATCGCCTCCACCACCAGGTCGCAGTCGTGCAGCGCCTCAACCGTGGCGGCGACGTGCAGGTTCTCCAACGCGGCGTCCATCGCCGCCTGGGTGATCTTGCCCTTGGCGGCCAGCTTTGAAAGCGTCGCGCCGAGGTTGTCCCGAGCGGTTTGCGCGGCGCCATCGCGGGCATCGAACAAGTGCACCAACACGCCCGCCTGGGCGGCAATCTGTGCGATTCCGGCGCCCATCACGCCGGTGCCTACCAGGCCCATGATCTTGATTGAATCCGTCATCGTCATTCCCCCAGGTAGTTCGCGGTGCGTTTTTCGAAGAACGCCGCGGCGCCCTCCTTCTGGTCTGCCGAATCGAACAGCAGTTGAAAGGCCTTGCGCTCCAGCACCAGCGCACTTTCCAGCGGCAGGTCGGCGCCAGCGAGCATCACTTCCTTGATCTGCTCCACCGCCAGCGGCGGCAACGCAGCGATCTGCGCGGCCAGTTCCAGGGCGCGAGGGATAGTCTGGTCATCCGCCACCACTTCGCTGAGCATGCCCATGGCGAGGGCTTCCGGCGCCTTGACCATGCAGCCGGTCAACGCGATGCGCATGGCCTGGAACTTGCCCACGGCGCGTACCAGGCGCTGGGTGCCACCGGCGCCCGGCATCAGGCCCAACTTGACCTCGGGTTGAGCGAACCGCGCCGACTCTCCGGCGACGATCAGGTCGCAATGCATGGCCAGCTCACAACCGCCCCCCAGGGCAAAACCGTTCACCGCAGCGATCACCGGCTTCGGGCAGCGGCTGATGGCTTCCCACAAATACTCGGTGTGCCGGCGGTACATCTCGATCGGCGTGGCGCTGGCGAATTCCTTGATGTCGGCACCGGCGACGAAGAACTGATCGCCGCCGGTGAGCACGATGGCGCGCACATCACGACGCTTGGCCAGGGCACGAAAATGCTCGGCCAGTGCTTCGCGAACCTGGGCGTTCAAGGCGTTTTTCACGTCGGGACGGTGGATGCGTACCACGGCGACGCCATTGTCCTGGACGTCGAGGTGCACTACGGGTGGGTCGAGGCTGGCCACAAGTTCTCCTGCTGCAATGTTCTTGTTAGTTCGGATATCGATAGTTTCGCTATGCGAAACAACATTCCGTATTTAGCGATAATCATAAGGACCGACTCATCGCGATGTAAACGTAAAAACCTGATCCACCCGTAAATCGGGCTATAACTCGTTGTTTAGACGGGTTTTATTAAACAAAAAGACAATCAAGCGCCGAGTTGCTTAGTTTCGCTGTGCGGAATACAATTTTGTTTTGTTGATTTTCTAAAAAAAGGGGGACTAACATGCGCCGTCGAAACCTGGACCCGAACACACCCGAAACACCTGCCGGCAACCACGGGTTCGAGCACTTGCTGATCGATCCGATGAATGCCGACGAGGAGGAAGACAAGGACCGCCAGTTCGTCACCGCCCTGGCCCGAGGCCTGGAATTGCTGCGCTGCTTCACCCCCAGCGAAAGCGTGCTGGGTAACCAGGAGCTGGCGCGCAAGACCGGGCTGCCAAAGCCGACGATTACACGGATGACCCATACGCTGACCCGCTTGGGCTATCTCAAGCACCTGCCGCAGTCGGGCCGGTATCAGCTGGATGTAGGGGTGATGGCGTTCGGTTACGCGATGCTGTCGAACCTATCGGTGCGGGCTGTGGCCCATCCGCTGATGGAGACGATGGCCAAGTACGCCCAGGCCGCGGTGGCCATGGCGACCCGCGACCGTTTGGACATGGTGTACCTGGACGTGGTCCAGGGCGAAGCCAACATGACCATGCGCCGCCAGGTCGGTACACGGTTGCCGTTGCACTTGAGTTCCGCAGGCCGCGCCTGCCTGGCAGCGATGCCGGAAAACGAGCGGGAATTTATCCTCGACCATATCCGCCAGCGTCACCTGGAGGACTGGCCGGGCATCAGGAAGGGCCTGGAACGGGCCTTCCGGGATTACACCGATTTCGGCTACTGCATGTCGATCGGTGAGTGGCACCGCGATGTAAACGCCATCGCCGTACCGCTGCTGCATGCACAACATGGACTGCTGACGTTCAACTGTGGCGGACCGAGTTTTCACCTTTCCCGGGAGAAACTCGAGGACGACATCGGGCCCCGTCTCAAGCACATGGTGAACAACATCGAGGCCGCCGCCCGCTAGACAGATCGGTGCAAGGCCTCGGCAGATTGACGACAACAGGCCCGCCGAACGGGCCGCTGAGGAATGCACATGATCCGAGACCCCGAAACGCTTCATCTGTTGCTGGAAACCCTCCAGCAGTTCGTCAACGAAGCGCTGATCCCACGGGAAAACGAACTGGCCGAGACCGATGACGTCCCGGCGGATATCGTCAGCCAGTTCCGCGAGTTGGGCCTGTTCGGCCTGACCCTGCCCGAAGCCTACGGCGGCCTCGGGCTGACCATGGAAGAAGAGGTGAACGTGGCCTTTGAACTGGGGCGCACCTCTCCGGCATTCCGCTCCTACTTCGGCACCAACAACGGCATCGGCTCCATCGGCATCCTGCTGGACGGCACCGAGGCGCAGAAGCAGCACTACCTGCCGAAACTGGCCAGCGGCGAGTTGCTCAGCTCGTTCTGCCTGACCGAACCGGACTCCGGCTCCGACGCCGCCTCGCTGAAAACCACGGCGGTGCGCGACGGTGACCACTACCTCATCAACGGCACCAAGCGCTTTATCACCAACGCCCCCCACGCCGGGATCTACACGGTGATGGCCCGTACCAACCCGGACATCAAGGGCTCGGGCGGCATCAGTGCGTTTATCGTCGAGCGCAACACGCCAGGCCTGTCCCTGGGCAAGCGTGACCACAAGATGGGCCAGAAAGGCGCCCACACCTGCGACGTGATTTTCGACAACGTGCGCGTGCCGGCCGACCAGTTGATCGGCGGCGTCGAAGGCGTGGGGTTCAAGACCGCGATGAAGGTGCTCGATAAGGGGCGCCTGCACATTGCCGCCGTCAGCGTCGCAGCCGCCGAACGCATGCTCAACGATGCACTGAACTACGCCCTGGAACGCAAACAGTTCGGCCAGCCGATTGCCGAGTTCCAGCTGATCCAGGCGATGCTCGCCGACAGCAAGGCCGAAATCTACGCCGCCCGCTGCATGGTGGTGGACGCTGCGCGCAAGCGTGATGAAGGCCAGAACATCAGCACCGAAGCGTCCTGCTCGAAGATGTTCGCCACGGAAATGTGCGGCCGGGTGGCCGACCGTTGCGTGCAGATTCACGGCGGTGCCGGGTATGTGAGCGAGTACGCCATCGAGCGGTTCTATCGCGATGTGCGCTTGTTCCGGCTGTATGAAGGCACCACGCAGATCCAGCAATTGGTGATCGCCCGCAACATGATTCGCGAGGCCAAGCACTAAACCTCCAGGAACAACACAGAACCCATGTGGGAGCTGGCTTGCCTGCGATGCAGACAACTCGGTCTGGCAGTAACACCGCAGCGATGCTATCGCAGGCAAGCCAGCTCCCACAGTGACCGTGTTCCAACCGTATTACCGCAACACCCATAACTTGTGCCCTAACAACTACAACAAGGTATCGCTATGGAAGTCGCCGCTTCGGCGGGTGCGTTGTCGCCCGCGAAAAACAACCTGTGGATCATTGTTTTCATCTTCTGCTTCCTCGGCCTGCTGATCGACGGTGCCGACTTGATGCTGCTGTCCTACAGCCTCAGCAGCCTCAAGGCCGAGTTCGGCCTGACCAGCGTCGAAGCCGGCAGCCTGGGCAGTTTCACCCTGGCCGGGATGGCCATCGGCGGGATTTACGGGGGGTGGGCCTGTGACCGTTTTGGCCGGGTGAAGACCGTGGTCTGGAGCATCGTGCTGTTCTCCGCCGGCACGGCGATCCTGGGCATGACCCACAGCTATTGGCAGTTTGCGAGCACGCGTTTCTTCGCCTCCCTCGGGTTGGGCGCACTGTATGTGGCGTGCAATACGCTGATGGCCGAGTACGTGCCGACCCGCTATCGCACCACCGTGCTCGGCACCCTGCAGGCCGGCTGGTCGGTGGGCTACATCGTCGCCACCTTGCTCGCCGGCTGGATCCTGCCGAACCACGGCTGGCGCTGGTTGTTCTATGTGGCAATCATCCCGGTGATCCTCGCCGTGCTGATGCAGCGCCTGGTGCCGGAGCCCCAAGCCTGGATCAAGGCCCAGGCCGAACGCGCCCGGGAAAAGGCCGAAGGCATCAAGCGCATCTCGGCGAAGAAACCCGACGGCATGTTCAAACTGATCTTCAGCGACCCGAAAGCCAGCCGCATGTTTATCCTCTGGGCGCTGACCGCAGGCTTCCTGCAGTTTGGCTACTACGGCGTCAATAACTGGATGCCGTCGTACCTGGAAGGCGAGCTGGGGATGAACTTCAAGTCCATGACCAGCTACATGGTCGGTACCTACGCGGCGATGATTTTCGGCAAGATCCTCGCCGGGCTCGCGGCAGACCGCCTGGGCCGACGCCTGGTGTTCGCCGTTGGCGCGCTGGGCACAGCGATTTTCCTGCCGGTGATCGTGCTGTTCCAGAGCCCGGATAACATCCTGTGGATGCTGATTGTGTTCGGTTTCCTGTACGGCATTCCCTACGGCGTGAATGCGACCTACATGACCGAAAGTTTCGAGGCGAAATTTCGCGGCTCGGCAGTGGGCGGGGCCTACAACATTGGCCGAATTGGCGCAGCGGTGGCACCCGCAGCCATTGGCTTCCTGGCGTCCCATGGCTCGATCGGCGTCGGATTCCTGGTGATGGGTGGCGCGTACTTTATCTGCGGGGTGATCCCGGCGCTGTTTATCCGCGACAAGCAGTTTGACCCGCAAAAACAATAAGCCCCACGCCGGGGCCCGTGGCGACGCGGTCCCGGCTATAAGACGTGCGGCAGTTATACCCTGGGGCAAACCGGGCTAGACTATACGTCAGTCCTACGGAACTGAAGGAACAGTACGACGCTCTCACCCAGCCTGTAAGACAGTTTTGTGCTTAGGGGCTCATACACTTATGAAAACACCGACCCAGACCAACGCAATTGACTTCGACAGTGCCAAATTGCAACGCCTGGGCTTTGGTCAGCCGTCCCTTCTTACACGACGCCCCGCCACGGTTGAGCAACTTCGCCAGCAACTGGGCATGCAATTGCAAACCAGCCTGGAGCCGGAGCACATCCTTGCGCTGTTCTTCCGCGAGATCCAACGCCTGGTGCCGCTGGACGCCCTGCAATACCGTCACGAAGCCAGCGACCTGCGCCTGGAGTACGGCCACCGCGGCCATCATTCGGTGAGCTACGCCCTCAGCCACGAAGGCGAGCACCTCGGCGAACTGGTGTTTCGGCGCAACCAACACTTCATGGAAGACGAGTTGGCCAACCTGGAATCACTGCTGGCCACCCTGCTCTACCCGATGCGCAACGCCCTGCTCTACCGGGCGGCGACCCGCAGCGCCCTGCGCGATCCGCTGACGGAAACCGGTAACCGCATCGCCATGGACCAGACCCTGCAGCGGGAAATCGACATGGCCCGCCGACACCTGCAGCCGCTGTCCTTGCTGATGCTGGACATCGACCACTTCAAACACATCAACGACACCCACGGCCATGCCACGGGCGACAAGGTGCTCAAGGCCGTTGCTGCCTCGATCAAGAGCCAGTTGCGCAATGTGGACATGGTGTTTCGGTTTGGCGGGGAAGAGTTTCTGATCCTGCTGTCCAACACCGGCCGGGATGCGGCGTCGATGGTCGGTGAGCGCCTGCGCCATGCGGCACAGGCTCAGGATTACTGGGCGGACGATGAACGTATCGAATTGACCGTGAGCCTGGGTTGCTCGACCTTGCTGGCCGGAGAGTCCGCCGAGAGCGTATTGCGCCGGGCGGACAACGCCTTGTATGTGGCCAAGCGCGAAGGCCGCAACCGCCTGGCAATGGCGGGGTAACCGCTTTACTTCACAGCGGCCCCGCCATCACAGGGTTCAGGCTTCGCTGGCAACCAGGGTGGGTTGTTTACGGGGGGTGGCCGCCGACTTTTCCAACTGCATGCAGCGTTCCAGGAACAGGTACATGTAGTCGTAGCTCTTGCACACCGCCTGACGCAGCTCTACCTGCAGTTCCTTGGTCGGGTTCATGCCGGCCAGGGTGCAGATGATTTCCAGCGCCTCCCAAGGGTGCGCATCATCGTACTGGGCGTGCATCTTCAGCCACTTCATGGCGCGCTTGCGGTCTTCCTCAGGGAAAGCCGCGGCATAGACGCCGGTGGAACACACCACGGCGGACCACTCCCCAGTGGCCCCCTCGATGGCGTAGTTGGTGGCGGCAATCGCGACAATCAGCGAATCGGCCGAGCTGGTGTGCCAGCACCAATGGCTGAGGGCATGCAGCTCCGGCGGCACTTCCTGTGCCTGCAATTCCTCCAGGCTGACGCCATGGGCACGGGCCCAATGCACCCAATAATCGGCGTGGTTGAGTTCCACGCGAATATTGCGCATCAGCCAGCGGCGCGCCATGTCCTCCCCAGGATGGCGGGCAAATTTGGTCTTGGTGAGGTTCTGCGCCATGTACAACGCAAACTGTTCAACCACTGGCCAGCCACCAATCAGGTAGTGACGCATGGTCTTGGCGCTGAGCTTGTTATCGCGCATGCGCTGGTACAGTTCGTGCTCGACAACGCGGCGCTTGCTCTCGCTACAGGCCTGGATCAGCTGTTGTGCCCAGGCGGGGTAACTGGAGGCTTCCATAAGCGGGCCGGTTCTGTTGAATGTGTCGATCACTGTCGGGCTCCTTTTGATTTGTGATATGTACAGACCAGCAAATGTTTCATCGGAACGTGCCAGGCGCCTTGAATAACAGAGGCTGCGGTCGCACAGGTCGACACTGCAAACTATCAAAGGTAAACAACTGCGGTCGCTCGATCAGGTATCCCTGAGCATAGTCGACCCCGATCTCAAGCAAGGCTTGTTCGATCTGGGGTGTCTCGACAAATTCGGCAATTGTGCGCTTACCCATGACATGACCGATATGATTGATCACTTCGACCATAGCGCGGTTAATCGGGTCGTCCAGCATATCCTTTACGAAACTTCCATCGATCTTCAAGAAGTCTACAGGTAAATGTTTAAGATATGCGAACGAGGACATCCCGGCGCAGAAGTCATCGAGGGAGAAATAGCACCCTAACTCTTTGAGCTCGTTGATAAAACGAATTGCACTACCCAAATTCGCGATAGCGCTGGTTTCTGTAATTTCAAAACAAATCATTTCTGGCGGAATGCCATAGGCGCTGAATTGCTCACGCAGGAAGCCGAGAAAGTCCTCGTCGCCGATGGTAATGCCTGACAGATTGATCGCACACATGGCCATGGGCCGGCCCGGGCGCTCACGCATGCAGCCCGCGACGATCTTGAATACGTTCTCCACCACCCAGCGGTCCAGGGAGGTCATCAACCCGTAACGCTCGGCCGCCGGGATAAAACTGTCCGGCAGGATGATCCGCCCCGCCTCGTCATGCAGGCGCAGCAGGATTTCGATATGCCCGTCGCCCTGCTCGGTATGCCCGAGGGGCGCGATTTCCTGGGCGTACAGGCAAAAGCGGTTCTCTTCCAGGGCCATATGCAAGCGCTGCACCCAGGCCATCTCGCCAAAGCGCAGGGACAATTCCGAGTCATCGGCGTGATACACCTGCACCCGGTTGCGGCCCTTTTCCTTGGCCATGTAGCACGCCATGTCGGCGGCCCGCAGCGAGGTTTCAAGGGTGGTGGGGGCTTGCGTGATGTGCACCAGGCCGATACTCACGGTGGTGACAAACGGCCTGCCCTTCCACACAAAATGCAGGCTCTGCACGGTATGGCGCAGGCTCTCGGCGATTTTTTCCGCCACCGGCGCCGGGCAATTCTCCAACAGGATACCGAACTCATCGCCCCCCAGACGGGCCAGGGTGTCGCCTTCGCGCAGGTCCGATTGCAGCAGCGCGCAGATATGCCGCAGCAGCTCGTCCCCCGCGGCATGCCCACAGGTGTCGTTAACCAGCTTGAACTGGTCCAGGTCGAGAAACATCAAGGCATGGCGCCCGCTTTGCTGGCGCCCGACGTTGTGCAGCACCTGCTCCAGGCGGAACTCAAACTCGCGCCGGTTGGCCAGGCCGGTCAAGGCGTCGTGGGTCGCCTGCCAGGACAGGTTGGCGATGTACTGACGCTCCTGGGTCATGTCGTGCAGCACCAGTACCGCGCCGACGACTTTGCCGGCATTGCGGATCGGCGCCCCCACCAGGGTGACGGACACGGTGGTGCCGTCCACGCGCTGGATCAGCTTGGAATGCTCGCTGCCCCCACCAAGCTGGCCGCTCAATATGCGCTCGATCAAGGTAAAACCGTCGGCCTGGGCATTTTCATCCAGCAGGTTGAACAGCGCTGCCAGCGGCAACCCCTGGGCCTGGGCACCTTTCCAGTGGGTCAGGGCTTCGGCGGCCGGGTTCATATAGGCAATGGCACCTTCGACATCAGTGGTGATCACCCCGTCGCCAATCGACTCCAGGGTAATCTGCGCCCGCTCCTTCTCTAACTGAAGCGCGTCGGCAAACGCGTGACGCTGGGCCAGCAGCTTGTGGGTGCGCAACAGCGCCAGCACGATCAAGCCCAGCGCCGTGGCCAGGTTGGTCACCAGCAGCAGGCGCAGAATCACCCTAGAGCCTTCGCCCAGCGCATCGCTGAAGGCTTTGGCGGCTGGCGTTACCCCGTCGTTGATGGCGAAAATCCGCTCCTTCCAGCTGCGCACGTCGCTGCTGCTGACCTGATTGACAAGGATCGCCCGGTGCATCTCCTGGGCCAGGTCGTCCAGTTGCACCAGGTAGGCATCGCCCACGGTCCACAGCTCGATGGCTTTTTCCAGATAACTGAAATGGCGAAAGTTGAGGTACAGCCAGATCAGGCTGGAAACGTCGTCGCGGTGGTTGCCGCCCTTGAGGATACCCGCGCGCGCGGCGGTCAGGTCCGGGGTCGGGCGGTCGAGGGCCACCCGCAGTTCATGCCCGCCCTGAGGCACGGCAATCGCGTTCTGGTATTTGAGGAAGGTGGCTTCGTCGCGGTTGTCGGCGTACAGCGTCAGGTAGAAGATCGCGTCTTTCTGGCCCTTGGACCACAGGCTCTCGCCCGCCACATAACCGCGCACCGCCGAGAGCACGTAGAGACTGACGCAGCCTAACAATGCCTGGAACAGTACGACGGCGATAAAAGGCCACACAATGCCCAATAACCGAGGGGTTCCGAGAGTCTGCTTTTGCTTCATGAGGTCCCTTGCACATGCACAACTAAAATACGCACGCGAGTGAAAACCGCTCCTGATAGCTCAGCGTAGGCTAAATCACCGCACTTGTTGCAAGTGTCCGTAAAGTTTGGCGTACAGGCCACCGTCAGCAATCAACTGCTGATGGTCGCCATCTTCGGCAATATGCCCACCATCAAACACCAATACCCGATCCGCCTGTTTCACCGCCGACAGCCTGTGGGCGATGATCAAGGTGGTACGGCCACTGAGAAACCGCGCCAGCGCCTGGTGCAGGTTGTATTCGGTTGCCGCATCCAGGGCCGAGGTGGCTTCGTCGAGTATTACCACTTTTGGCTCCGCCAGCACCATCCGTGCAATGGCCAGGCGCTGCCGCTGCCCGCCGGAGAAGCGTACGCCGGAGCGCCCGACCACACTGTCCAGGCCTAACGGCAGCGCCCTGACAGTCGCGTCCAGCTGGGCAATTTCCAACGCCTGCCAGCAGGCCTGGTCGCTGCGTTCACGGCCCATGGTCAGGTTGGCGCGCACCGTATCATTGAACAGCGCCGGATGCTGCAGCACCACGGAGACATTCTCGCGAATCGTCTCCAGCCCGATTTCCTGCTGGGTCAAGCCACCAAAACGGATGCTGCCCGCCTGCGGCGTATACAGCCCGAGCAACAGTTGCACCAGGGTACTTTTGCCGCCGCCACTGGCGCCGACAATCGCGACTTTTTCACCCGGGGCAATGTTCAGGTTCAACTGGTCGAGCACCAGCTCTTCGCCATAGCCGAAGTTCAGGCCGCGCACCTCGATGCCGACGGTCTCGCGCCCGGTAAACGGATCGGCACCGCCCGCGTACTGCGGTTCGTCGGCGCGGGCCAGCAGTTCGTTGATCCGCGTCAGCGCCCCGCCCGCCGCGTAGTAGGCGTATTGCAGGTTCAACAGCTGCTCCACCGGACTGATCATGAACCACAGGTAGCTGAACACCGCGAGCATCTGGCCGATAGACAGGTCGGAAAACAGCACCGTCAGCATCGCCGCCGCACGGAAGATGTCGATACCGAACTGGAAGAGCAAGCCACTGGCGCGGCTGGAGGCGTCGCTTTTCCACTGGGAATTGACGGCAAAGTCCCGTACTTCCTGGGCGCGCTGGCCCAGGCGCCCAAGGAAAAAGCCCTGGCGGTTGCCGGCACGCACTTCCTGGATCGCATCAAGGGTTTCGGTGAGGGCCTGGGTAAACCGCGAGGTGCTGTCGTTTTCCAGCTTCTTCAGGTGCTTGACCCGTTTGCCCAACTGCACGGTGGCGTAGATCACCAGCGGGTTGAACAGCAGGATCAACAGCGCCAGCTTCCAGTGCATCCACATCAGGATCCCGGACGTGCCCACCAGCGTGAGCATCGCCACCAGGAACCGGCTGAGGGTCTCGCCGACGAATTTGTCCACCGTGTCCAGGTCGGTGACCAGGTGCGTGGTCACCGTGCCGCTGCCCAGGCTTTCGTATTCGCTGAGGGAAATACGCTTGAGGCGCTCGATCAGCCGTACGCGAATCCGATAGACAATGTCCTTGGCCAGCCGCGCAAACAACCGCGCCTGCAATACGTTGAACACCAGGGCGCCGCAACGCAACAGCAAGGTCACCAGCAGCATCAGGCCGATATAGCCGGCGGCCTTCTGCCAACCCAGGGGCAACGCGTGATTCATCACTTTCAGTGCCGCATCGCCATGCCCCAGCAGCACTTCGTCCACCAGCAGCGGCAACAGCAACGGAATCGGCACGCTGCACAGGGTCGCCAGCACGGCGACGCCATTGGCGATCCACAGGGATTTCTTGTGATGCAGGGCCAGGCGGCGGACTTCCGCCCAGGTCAGCCGGTCGACGCGCTTTGGGGGTTCAATGGGATCGGGCTGATCATGCACAGGCAGCTCGCTCCAGCCAGCGACTCAGCAGCGGCGACAACTCGGACAGCGGCTGATAGCCGTTGGTCAGCAGCGCCAACTGCCCATTACGCTCCGCCAGCAAGGTCGGGAAACCGGCGATGCCCAAATCCTGAACCCAGGTGAAATCCGCCGCGGTGGCCGCGTGCTGATCGGCCCGGTCGAAGGCTTCGGCGAATTCGATACGCGGTACGCCGGCGGTTTCGGCCAATTCCACCAGCACGTCGGCGCGGGTTACGTCGCGCCCTTCGACGTAGAACGCCTGCTGGATCAGGCCCAGCAGTTTCCACGCGCAATCCGGCGCCAGGCTGCGGGCCGTGACCACGGCACGGCAAGCCGGCTCGGTGTCGTAGACAAAACCATCAGGCAATGCGCCTTCACGCTTGAACGGCTGGCCGGTGGCTTCGGTCACGGCCTGCCAATGCTCAAGTATGTAGCGTCGGGTAGTCGGCTCCAGGGCTGCGCCACTGCCGGTGCGCAGACCGCCCACCACCAGGTGCAGCTCCACGCCTGCGGCCTGGGCCTGCTCAACCAGCGCCTTGGCCACGGGAGCGAACCCCCAGCACCATGAACACATCGGATCCATTACATAGAGCAGGCGCGCGGACATGGCTCAGGCCTCGGAGGATGGGGATTGCTTGTAGTTGTAGCCAATCGGGTGCGGCATATTGCGGGCCTTGGCCAGTTCAATCTGCTTCTGCCGGTCGATCGCGCTGCGACGGGTCTTCTCTGAAAGCTTATCCCAGCAATGCGGGCAACTGATGCCGGCTACATAGTGTTCGGATGCACGGTCTTCGACACTGACGGGTGTGCGGCAGGCATGACATTGATCGTAGTCGCCTTCGCTCAGGTCGTGGCGCACGGTGACGCGATTGTCGAACACGAAGCAGTCGCCCTGCCACTTGGTTTCTTCCTGCGGCACCTCTTCGAGGTACTTCAGGATGCCGCCCTTGAGGTGGTACACCTCGTCGAAACCCTCGCTGAGCATATAGCTCGAGGCTTTTTCGCAACGAATGCCGCCGGTGCAGAACATGGCGACTTTCTTGTGCTTGGCCGGGTCGAAGTTGGCTTTGATGTAGTCGGGAAATTCGCGGAAGCTGGTGGTTTTCGGGTCAATCGCGCCTTCGAAGGTGCCGATGGACACTTCGTAGTCGTTGCGGGTATCGATCAGCAGTACTTCCGGGTCGCTGATCAGTGCATTCCAGTCCTGCGGGTTGACGTAGGTGCCGACTTTTTTGTTCGGGTCGACGCCTTCCACGCCCAGGGTCACGATCTCTTTCTTGAGCTTGACCTTGGTGCGGTAGAACGGCTGCTCGTCGCAGTACGACTCTTTGTGGTCGATGTCGTCCATGCGCGGGTCGTTCTTGAGCCAGGCCATCAAGCCATCAATGCCTTCGCGGCTACCGGAAACAGTGCCGTTGATGCCTTCTTCAGCGATCAGCAAGGTGCCCTTGATGCCGTTATCGACCATCGCCTGCAGCAGTGGCTCGCGCAGGGCGACGTAATCTTCGAGGGTGACGAACTTATACAGTGCCGCCACGACAATCGGTTGAGTCATGGGTGTTCTCTCCAGGTGGCTACCCTCGTAAAGGGTGAACCGGATGCAAAAAAAACGCGCCGACTAAGCGGCGCGTTGCGGATTCTAACAAAAATGGCGACGATTATGGACCGCCTCTTTACTGTGGCGAGAGAGCTTGCTCCCGCTGGGCTGCGCAGCGGCCCCAACCAGGCAGTTGCAACCTTTCAGAAAGATCGCGGTGATTGGCAGAAGGGCTGCTGCGCAACCCAGCGGGAGCAAGCTCCCTCGCCACATCAAGCTGATGTGCCACAGTGTCAGTGTCCGCCGGCGCAGGTCGGCGAGGCCGGGGCTGCGTCGATTTTCGCCCATTCTTCAGGCGTATAGGTATGCAGCGCCAACGCATGGAATTCGCTCATCAGGTCACCCAACGTGGCATAGACCTTCTGGTGGCGCTTGACGCGGTTGAGCCCCTCGAACTGCTGGCTGACCAGCACGGCCTTGAAGTGGGTCTGCAACCCACGGCTGTGCATATGGCTTTCATCCAGTACGCTCAAGTGTTCCGGGCTCAGGGCGACGAGTGCCGATTCGATACGCTGTTGCATGGTCATTCCTGTTTACTTCTTCTTGGCCGGGGCCGGGGCTTTTGGCGTCAGCTCGTTGGTCATGTCTTCCAGCAGCTTGTTCACCACAGGTACCGCGCTTTCCAGCTTGGCCTGGGTCATCTGGGCCGATTGCTGGGTCAGCTGCGGCATTTTTTCCAGGACTTTCTTGCCCAGAGGCGACTGGTAGAACGCAACCAGGTCCTTGAGCTCGGATTCGCTGAAGTTACTGGTGTAGAGCTTGATCATGTCCGGCTTGAGCTTGTTCCAACCAATAGCCTGGTCCAGGGCGGTGTTGGCCTTGGCCTGGTAGGTGTCCAGGACGGTTTGCTTGGAAGCAGGCGCCTTGGTCTGCTCGAAACGCTGGGCGAACATTTGTTGCACTTGCATGTACACCGGGGTACCCAGCTTGTCGGCATGGGCCAGGGTAAGGAAGGCTTCGGCACTGGCGTTGTGGCTGGCGGTATCGGCAAAAACCTGGCCGCTGGCACATACCAGAGCAACCGCGGTACAGATGGCACGAAGACGAGTCATCGAGTTTCCTTTTCTAGCAGGCGAGGTAAGACCCCAAGGGCGCCCATTCTGCGCCTAAAAAACGCCGCGGCTCAACCCCACGCCTTATGGGGCCTGGTTTTGCGGGGCGGAATCCGATGAAAAGTCTTTTAAGGGAACCCCACCGGACGATCACAGCCTAAACTGCGCAAACGAACCTGAAGGAGTGTGCCCGATGAGCCGTATCGAAACCGACAGCCTGGGAGAAGTGCAAGTCCCGGATGACGCTTACTGGGGTGCGCAGACCCAACGCTCGCTGGTGAACTTCGCCATCGGCGACCAGCGCATGCCCCTGGCGGTGTTGCACGCCCTGGCCCTGATCAAGAAAGCTGCGGCCCGGGTCAACGACCGCAATGGCGACCTGCCCGCCGACATCGCCCGGCTGATCGAACAGGCCGCCGACGAAGTGCTCGCCGGCGAACACGACGACCAGTTCCCCCTGGTGGTATGGCAGACCGGCAGCGGCACCCAGAGCAACATGAACGCCAACGAAGTGATCGCCGGCCGCGCCAACGAGCTGGCGGGCAAGCCCCGTGGCGGCAAGAGCCCGGTTCACCCCAACGATCACGTGAACCGTTCCCAGAGTTCCAACGACTGCTTCCCCACCGCCATGAGCATCGCCGCCGTGCAGGCGGTCACCGAGAAGCTGTTGCCGGCGATCCGTGAACTGTCCGGCGGTTTGGCAGAGCTGTCGGCGCGCCACATGAAGCTGGTGAAAACCGGCCGCACCCACATGATGGACGCCACGCCGATCACCTTCGGCCAGGAAGTTTCAGCCTTTATAGCGCAACTGGATTACGCCGAACGCGCCATCCGCAGCGCCCTGCCCGCCGTGTGTGAGCTGGCCCAGGGTGGCACTGCCGTCGGCACCGGGCTCAATTCACCTCACGGTTTTGGCGAGGCGATTGCCTCGGAATTGGCGGCGCTGTCGGGCCTGCCGTTTGTCACCGCGCCGAACAAATTCGCCGCGTTGTCCGGCCATGAGCCGTTGACCACCTTGCACGGCGCACTCAAAACCCTGGCCGTGGCCCTGATGAAAATCGCCAACGACCTGCGGCTGCTGGGCTCCGGCCCGCGTGCCGGGCTCGCGGAAGTGAAGTTGCCGGCGAATGAACCGGGCAGCTCGATCATGCCCGGCAAGGTCAACCCGACCCAGTGCGAAGCGCTCTCGATGCTGGCCTGCCAGGTGCTGGGCAACGACGTGACCATCGGTTTCGCCGCCAGCCAGGGCCATTTGCAGTTGAACGTGTACAAGCCGGTGATCATCCACAACCTGCTGGAGTCGATCCGCCTGCTGGCTGACGGCTGCAGCAACTTCCAGGAGCACTGCATCGCCGGCCTTGAACCCGACGCCGAGCAAATGGCCGCGCACCTTGAACGTGGCCTGATGCTGGTGACTGCGCTGAACCCGCACATTGGCTACGACAAGTCCGCCGAGATTGCCAAGAAGGCCTATGCCGAAGGGCTGACCCTACGGGAAGCGGCGCTCAAGCTGGGCTATCTCACGGATGAAGAGTTCGACCAGTGGGTGCGTCCGGAAAACATGCTGGAAGCCGGTCATTAAGACGCCAATCGTGCACGCCGGGCCCTGAGCCCGGCGAACAACGACGGGGCCAACGCCACGGTTGCGGACCCCAATACCACCAGCACGGCCCCGCCGTAGCCGAGGGCGTTGATGTCTTCGGCGTGCACATAGTCGGGCCACATCCACGCGGCCACAGCCACCGCGACGAAGGTCACCAATGGCGTCAGCGCCAGGGTGGCACTGACGCGCGAGGCTTCCCAGTGGGCCAGGGCTTCGGCGAATGCGCCGTAGGCAATCAGCGTATTGAAGCAGCAGGCCAGCAGCAACCAGCCTTGCAGCGGGCTCAGTTGCAGCGCTTCCATCGGGTGCGCCCAGGGTGTCAGCAAGAGCGCGCAACACAGGTAGATCACCATCATCACCTGCAACGAATTCCACACGGTCAACAACTGCTTCTGGCCCAGGGCGTAGAAAGTCCAGATGGTGGTGGCCAGGAGGATCGTCAGTACGCCGGCGGTGTAAGCGCCCAGGGAGGTCAGCAGTTCGGTCAGGCGTTGGTTGAAGAACAGGCCGAAGCCGGTGATCAGCACCAACAGGCCCACGCCCTGGCCGAGGCTGAAGCGTTCCTTGAACACGAAGACACTGGCGATCATCAGGAAGATCGGGCCCACCTGCACCACCAATTGCGCGGTGCCGGGGCTGAGCAGTTTCAGACCCACGAGGTAGAGCACGTAGTTGCCCATCAGGCCGCACACGGCGATTGCTACCAGCCAGCCACCTTTTGGTCCGAGGGAACGCCAGCTGGGCAGGCGCCTGACTGCCGCGAGGTAGGCGAACAGGCAACTGCCGGAGACGACCAGGCGAAACCAGGTGACGGTGACGGGGTCCATCACCTGCAAGACCTGTTTGAGTTTGATCGGCAGGATGCCCCAGAGCAGCGCGGTCAGCAGGGCCAGGGATAAACCGTAGACCCAACGGCCTGATGAGATATGCATGAATGCCCCGAATGCCTGAGGTGGAGGAGGTGCATTCTAGGGGGACGCGGGGGGTGGGTGTATATCCGTTTTTTGGGTGATGGCTGATATGGGTTCCGCTCTTACAGCGGCTCACTTTTGAAAAGCGCAAAAGTAAGCAAAACGCTCTTGCCCCACCACTCGGCACCTCGCCTAGGCTCGGTGTGCCCACTCCGGCCAGCGTGGTTTAACGGGGCGCCTAAGATCAAGATCAAAAGCACAGCGTCCTACCGGCCGGCTTGAGTGTGGTGAAGCAACAGCCAAATCAAAAGCTAAAGCGGGCACGGTCCAAATGTGGGAGCTGGCTTGCCTGCGATGGCATCAACTGGGTGTACCTGATGCACCGAGGTGTCTGCATCGCAGGCAAGCCAGCTCCCACAGAAAAGCAGCTTTGTTTTCTCTCTGGTCTTTGCTTTTGCTGTTAACACTCAAGCCGGCCGGGAGGCCGCTGTGCTTTTGCTTTTGATCTTGATCTGACTGCCCCATTCAGCCCGAGGCCGAACGCAGGCAGTGCGGAGCGGGTAAACCGGCAGGACGCCGGTTTAGCCGCGCTGGGCCATGGATGGCCCATCGCGGCGGCCCGCTTCGCGGTGCCGGAGTGAGGAAACACCGAGCCCCAGCGAGGTGCCGACAGGCGGGGCAGAGCGTTTTGGTTACTTTGCCGCTTTTGCAAAGTGACTCGCTGTAAGAGCGAAACCATAGGCGGCCGTTACCTAAATAACGGATATGCCCCCCAACCTACCGCACCGCCTCAAACAACCCGGTAGCCCCCATCCCACCCCCAACGCACATAGTGACAATCCCGTAACGCAACTTGCGCCGCTGCAACTCACGCACCAGATGCCCCACCTGCCGCGACCCCGTCATCCCAAACGGATGCCCGATGGAAATCGACCCACCGTTGACGTTGTACTTGGCGTTATCAATTTCCAGCCGATTACGCGCATACAGACACTGCGACGCAAACGCCTCATTCAGCTCCCACAAATCAATATCCGCCACCGCCAGCCCGCGAGCCTTGAGCAACTTGGGCACCGAAAACACCGGCCCAATCCCCATCTCATCCGGCTCACACCCCGCCACGGTAAACCCACGGAAAAACGCCTTCGGCTTCAGCCCCAATTCCAAGGCCTTCTCCAGGCTCATCACCAGTGTCATGGAAGCCCCATCAGACAACTGCGACGAATTCCCCGCCGTCACCGACCCATCCTCGGCAAACACCGGCTTCAACCCCGCAAGACTGGCCAAGGTGGTATCCGGACGATTGCAATCATCCCGATCAACCACCCCGTCCAACACCTGCACCACGCCGGTGTTCTTGTCCTCGACCTTGTACTTCACCGCCATCGGCACGATTTCATCATCAAACAACCCGTCAGCCTGGGCCTGAGCCGTACGCTGCTGGCTTTGCAGCGCATACAGATCCTGCTCTTCACGACTCACGTGATACCGCCGCGCAACGATTTCCGCGGTCTGCCCCATAGGGAAATAGATACCCGGCACCTGCTCCTTGAGCAACGGATTGATCAGGTTATCGGTGTTCACGCTTTTCATGGTCAAGCTGATGGACTCAACCCCGCCGGCCACGATGATGTCGCTGCAACCGGACGCAATCTGGTTGGCCGCAATGGCGATCGCCTGCAACCCCGAGGAACAGAAACGGTTAAGGGTCATGCCCGCCGTGCCGGTGCCCAGTTGCG
Organism: Pseudomonas sp. MWU16-30323; assembly: GCF_020515595.1. Taxonomy (NCBI): domain Bacteria; kingdom Pseudomonadati; phylum Pseudomonadota; class Gammaproteobacteria; order Pseudomonadales; family Pseudomonadaceae; genus Pseudomonas; species Pseudomonas sp. MWU16-30323. The sequence goes on from NZ_JAIWYM010000016.1 coordinate 31,495, forward strand.
ACAACACCGCCACATTGCGGCCGATGTTGTAGCCCTGGGCACCCTCGTTGGAGCCCGCACCGACGATGCAATCCTCGACCGTGGCCGGGTCGATGCCGTTGCGGGTCAGCAGCGCGTTGACGCAATGGGCAGCCATGTCATCGGGACGGGTCTGGTTGAACTTGCCGCGAAAGGACTTGGCCAGGCCGGTTCGCACGCTGTCGACGATCACTACTTCACGCATGGGCTACCTCTATTGTCGGGGGTTGTTGAGAGATGGATCGAGCATAGATCCCGCCCTCTTCAACCGCGACAATCATTCACCCCGCGTATGCAAAAGCATGGCGCTACTTCTTCTTGTCCTTCTTGTCGTGCTTGTCCGTCTTGTCGAACGCTTCTTCCAGCGCCCGGTTGATGGTGCGCAACACCTTCACCCGGGCCCAGCGCTTGTCATTGGCTTCCACCAGCGTCCACGGGGCAATCTCGGTGCTGGTGCGGTCTACCATGTCACCCACCGCCGCTCGGTAGTCGTCCCACTTGTCGCGGTTGCGCCAGTCATCCTCGGTGATCTTGAAGCGTTTGAACGGGATTTCCTCGCGGGCCTGGAACCGCTCCAGCTGCGTCTGCTTGTCGATCGCCAGCCAGAACTTGACCACGATCACCCCGGCGTCGCGCAGTTGCTCTTCGAAGTCGTTAATCTCGCCGTAGGCGCGCATCCAGTCCGTCGGCGTACAGAAGCCTTCGATGCGCTCCACCAGCACCCGACCGTACCAGGAGCGGTCGAACACGGTGAACATGCCCCGCGCCGGAATTTTCTGCCAGAAACGCCACAGGTAAGGCTGGGCGCGTTCGTCTTCGCTGGGCGCGGCAATCGGCACGATGTGGTACTGCCGGGGGTCGAGGGCGGCCGCCACACGGCGGATCGCGCCGCCCTTGCCCGCCGCGTCGTTGCCTTCAAATACCGTCACCAACGCGTGCTTGCGCATGCGCTTGTCGCGCATCAGCCCGGAGAACCGCGCCTGTTCGGTAATCAGTTGTTCTTCGTAATCGTCCTTTTCAAGACTCAGGCTCATGTCCAGGCTGTTCAGCAGGCTCATCTGGTCAACCGCCGACGGCAGCGGCGCCGGGTTCATGCCGCTGACTTTACCCTTGGGCACTTTCAAGGCGTTTTGCAGGCCCTCCAGCAGGATCTTGCCGACGGTCAGCCCACGGTAATGCGCATCGACGCCTTCGATCACAAACCACGGCGCATAGTCACGGCTGGTGCGGCGCAGGATCCGCTCACCGAAATGCACGAACTTGTCGTAGGTCTTTGATTGCTGCCAGTCCAGCGGGCTGATGCGCCAGCTGTGCAGTGGGTCGTCCTGCAAGGCCTTGAGCCGGGATTTCATTTGCTTCTTGGACAGGTGAAACCAGAACTTGAAGATCAGCGCACCTTCGTCACACAGCATCTTTTCCAGGCGCTCGGCACCGGCGATGGCCTGGTCGAGCCGCGCATCCTTGATCTCGCCATGGACGCGACTCTGCAGCATCTGGCTGTACCAGTTACCAAAGAAGATCCCCATGCGGCCTTTCGCCGGCAGCTGGCGCCAGTAGCGCCAGGCCGGCGGGCGAGCCAGTTCTTCGTCGGTCTGCTGGTCGAAGGTGCGCACTTCGATCAGGCGCGGGTCCATCCATTCATTCAGCAACTTGACGGTTTCACCCTTGCCGGCGCCTTCGATGCCATTGATCAGGATGATCACCGGGAAGCGCTTCTGCTGCTGCAGTTCGTACTGCACTTCCAGCAAGGCTTCGCGCAATGCGGGTACTTCGGCGTCGTAGGTGTCTTTGTCGATGGCGTGACCGATTTCGGCAGATTCGAACATGGGCGGCTCCGTTCCAGAATGAGGCAAGACTAGCGGATTGGACGGTGCAGCGCCGGAGGAAATTCCACACCCGGTTGTCATGGATCAATGACACCCCTGTTGATCAGCTAGAATGGCCGCCTTGTCTTTGCCTGCCGTATTTTATGAGCCGCCCATGAACCCCGTATCCCACGCCCAGCTCGACTGGGATGACCAAGGCCGCCCGCACTCGCGGGTGTTCGACGACGTGTACTTCTCCGACAAGTCGGGCCTTGAAGAAACCCGCTACGTGTTCCTCGAACAGAACCGTTTGCAGGAACGTTTTGCTGCGCTGCCCGTGGGTGGGCGGTTGGTGATTGGTGAGACCGGCTTTGGCACCGGGTTGAATTTCCTGTGCGCCTGGCAGTTGTTCGAGCAACACGCAGTGCCGGGCGCATGCCTGCATTTTGTCAGCGTGGAAAAGTACCCGCTGAGCCACGCCGACCTGCAACGCGCCCTCGCCCTCTGGCCGGAACTAGCACCGTTCGCCGAGCAACTGCTGGCGCAGTACATCGCGATCCATCAGGGCTTCCAGCGGCTGGTGCTGGATAACGGTCGCGTCACCCTGACCCTGTTGATCGGCGATGCCCTGGAGCAATTGCCGCAGCTGGACGCCCAGGTCGACGCCTGGTTCCTCGACGGCTTCGCCCCGGCCAAAAACCCGGACATGTGGACTGCCGAGCTGTTCGCCGAACTGGCACGGCTGGCGGCGCCGGGCTCGACCATCAGCACCTTCACCAGCACCGGCTGGGTGCGCCGGCTGATCAATGGGGCCGGGTTCAAGATGAAGCGCACCCCGGGCATCGGCCACAAGTGGGAAATCCTGCGAGGTGAGTTTCTCGGCTGGCCCGCTGAAACGCCTGCGCCTGCCGCGGCAAAACCCTGGTTTGCGCGCCCGCCTGCCGTCGCTGGTGAACGCCACGCGCTCGTCATCGGCGGTGGCCTGGCCGGTTGTGCCACGGCCGCCAGCCTGGCGGCACGGGGCTGGCGGGTCAGCTTGCTGGAACGCCATGCAGCGCTCGCACAGGAAGCCTCCGGCAACCCGCAAGGAGTGTTGTACCTCAAGCTTTCCGCCCACGGCACGGCACTGTCGCAGTTGATTCTCAGCGGTTTCGGCCACACGCGGCGCTTGCTGGAACACCTGCAACGTGGCGTGGATTGGGATGCCTGCGGCGTGCTGCAACTGGCCTTCAATGCCAAGGAGGCCGAGCGCCAGGCACAGCTGGCCAGCGCTTTTGCCCCGGACCTGTTGCACCTGCTGGATAAAGAGCAGGCCCAGGCGCGCGCCGGAATAACCCTGGAGCAAGGGGGCTTGTTCTTCCCCGAGGGCGGCTGGGTACACCCGCCCGCGCTGTGCCAGTGGCAAGCCAGGCATCCGCTGATCGAGGTGCTGCAGCACCATGACGCCCTTGAGCTCAAACAGGTCGACGGTGAGTGGCAGGCGCTGCAGGGCGATACGGTTCTGGCGCAGGCCAGTGTGGTGGTGCTGGCCGGTGCCGCCGAGATCAAGCGGTTTTCCTTCAGCGCTGACCTCCCCCTCAAACGCATCCGCGGGCAAATCACCCGGCTGCCGCAAACAGCGCAAAGCCAGGCGTTGGCCACGGTGGTGTGTGCCGAAGGTTACGTCGCCCCGCCACGCCTGGGCGAGCATACCCTCGGCGCCAGCTTTGACTTCAAGAGCGACGACCTTACGCCCACCGTGGCCGAGCACGTGGGCAACCTTGAGATGCTGCGGGAAATCTCCCTCGACCTGCTGCAACGCCTGGGCGCCGACAGCCTGGCACCCGAACAGCTCGAAGGCCGCGCCGCCTTCCGCTGCACCAGCCCGGACTACTTGCCGATCGTCGGGCCGCTGGCAGAACGCGCGGCGTTTGATCACACCTACGCCGCCCTCAGCAAAGACGCCCGACATATACCTGACGCGCCCTGCCCGTGGCTGCATGGCCTATATATCAACAGCGGCCATGGCTCACGGGGGCTGGTCACCGCGCCACTCTGCGCCGAGCTGCTGGCCGCCTGGCTCGACAATGAGCCGCTGCCGCTGCCACGCAGTGTCAGCGAAGCCTGTCACCCCAATCGCTTCGCGCTGCGGGCTCTGATTCGCGGCAACCCAGGCAAATCCTGAGCGCCAAGACGGGCAAACAGCCCGTCAAGGCTCATTGCCTTATAACGTATTGTTCTAAAAATCCCACAATTTAACCGGGTCAGTCTCTGGGTACCCGCCGTTTTGGCGGACTGCATTTCTAGCCCTCCCCCACGGAAAAACCGGTAAGGAATTTATGTGCGGATTAGCTGGAGTATTTCAAAGGTGCCAGACAAGGTGTTTCAGCGCCTTCTGAGGGCCCCAGAGATTCCCTCAAGGGAAAACCAACGGGAACAAAAAGCGGTACGAGATCCATCCCTTCCCCGGCTTCCCGCCGACCGAACACCCAACCAAAAACCCCTACAGCACGTCGCCTCAAATCGCACAGCCGTCAAACGCCGATTACTGCATGCTCATACAGCATTCGGAATCCCGCCCCATGAAAATCGACGAAGACAAGTGCGGGTGGCTTGGCATCTCCACGCCTCTCGAAATGCACAAATACCATGCACGGCTGCTGGAGAATGAGATCCAGGAGCTGAATGTGCAACTGCGCAAGGTCCAGGCGGACATTTTCGGCTTGGTCGAACTGCTGAAGCAAACTCAGGCAAAGAAAGACCCGCCTTTTATGTCGTTCGTCTTATTTAGGCGTTACATCAATGCCTTTTTCTTGGAGCTGTCGAGTCAGGTAAATTACGGCGGCTTTCAGCTGATACAGTTCCTCTCGATCCGACACCGACATGTAGCCATCCGGGTTTACGGTGACCGCATCCGGATTGGTCGACTGAACGTCTTGAGCGAGGTTTCCAGTTTCATTGCTGGCGATCTTCTGGCGCTTCTCGGTTACAACGCCATGGGCATCGGTCTCTTTCCAGACGACATAGCGGTCAGAGACGTAGACCTTGTTGGCCAGCACTCGCTTCATGCTCTTGGCATAATCCACTTCGCCGTGAACATCCTGTAAGCGACTGTCGGTAGCCGTCATCACGCGCCCAGCCTGGATATCACCAACAAAGTAGCCGGAGTAGTTGATCTTGCCGCCTACGGCATTTGCGTAGACGCCGTAGTTCGCATCATTGCGACCGTCAACCATTGCCCGGTAACCGGCGGCCTGCTTGCCATCAGTGGACGTGACGGTTGCGCTAATGCCGCGCACGTCGTCCGATCCAGCTACTGCATTACCGACGCTGACTGTCTGTGCGGTTACGGCTTCATGGCCGGTAGACACTTGGCTAGGTTCAACGCTGGAGGCGGAGGCAACCACGGGACCTGTACGCGGCCCACCACCTGAAACAACAACTGCCGATCCAGTGCCGAACACCCCGTTTGCCCGAACAAACGAGTTCGACACCTGAGAGGTATTGGTGGCATCTGTCAGAGAATCGATGGCCCTGGCGGCATTGCGCGCGGAAAAAGCTCTCAGCGCCGAGTCGCGCCCGCGAGAGTCGGCCAGGATTGAATAGCCCCAGTCGCCATCCTTTTTAAGTCCAGCCACTGACGCATTGTCTATGCCGGTGGCTCCCTTGGCATACCCAAGCACACCATACCCTGGGCCAGCATCATTCAGGCGCTCACCGTAAACGCCTGCGCCATCGGTAGACTCGTTCTTCCCGTAGACGCCATGACCGGAGCCGTTCAGAATCTTGTAACCGGTTACCCCGCTTCCAGAACCAGTGCCGCGCATCAGGCCGTAGACGCCTGATCCATTGCCGCTTTCCCAGCGAGTTCCGATTACACCATTGCCTGGTCCCGACTCACGACGGTTCCCAACGATGGCGTCGGCATTGGTAGATCTTGTTGTAGCGCCACCAATAGCGCCACCGCCGCCGCCGCCATCTCCAAGGTCGAGAGCGTGGAATCCGTATCCCGACGCAAGAGGGCCGCTTGTGCTGTGGTATGCAAACACCGCGTCAGAGACCGATTTCGTGTCCTTCACAACTCTCAAAGAGCTTGCCTGTTGCACGGAGTCATCGGTAATGATGTCTACGTGATGGGCAATGCTCTCTGGAAGCGTATCGGCGAATACTGGGTGGGAGGCGATACCGATCAGCAGCGCAACAGCCGTATTTTTCATTGAGACGTTCCCTAAAAAACCATGCTCAATCATACCTCAATACATCCAGTCCTGAGTCTTCAACCAGGTGTTTCACTGCGGCTTTAAGCTGGAAAAGCTGGGACCTGTCAGACACAGAAAAGGTAATGGGTGTCAGCCGTTGGGTTGCCCTCGGGGAGGTTGGCCGCGTCGAATACTCGTAGGCCAGCTCCTCCTCGGGCGAGTGCGGGATGGCGTAACCATCGAAGCGCAGGTAACCCGGCCAACTCGATCCCGCCGACCCGCGTGACCAAGCGCGAAATCGACCCATTCAGTTGCGAAGGAGCGGACGAACTGATGGGAAAGCGGTACGAAGTGACGAGCGGTCTGCAGGCTATTTACGCATGTTTTTTTGAGTTTTCTTTGTACACAGGAACGCGTCCAGATGAGGCGACGACCCTACGGTCGAGCGAGGTTGATACGCGCTCGCGGCGCGCCAAGGTGTGCCGTATCAGGCTGTACGGCAAGATGAAGGAGAGGACTAAAACGAAAGTCTAGTGAGAAGTTTTATTGAACGATCGGGCTTTGCAGGCACTCGAAAAACCAGACTACTTACGGCGGCGCGCTCTGATTACGTTTTCGCGCCGGACGGTTCGGGTGACAGATCAGAGCTATACATCCGATCCGAAACTGGAGCTAAGCGTTATTGGTTGTCAGCACTGCGCAATAGCGGAATGCGGTATCGCCGGATGGATGACACCAGGCACACCTACGCAACAATGTGCCTGATGTCCGGAATGAACCCCGCTTTCAACCTACGCCAAGTGGATCAGTTCCTAGAGTGATTTCGCGGAGCTTGAAAAGCTGGATTTACCGAAAGTCGGTACAAGATTGGTACACGAAATACGGTAGATACGCCTAGGTCCAGCAAATACAAGGCCCTATGCAATATGTGCGGATTAGCTGGAGAGTTACGTTTCGATCACCAACCTGCCGACCTGGCAGCGGTGGAACGAATCACCCATCACCTGGCGCCACGCGGTCCTGACGCGTGGGGCTTCCATGCCCAAGGGCCGATTGCCCTGGGCCATCGACGCCTGAAAATCATGGACCTGTCGGACGGCTCCGCCCAACCGATGGTCGACGCCCAACTGGGCCTGTCCCTGGCGTTCAACGGCGCGATCTATAACTTCCCGGAATTGCGTGAAGAGCTGGAAGCCCTGGGCTACGCCTTCTATTCCGGTGGCGACACCGAAGTGCTGCTCAAGGGCTACCACGCCTGGGGCGAAGCCTTCCTGCCCAAGCTCAACGGGATGTTCGCCTTCGCCATCTGGGAGCGCGATGCCCAGCGCCTGTTCATCGCCCGTGACCGCCTCGGCGTAAAACCGCTGTACCTATCGCGCACCGGCCAACGCCTGCGTTTTGCCTCGGCCCTGCCGGCACTGCTCAAGGGCGGCGATATCAACCCGATCCTCGATCCGGTGGCCCTCAATCACTACCTGAATTTCCACGCCGTGGTGCCTGCGCCGCGCACCCTGCTGGCGGGCATTGAAAAACTGCCGCCTGCGTCGTGGATGCGCATTGATGCCGATGGCAAGACTGAACAGAAAACCTGGTGGACCCTGCCCTACGGCCCTCACGCCGATGAAGCCAACCTGACCCTCGAAGACTGGACCGACCGTGTGCTCGACAGCACCCGCGAAGCCGTGGCGATTCGTCAGCGCGCGGCAGTGGACGTGGGTGTGCTGCTTTCCGGCGGTGTCGATTCCAGCATGCTGGTGGGCCTGTTGCGGGAAGTCGGCGTGCAGGACCTGTCGACCTTCTCCATCGGCTTTGAGGACGCGGGCGGCGAGCGCGGCGACGAGTTCCAGTATTCGGACTTGATCGCCAAGCATTACGGCACCCGGCACCATCAACTGCGCATCGCCGAAAGCGAAATCATCGAACAATTGCCCGCCGCGTTCCGCGCCATGAGCGAGCCGATGGTCAGCCATGACTGCATCGCCTTCTACCTGCTGTCCCGGGAAGTCGCCAAGCACTGCAAGGTGGTGCAGAGCGGCCAGGGCGCCGATGAACTGTTCGCCGGTTACCACTGGTACCCGCAAGTGGACGGCGCCAGCGACCCGTATGCCGCCTACCGCGATGCGTTCTTCGACCGCAGCTACGACGACTACGCCGCCACGGTCGCGCCGAAATGGCTGACCGCGAATGACGCCGCCGGTGACTTCGTGCGTGAGCATTTCGCTCAGCCCGGCGCCGATGCGGCGGTGGACAAGGCCCTGCGCCTGGACAGCACCGTGATGCTGGTGGATGACCCGGTCAAGCGCGTCGACAACATGACCATGGCCTGGGGCCTGGAAGCGCGCACGCCGTTTCTCGACTACCGCCTGGTGGAGCTGTCGGCCCGCGTGCCGGGCAAATTCAAACTGCCGGACGGCGGCAAGCAAGTGCTCAAGGAAGCCGCGCGCCGGGTGATCCCGAGCGAAGTCATCGACCGCAAGAAAGGCTATTTCCCGGTGCCCGGCCTCAAGCATTTGCAGGGCGATACCTTGAGCTGGGTGCGCGACCTGTTGCTGGACCCAAGCCAGGATCGCGGCCTGTTCAACCCGGCCATGCTCGACCGCCTGCTCACCGATCCCCAAGGCCAATTGACCCCGTTGCGCGGCTCCAAGCTGTGGCAACTGGCGGCGCTGAACCTGTGGCTCAGCGAACAAGGAATCTGATTCATGAAACCTCATGCCACGGCTTACAGCCAACGCTTGCTGCGGGGCCAGGCGCCCTCCTACGAGCGCCTGCAAGCCCGCTTAGCCGAAGACGGCAGCGCACTGGACCCTACGCCGATTGCCGTGCATTGCGGTTGGGGCCGGCTGCTGATCGGCCACACTTTTCCGGACCCGGCGAGCCTGGCCCTGGAGTTGCTCAACGAGCAGCCCGGCGAGCGGGATATCGCGCTGTATGTGGCGGCGCCACAGCAGATCCTCGGGATTGATCCCCAGCAGTTGTTTCTCGACCCGTCCGACACCTTGCGCCTGTGGTTCACCGACTATCGTCCCGCGACCCGGGTGTTTCGCGGGTTCCGGATTCGCCGGGTACAAAGCGAGGCGGACTGGCAGGCGGTGAACCAGCTGTACCAGGGGCGCGGCATGTTGCCGGTGGACCCGGCGCTGCTGACGCCACGTCATCAAGGCGGTCCGGTGTATTGGCTGGCCGAGGACGAAGACAGCGGCGCGGTGATCGGCAGCGTGATGGGCCTGAACCACCAGAAGGCCTTTCACGATCCGGAGAACGGCTGCAGCCTCTGGTGCCTGGCGGTGGACCCGCAATGCACCCGCCCCGGTGTGGGTGAAGTGCTGGTGCGCCACTTGATCGAACACTTCATGAGCCGTGGCCTGAGCTACCTTGACCTGTCGGTGCTGCACGACAACCGCCAGGCAAAAAGTCTTTACGCCAAGCTCGGCTTTCGCGCCCTGACCACCTTCGCCATCAAGCGCAAGAACGGGATCAACCAGCCGCTGTTCCTCGGGCCCGGCCCGCAGGCGGAGTTCAATCCCTATGCGCGGATCATTGTCGAGGAAGCCCATCGGCGCGGGATCGATGTGCAGGTGGACGATGCCGATGCCGGGCTGTTTACCCTGAGCCATGGTGGCCGCCGGGTGCGCTGCCGCGAGTCATTGAGCGACCTGACCAGCGCCATCAGCATGACCTTGTGCCAGGACAAGAGCCTGACCCACAAGGTGTTCAAGGCGGCCGGCTTGAACCTGCCAGCCCAGCAACTGGCCGGCAGTGCCGACGACAACCTGGAGTTTCTCGACGAACACCAGCGCATCGTGGTCAAGCCGCTGGACGGTGAACAAGGCCAGGGCGTGGCGGTGGATTTGCAGACCATTGAAGACGTGCAAAAAGCCATTGAAGCGGCCCGCCAGTTCGACTCGCGTGTGCTGCTGGAAAGCTTCCACGAAGGCCTCGACCTGCGAATCCTGGTGATCGGCTTTGAAGTGGTCGCCGCCGCCATTCGCCGCCCGGCGGAAGTCACCGGCGATGGCCAGCACTCCATCGGCGCGTTGATCGAGGCCCAGAGCCGCCGGCGCCAGGCCGCCACCGATGGCGAAAGCAAAATCCCCCTGGACCACGAAACCCAGCGCACCCTGCACGCTGCCGGGTACGACTACAGCAGCATCCTGCCCCGCGGCGAACGCCTGGCGGTGCGGCGTACCGCCAACCTGCACACCGGTGGTTGCCTGGAAGACGTCACCGCCATCCTCCACCCGACCCTGGTGGACGCGGCCGTGCGCGCCGCCCGGGCCCTGGACATTCCCATGGTGGGCCTGGACCTGATGGTGCCGGCCGCCGACCAACCGGACTACGTGTTTATCGAAGCCAACGAACGGGCCGGGCTGGCCAACCATGAACCGCAGCCGACGGCTGAAAAGTTCGTGGACCTGTTGTTCCCCCATAGCCAGCCGACGGCGTGAGAAAGGTGTTGCCTTGACTGGCGCTTTCGCGAGCAAGCCCGCTCCCACAGGGGAATGCATTCCAAATGTGGGAGCGGGCTTGCTCGCGAAGACGCCGGTACAGCCAACACAATCTGTGAGGCGCCCCTTTCATCGAAACCATCGATGCCCTCAACTCATCAGGAGTTTCCATGACCCGAACCATCCCCGAACCAGATCTCGCTTACCTGCAAAAGGTGCTGCTGGAAATGCTCGCCATTCCCAGCCCCACCGGGTTTACCGACACCATCGTGCGCTACGTTGCCGAGCGCCTTGAAGAGCTGGGCATTCCCTTTGAGATGACCCGGCGCGGCACCATCCGCGCCACCCTCAAGGGCCAGAAAAACAGCCCCGACCGCGCCGTTTCCGCGCACCTGGACACCATCGGCGCCGCCGTGCGGGCAATCAAGGACAACGGCCGCCTGACCCTGGCGCCCGTGGGCTGCTGGTCCAGCCGCTTTGCCGAAGGCAGCCGTGTCAGCCTGTTTACCGATAACGGCGTGATCCGTGGCAGCGTGTTGCCGTTGATGGCCTCCGGTCACGCGTTCAATACCGCCGTGGATGAAATGCCCATCAGCTGGGACCACATCGAACTGCGCCTGGACGCCTACTGCGCCACCCGCGCCGATTGTGATTCCCTGGGCATCAGCGTCGGCGATTTCGTCGCCTTCGACCCGCTGCCGGAGTTCACCGAGAGCGGGCATATCAGCGCCCGCCACCTGGACGATAAAGCCGGGGTTGCCGCACTGCTGGCGGCGCTCAAGGCGATTGTCGACAGCGGCCAACCGTTGCTGATCGACTGCCACCCGCTGTTCACCATCACCGAAGAAACCGGCAGTGGTGCAGCCGCGGCCTTGCCGTGGGATGTGAGTGAGTTCGTCGGCATCGACATTGCGCCGGTGGCCCACGAGCAGCACTCCAGCGAGCACGCGGTGAGTGTGGCGATGCAGGATTCCGGCGGGCCGTATGACTATCACCTGTCCCGCCACCTGCTGCGCCTGGCGGCGGAGAATGAGTTGCCGGTGCGCCGCGACCTGTTTCGCTACTACTTCAGCGACGCGCATTCGGCGGTGACCGCCGGCCACGACATTCGCACCGCGCTGCTGGCATTCGGTTGCGATGCTACCCATGGCTATGAGCGCACGCACATCGACAGCCTCGCCGCGCTGAGCCGCCTGCTGGGCGCCTACATCCTCAGCCCGCCGGTGTTCGCCAGCGATGCACAGCCGGCCAAAGGCTCCCTCGACCGGTTCAGTCACCAGATCGAACACGACACGCAAATGGAGAGTGATACCCGCGTGCCGTCGGTGGACAGCCTGGTGGGCCAAAAAACCTGAGACTGGCAACTCGGATCCCGGCGCAGTAGCATCGCCGGGATTCCTTAGCCGAGGCTTGTATGCTGATTCCCTACGATGCACTTGAAGTCGACACCCTGACCCGCCTCATCGAAGACTTCGTGACCCGCGACGGCACCGACAACGGTGACGACACCCCCCTGGAAACCCGGGTGCTGCGGGTACGCCAAGCGCTGACCAAGGGCCAGGCGCTGATTGTCTTCGACCCCGAGAGCGAGCAGTGCCAGTTGATGCTCAAGCACGATGTGCCCAAGCATCTGTTCGACTGACACTCAAGGATTGGGCACAGGCACTGGATGGGTGTTGGCCTGTTGCCCCTGGCGACTGAGGATCTTCTGATAAACCTCCGCCCGGTGCACATTGACCCCCACCGGCGCTTCCACACCCAGCTTCACTTGGGTGCCGTTCACTTCCAGAATGCGCAAAGTGATGTGGTCACCCACCGAAATTATTTCACCTACCGCGCGGCTTAATACCAGCATGGGTTCGTCCTTTTTAAGTTACCGAACCCCGACCATGCGCCCCCCGCCCATCACCATCAATGGCCTTCAGGTTAAACAGGCATGCCTTACACATCAGGGTAAATTACCCTACAGACAGGCAGTGAATAATCTCGAATTACACCCAAGAACCAAACAATATGTTCATATTTGCAGACGCTCTCTGTGGCGAGGGAGCTTGCTCCCGCTGGGGTGCGAAGCAGCCCCCAATAAGGTCAATGCATTCTTTCAGGAAGACTTGGGCGGCTGGTTTTGGGGCTGCTTCGCACCCCAGCGGGAGCAAGCTCCCTCGCCACAACAAGCCCTCGCCACATCAGGTGCTCACCTGAAATTCAACCTTTTACCGCCTGCGACTGAGCTTTCGCCCGCATCTTGTCCGCCATCACGGTCATCTCGTCATACAGCAGCTGCGGGTTCTTCTGCTTCAGTGCCCAAGCCATGCGCCCCTGCTCATGGGGCAGGATCATGAATTGCCCTTCAGCCACCTGCTGGTAGATGTAGTCGGCGATCTGTGCGGCGGTGATCGGCGAGCTTTCCAGCAGCTTGCCCACTTGGGCCTTCATCGCCAGCGTCGGCCCGCGGAACGAGTCCAGGAGGTTGGTCTGGAAGAAGGATGGGCACACCACGTGCACCCCGACTTCCTGCTGCTTGAGCTCCACCAGCAGGCTTTCCGAAAGCGCTACCACGCCGGCCTTGGCCACGTTGTAGTTGCTCATGGCCGGGCCCTGCATCAGGGCGGCCATGGAGGCGATGTTGATGATGCGGCCCTTGCTCTGTTCCAGCAGTGGCAGGAAGGCCTTGCAGCCCTTGACCACGCCCATCAGGTTGATTGCGATCTGCCAGTCCCAGTCTTCCAGGGACAGTTCGCTGAAGAACCCACCCGATGCGACACCGGCGTTGTTGACGATCACGTCGATGCCACCGAGCTTTTCCTCACAGGCCTGTGCGAAGGCGGTGAGCTGGCTGTAGTCGCGCACGTCGCAACGCTGGGTGAAACCGTCACCGCCGGCCTGGCGCACCTGCTTCAGGGTTTCTTGCAGGCCGGCTTCGCTGACGTCCGACAAGGCCAGTTGCCAACCCTCACGGGCCCAGCGCAGAGCGATTTCGCGACCCAGGCCAGAACCGGCGCCGGTGATCATCATGCGATTTTGCATAGGAAAGTAGCCTTGTGGTTCACGGAAGAAGTGAGCCGCAGTGTAGCGAAGGTTTTTCCTGCACCCACGCACCATCAGACTGCTGAATGCCCGAGGCAAACCGTGGGCCGGGTCGGATAGCGGGAAACCTGCCAAGTTCAATTTATTTGAACTAAGGGCGGTTATTTGCAACGCGGTTAAAGGAAATAAGCAAGTTAGCGAAAAGCTTTAAAAAAACACGGAATTTTCTGTCAAACACAGGGGTCGGAGTTATTAAGGCGTCCGTCTGCTGTCGGGCCTATTCGTTAAATAACAGGTCTTTTCAGAAGACAATAAGGAAAACAAAACATGAGCCTCATTCTTATCATTATTCTGATCCTCCTGCTGGTCGGCGGTCTTCCAGTGTTCCCTCACTCACGCAACTGGGGTTACGGGCCATCGGGTATTCTCGGTACTGTGTTGGTAGTGCTGCTGATTCTGTTGTTGCTCGGCAAGATATAACGCGTTCCAGCGTGCAAAAAAAAGAGGCCTTAAAAAGGCCTCTTTTTTTATGCGCGGGTGTTTAGTCCGGCTTGCCGTCCACTACACCTGCGGTGTTGTCCAGCAGGCTCTTGGTAGCGGTCTGCAGGAACGACTCAAGCTTCTGCTTCAACGCAGCTTCGTCCGGCGATTCTGGAATCACTTTCCCGGTCGGGTTGGCGCCCAGTTCGTATTCCCACAACTTCGGTGGCATTTCCTTGGGCAGTACCAGCACGCGGTCACCAGTGAGCAAGGCGACGGTCTGGTCGCTGCCCGACGGTTTGATCACACCAAAGCCCTTGTCGCCTTCCGGCAAGTTGAGCAGGTCACGGCCCCAGCACTGGTGCAGGGTGTCACCGCCCAGGCGGCCCATGATGGTCGGCACGATGTCGATCTGGGTGCCCACGGTGTGGTCACGCTCGCCGAACTTCTCCTGCATGCCCGGTGCAATCATCAGCATCGGCACGTTGAAGCGGCCCAGGTCCATTTCGGTGATCTGCTGCTCGTTGCCGAAGCCGTGGTCGCCCACGATCACGAACAGGGTTTCCTTGAAGTACGGCTCCTTGCGGGCCTTTTCAAAGAACTGGCCCAAGGCCCAGTCGGAGTAGCGCATGGCCGTCAAATGCTCGTTGAGGCTGCCACGGTCGGTGACCTTCTCAACCGGCAATGGCGTCGGCAACGCGTACGGCGTGTGGTTGGAGAGGGTTTGCAGCAGCGCATAGAACGGCTTGCCGCCTTCACGTGCCTTCAACTCTTCCAGGCCACGGGTGAACATGTCCTGGTCGGACACGCCCCAGGTCGGATCCGAGAACACCGGGTTGACGAAGTCATTACGCCCGATGAAGTTGGTCATGCCCTGGTTGCTGAAGAAGCCCGACTGGTTGTCCCAGGCGAAGTCGCCGTTGTAGACATACACGTCGTCAAACTTGCGGGCACTGAGCAACTGCGGCAGGCCCGAGAGCTTGTGGCTGCCTTCCGGGGTCTGCATCAGGTATTCGAAGCCCGGCAGGTTCGGGAAGCACGCCATGGTGGCGAACATACCCTGGTGGGTGTGGGTGCCGTTGGAGAAGAAACGGTCGAACAGCAGGCCTTCCTTGGACAGTTTGTCGAAGTACGGCGTGATGTTGCCCGGACGGCCCAGGGCGCCTACCGAGTGACCGGCGAAGCTTTCCATCAGGATAACCACGACGTTCTTGATCGGCAGGGTCTTCTCGGCCGGCGGCGTGAAGTCACGGCGGACAGCGGCGGTGTCGGTGTCGACCAGTTTCTCGGTCGGCAGTACCAGCATGTCGCGCACAGTCTGGGTGGCCAACGGCTGTTCGAGGGTGGCTTTCCAGATGTTCGAGCGCTCTTCGGAGAAGCGCGCCTTCGCCGCCGCGATCAGCGACAAGGTCCCGTTGAGGCCCAACTGGTTGGCAAAGTTCGAGTCGGTGGTGTACACGTCACCCCAACGCAGCGGCGGGCCCTGGCGCAGGGTGCCACGGATGGCGACCACGGCGACCAGCAGGCAGACCACGAACACCGCGATGCGGGTGTACCACGGCGCCACCTGGCGGGTGCCGATGGTGCCACCGCTGAACGGGCCGCGTGGGCGCGTTGCACGGTCGGCGCCTTTAAAGGCGATGCTCAGGATCAGCGTACCCACGGCCCAGGCCAGCAGGTAGCGCACCACCGGGAAACCGTACCAGAGCATGCTCATCACGGTTTTCGGGTCTTCCTTCACATACTGGAAGACCAGGCCGTTGAGGCGCTGGTGGAATTCGCGGTAGAAGTCCATTTCCATCAGGCCCAGGAACAGGGCGATGCTGGACGCGACCGTCAGCCACAAGCGGAAAAACCCGCGCGCCGCCATGGCCCGCACGCTGAACAGGGCCAGCAGCAGCGGCACCAGCACGTACATCACCAGGCGGATATCCAGGCGCAGGCCGTTGGCGAACGCTTCAAGGAAGGTCGAGGCCGGTGTGTCGAGGATCATCTCGCGGTTGTAGACCAGCAGCGCCAGGCGCAGCAGGGAGAACATCACCATCATGATCAAGGCACAAAGCAGCGTGTACGCCAGATGGGATTTGACGGTCGGTTGCAGCAAGCGATTAGAAGCTCGCTGCTGATTCAGGGCGTCCGGGTTTGCCATGTCGTTTTAGGACCCATTGGAAGTTTAAGTTGCGAATGAATACAGCGGCGCCCCGCCCTCGCCCAGGCAGGCTGGGGTAGACGGTGAACGCAATGGCGCAAATGGTGCCCGATCAACGCCGGCAACGCCATTGATTACTCACTCCTGCAGTAGGTGGGCACTCGTTTTAGAGCACTCGGCAGGGAAAAGAGCCGGCAAATTGTCTTGGATGGAATGTGAAAATTCTGTACAGCGAATATCTCGAAACACAATAACGGGACTACGGAAACAAATGTGGGAGCGGGCTTGCTCGCGAATAGGGTAAATCAGTCGATACATCAGGTGACTGTTACGCCGTATTCGCGAGCAAGCCCGCTCCCACACTTACTGTGCCCGCTCTGGATAGCGTTGTTTGGATCAGATCCGCACGTTGCCGCGCGGCCCCGCGATCGCCCAGATGATCAAACCCAACACCGGCAGCAACAGGATCAGCAGGATCCATAGCACCTTGGCACCGGTACTCGCGCCGCTTTTGAACACATTGATGATCGCCCAGATATCCAGCGCGAGGATGATCAACCCGATCAGACCATTAAAAGTGGAACCCATGGTATCGCTCCTAAGTGAGGGCTTGCCTGCTTAGGATAGTCAGCCGTGGCCAGGGGTTCCGTTTTATTTCAGACGTGTACCGCAACCCGCAGGGCTTCCAGGGACGGTTCGCCCTTGATCCCGACTTCGGCACACAACTCCAGCACCCGTGGCACGTCATTGCCGTAGACCAGCACGGCCTGGATCTCGTCGTCCAGCAGTTGGCTGAAGTTCATCAGCACATAGCCGCCGTTCTCCGGATTAAGCGCGCTCATCTGGATCTGGATGCGGTTCAGCGCCGTCAGGGCTTCGGTCTTGGCCAGTTGCTTGGGCTTGAGGTTGAAGGCCACGCCCGGGCCGAACGAGGCGACGATCTGGGCGAACAGGTCCAGGTAGGTGTCGGCCTGGAACAGCACGGTGTCGGGCAGGCTGCCGACGACGATCCACTCACCCAGGGGAATCGGGAAAGTGTCGTCGTAGTTGATGTCGGGGTTGGCGGCCAGGAACGCTTCAGGATCGGCGTAGGCCTGGGCCGCTTCGTCCGCCACCTTGGCGATCTCGGGTTCGCTCATGCAGCCGGAGCTGATTTTGCTGATGAGTTCGACGAGTGCGGTCTTCATGGGGTGGTCCTGTGGCGGGGCTGATTTTGAGGGCGCAAAGCCTACACCAGTTTTTGCAACTGCGCCGCCGTATCCACTGCCCCCATGGTCTGCGCCGCTGCCAGCGCGGTCACGCCCTGGGCATCGGTGGCCTTGGGGTTGGCGCCCTGGCTGATCAGGTAATCCACCATCTCGGTACGGTTGAACATCGCCGCCATCATCAAGGCTGTGCGGCCATCAGAGGATGCGCCTTCGACCAGCGCACCGCCTTCGATCAACGCCTTGACCACCGGCAGGTTGCCCTTGAACGCCGCGCCGGCAATCGGCAGTTGGTTCTTGTCGTTGGCAATCTGTGGGTCGGCCTTGAATTCCAGCAGCACTTTCACCGCGTCGACGTGACCGTGGTAGGCAGACAGCATCAACAGCGTATCGCCGTTGTGGTTACGCAGGTTTGGCGGCAAGCCCTTGGCCAGCAGCGCAGCCAGCATCGCCGCATCGCCCTTGCGCGCCACGTCGAAGACCTGCTCGGCAAATTCGGCGGCTTCGTCTTCGGTCATTTGTTTGGCTTGGTCTGACATGTGGGGCTCCTTGTCTGGTGTTTCATAAGGCGCCCAGTCTCGCGATGGAGTTCCCCACTGTCATGGCTTTTTTCCCAAAAGCGCCGATAGGCAGAATCAATAACGGAACTTGCCCCCCTGGATTTCCGCCAGCAGTTGCCCGGTGACCGGCACGTAACTGTCCGATCCCGGCAGCCAGGCAAAGATCGGATCATCACCGGCCTTGCCTGGGTCGAACGCCTCCTCCTTGAGTTTCACCTTCTGGTATTTAAAGGTGCCGGTGGTTTCCATCTTTACTTTGATCCGCAGGAACAACGGCACCGCATACGCCGGAAGTTGCCCATGGGCAAACGTCAGCAGTTCGCGCATATCCAGGGACGCCAGGGATTCGGCAGGGGTGATGGCGGCCATGCCGGCGCGGCCATTGGTGTTTTCAATCTCCACCCCGTAGGCCACCACTTCGGAGATCTGCGGGTGCTGCAGGAAGATGTTCTCGACTTCGGTGGTGGAGACGTTTTCACCTTTCCAGCGATAGGTATCCCCCAGTCGGTCAACGAATTGGGCATGGCCGAAGCCGATGTTGCGCAACAGGTCGCCGGTGTTGAAATAGCGGTCGCCCTTCTCGAACACATCGCTGAGTACCACCTTGCGGTTCTTCTCGGGGTCGGTGTAGCCGTCGAACGGTGCCTTGTCATCAATCCTGGCCAATAGCAGCCCTTGGCCGCCCTTTGGCACTTCGCGCATGAAGCCGTCAGTGTCGCGAATCGGCTCACAGGTGTCATGGGCGTAGTCCACCAGTGCCCAGTGCATCAGGGAAAAGCCGATGGTGTTGTCGAAATTCAGCACGTTGGTGAAGCCGATATTGCCGTCACTGGCGGCGTACAGCTCGCAGATGTGATCGACGCCAAAGCGCTGCTTGAATTCGGCCCAGACACCAGGACGCAAGCCATTACCGATCATCTTCGTCACCCGGTGATCCCGGTCCTGCTCGCTCACGGGCTGGTCGATCAGGTAGCGACACAGTTCGCCGACGTAACCGAGGGTGGTCGCATTGAATCGGCGCGCATCGTCCCAGAACTGGCTGGCGCTGAACTTGCGGCGAATCGCAAACCCCGACGCCCCGGCAATCGCCGACCCCCAGCACACGCACAGGCCGGTAGCGTGATACAGCGGCAAGGTGCAATACACGACATCCTCGGGGCCCATATCCAGGGCGATGGTGCCGAAACTGGCGGACGTCCTCATCCAGCGGCCGTGTTTGAAAATACCGGCCTTGGGCAAGCCGGTGGTGCCGGAGGTGTAGATATAGAAGCAAGGGTCGTTGAAGTAGATCTGCTGGGTGCTGGCGGGGTTTTCCACCGGGCAATCGGCGCTGGCGGCCATCAGGTCTACGTAATTCGGCGGCACGTGGGTGTGCTGCTGATCAGCGATAAACCAGGTGTTATCGGCTTCAATTGCCACCTGGCTGCGCACGGTCTCGTAGGCGCCTACCAACTCGGCCCCCACAATAATCGCCGCTGGCGTCACCAGGTTAAGGCTGTGGACCAGCGCCGCCTGGGTTTGCGAGGTATTGAGCATGGCGCAAATGCCGCCCACCTTGGCCACGGCCAGCACGCTGAGCAACAACTCGGGGCGGTTCTCGATAAACAAGGCCACCACGTCGCCCTTGCCGATACCCTGCTGCTGCAGGTAATGGGCCATGCGGTTGGCTTGCTGGTTGGCCTGGCAATAGCTGAGCACGCTGTCGCCATACAGCAGCGCGGCGCCATCGGGATTGCGTTGAGTGGCTTGCTCGAACGTCCAGCCCAGGCCGCACGGCTGCGCCGGGTCTGTGACGTTGGCGGCGCGCATACCGCGGACAAGACGCGGCAGGGCACGGACAATGGTGGGCACCTTACGCAGCATCTTGCCCCAGGTGATCATGTCACTCGGCGGGTGGTTCATGGCAGGAACGTCCTTTTTCTTATTGTTCGTATGACCTCAAGCACCCTTCGCACCGTAAGACCGGCGCCGAATGCCTTGCAGGAAAATACGCCTGCCATTCTTCGGCTGTACACGCAGGATTTGAAAAGTTTTGTATCCCAAAAGGAAAAGGAATTTAACGGCCAGTGACGCGGTCACTATGGAAGACCTGCCTCACCCACCCGTGGCGAAACAATTGGCAAAACCCCGCAAAATGCAGGATGCACGATGGCCATTCATGCAAATTGCACGAAACTGAAAATCCAATAAATTTATAACTGACTGATTTATAACGATTTTTTAAGATACCCAGTACTGGCACAATCACTGCACCTATCACTCCACGCTGCAAAACATGAGCAAACGGAGCTGATAGATATGAGCCTGATCCAAGATAAATTTTCTTCTGTGTTCTCCAATTTCGACGTCACCACCCAGGCCCGTCCTGATGGCGGCATCCTGCTGACCTTGCGTAACAGCGAAGGCAAGCAGATCAAACGTTCGATCTCTTATCAGCAACTGCACACTGCCGACCAACTGACGTGGGTCATCAGCGCGATTCGTCGCGACCTGGCTGAACAAGCCAGCGACCTGCCCCAGATTTCGATGCTGCAAAGCCAGAACCGCTTTGCCCTGCCGACTTACCATTCGGCTTGATTGTCATGCAGGACCTGAACAGGTCGTGGTGCCGTTGCGCACCACGGCCTTTTTTTATTTGCACAATCCCTGCTTCACCGCCTCATTGACCGCCTGGACCCGGTTAGTCACCTGCAACTTGCCGTAGATATTGCGCAGGTGAAACTTCACCGTGGCCTGGGAGATTGAGCGAATCCTGCTGATTTCCCACACCGTCTTGCCCTCTACAGCCCAATGCAGAATTTCCCGTTCCTTTGGGGTCAAGGCTTTACCCGCCAACATCTCACGCGTCTTGCGGCAGGGAACCGGCGCGTTATCAGTGTGCGTGGACGGTTGTTCCTGTGGCTCTGTACCGCTCATGCAGGCCTCTCTCTTCATATAGGTCTTGTAACGCCCGAAGTCGGATTCCTCCTATTGACAGGCGATTAAATATTACGGCCAGAGAGAGTTACACAAAGAGAGGAAATATTAAGTAAGACCAACGATAAACAGCCGTTACCCACAAACTTCAAAGTTTGTTCCTACAGTGATTTCCAACCTGCAGGAATTGAACTAAAAAAATGCCCCCTATTCAGGAGGCATTGGCGGATAACCTTAGTCCTCAAGCCGGGGAAAACCCTCGGCGATCCCGTCGCCGGTCAGGTGGACCGCCTGCCCTTCAGGGTCACTGAACAGACGGATTGCCACAAAGTGTGGGTTCTCCCCCATATCAAACCAATGCGCAATGCCGGCAGGCACCGAGATCAGGTCGTTTTTCTCGCAGAACACCGCGTACACATAGTCTTCGATGTGCAAGGTAAACAGCCCACGGCCTGCGACGAAAAAGCGTACGTGGTCTTGCGCCATGCGGTGTTCGTCGAGTCGCTCGGCACGCAGTTCGGCTTTTTGCGGGTGGTCGTTGCTGACGCGGATCACATCAACGGTGGTGTAGCCGCGCTCGGTCATCAGCTTATCGATGGGTGCCTGGTAGGCCGCGATGATCTCAACCTCGCTGGCGTCCGCCTCAAGCCGGGCAGCGGCCTGCCAGCGGTCAAACCCCACCCCCAGCTCGGCCAGGGTCGAGGCGATATCGTCCTGGTGAGTCAGGACCTTGTTCGGGGTGTCGGGGGTGGAGACGTGGTAAACCGCAAGATAGCTCATCAAATTCTTCCTCTGTCACGGGAGCCGCTCATGGCCGCTCCTCTTGCAATCGAATGCCAATGATTAGGGCGGCGGCCAGGGCCGCAATGCTGGCAATGCTGAAGGTCAGGGTCGGCCCCAGCAGGTTCCAGCTGTAACCTGAATAGAGTGCGCCCAGCGCACCGCCGGTACCGGCCAATGCGGCATACAGTGCCTGGCCCTGGCCTTGCTGGCGAGCACCAAAGCTGCGTTGCACGAACTGGATGGCCGCCGCGTGAAAACTGCCAAAGGTCGCCGCGTGCATCACCTGCGCCAACAACAGCACCCAGAAGAATTCGGCAAATGAACCCAGCAGCAACCAGCGCAGCGCCGCCAGCAGGAAACTCGCCATCAGCACCCGGCGTACCGAGAAGCGCGTGAGAATCCGGCTCATGGCCAGGAACATCAAGACTTCCGCCACCACGCCCAACGCCCACAACATGCCGATCACCCCACGGCTGTAACCGAGGTGTTCAAGGTGCAAGGTGAGGAAGGTGTAGTACGGGCCGTGGCTCATTTGCATCAGCGCCACGCAGGCATAAAACGCGAGGACGCCGGGGCTGCGCAGTTGCCGCAAAAAGCCATCACCGGCCAGGCGGTTGCCCTGGGCCGGCGGCTGCGCATTCGGTACCCACAGGCTCGCGCCGATGATGCCGGCCATGATCACCACGATCACCACCGGGTAGATGTCCAGGCTCAGCCAGTCGAACAGGCGGCCCATGATCACCACGGTGAGGATAAAACCGATGGAGCCCCACAACCGTACTTGGCTGTAGCGCGAGGTCTGGCCTTGCAGGTGCGCGAGGGTGATGACTTCAAACTGCGGCAGTACCGCGTGCCAGAAGAACGCGTGCAAGGCCATGACCAGCGCCAGCCAGGCGTAGGTCTTGCTGACAAAGATCAGCGAGAAACTCACCAGGGTGCACACCGCGCCAAAGCGCACGATGGCCAGGCGCCGGCCGGTGTAGTCCCCCAACCAGCCCCACAGGTTGGGGGCCACGCAGCGCATCAACATGGGGATGGCCACCAGCTCGCCGATGCGCGCGCTGGAGAACCCCAGGTGATCGAAGTACAACGCCAGGAACGGCGCCGTCGCCCCCAGCAGGGCGAAATAGAACAGGTAGAAGCTGGAGAGTCGCCAATATGGAAGGCCTTGCGTCAGCATAAGTGACTTGTGGCGAGCGAGCTTGCTCGCGCTGGGGCGCGAAGCGGCCCCACTAGAAGCGCCGCAGTTCTCCAGCTAATACCGGGTTGCAGGCGTTGGGGCCGCTTCGCAGCCCAGCGCGAGCAAGCTCGCTCGCCACACACGGTCACAGCTGGCCCAATACCGGAGTACTGACTTTTACGTCGGCGTTTTGCCCACGGTGGCGCAGCAGGTGATCCATCAACACA
The DNA here is from genome assembly GCF_020515595.1 of Pseudomonas sp. MWU16-30323. Classification (NCBI taxonomy): domain Bacteria; kingdom Pseudomonadati; phylum Pseudomonadota; class Gammaproteobacteria; order Pseudomonadales; family Pseudomonadaceae; genus Pseudomonas; species Pseudomonas sp. MWU16-30323. The sequence continues at coordinate 54,471 of NZ_JAIWYM010000016.1, forward strand.
ATCGCCATCATCGCTTCGGCAATCGGCGTGGCGCGGATGCCGACGCACGGGTCGTGACGGCCCTTGGTGATCACGTCCACCGGGTTGCCGTGCACATCGATCGAACGGCCCGGCGTGGTGATGCTGGACGTTGGCTTGAGGGCCAGGTGCGCAATAATCGGCTGGCCGGAGGAGATGCCACCGAGAATGCCGCCGGCGTTGTTGCTGAGGAAGCCTTCAGGAGTCAGTTCGTCACGGTGCTCGGTGCCACGCTGGGCAACGCAGTCGAACCCGGCGCCGATTTCCACGCCCTTGACCGCGTTGATGCTCATCAGCGCGTGGGCCAGTTCGGCGTCGAGGCGGTCGAAAATCGGCTCGCCCAGGCCGGGCATTACGCCTTCGGCGACCACGGTGATCTTGGCGCCGACGGAATCCTGGTCACGGCGCAACTGATCCATATAGGCTTCCAGCTCCGGCACCTTGTCCGGGTCGGGGCAGAAGAAAGCGTTGTCTTCGACGCTGTCCCAGGTCTTGAACGGGATTTCGATCGGACCCAGCTGGCTCATGTAGCCGCGGATCACGATGCCCTGGGTGGCCAGGAATTTCTTCGCGATCGCCCCTGCCGCCACGCGCATCGCGGTTTCCCGCGCCGAGCTGCGGCCACCGCCACGGTAGTCGCGCTCGCCGTATTTGTGGTGGTAGGTGTAGTCGGCGTGGGCCGGGCGGAACAGGTCCTTGATCGCCGAGTAGTCCTTGGACTTCTGGTCGGTGTTGCGGATCAGCAGGCCGATGGCGCAGCCGGTGGTGCGGCCTTCGAACACCCCGGAGAGGATTTCGACTTCGTCGGCTTCCTGGCGCTGGGTGGTGTGGCGGCTGGTGCCGGGCTTGCGGCGGTCGAGGTCACGCTGCAGGTCTTCCAGGGACAACTCGAGGCCCGGCGGGCAGCCGTCGACAATGGCGACCAACGCCGGGCCATGGCTTTCGCCCGCGGTGGTAACAGTGAACAGCTTGCCGTAGGTATTGCCGGACATGCAGGGCGCTCCGTGAAATCAGTTGAATCAAGTCAACCGTAATAACTTAAGGCGGCCAGTATACGCAGGCTAACCGACTAGTTCATCCTCGAAACCTTACCGGTAGACGTTGGTCCAACCGGCACCTTCCTCATGATGGCGCGATGATGCTGCGAGTTCTGCTTTTGACCCTCACCCTGTTTTCCAGCCTTGGCTTCGCCGCCTCCCCTGTCGTGCTGCAACGGCCTATCAGCCTGGACACCGGCAGTGGCGAGCTATTTGGCTCGTTGTTGTTACCCAAATCCGACAAGCCCGTGCCGGTGGTGCTGATCATTGCCGGCTCCGGGCCCACCGACCGCAACGGCAACAGCGCCGACGGCGCACGCAACGACAGCCTCAAGCGCCTGGCCTGGGTGCTGGCCAGGCACAACATTGCCAGCGTGCGCTACGACAAGCGCGGTGTAGCCGCCAGCCTTGCCGCCACCCCCGATGAACGCAACCTGACCCTGGACGCCTACGTGTCCGACGCCGTGGCCTGGGGCAAGTTGCTCAAGGCCGACCCGCGCATGGGTCCGTTGATTGTGCTCGGCCACAGTGAAGGCGCGCTGGTAGCCGCCCTCGCCGCCCCGCAGCTGAATCCGGCCGGGGTGATTTCCCTGTCGGGCAGTGCCCGCCCGGTGGACCAGGTCATCCGCCAGCAACTGGCCGACCACATGCCTCCCGCGCTATTACTGCGCAGCAACCAGATTCTCGATCACCTCAAGGCCGGCCAGGTGGACGCCGATGTGCCTACACCGCTTGAGGGCATCTTCCGACCCAGCGTGCAGCCTTATCTGATCAGCCTGTTCCGCGCCGACCCTTCGGCCGCATTTGCCAAACTGAAGATGCCGGCGCTGATCGTCCAGGGCACCAATGACCTGCAGGTGGGCGTGGCCGATGCGCAACAATTGCAGAAGGCCAAGCCCGACGCCGAGCTGACGGTGATCGAGGGCATGAACCACGTGATGCGCATCGTGCCCAATGACGTGAAGCAGCAATTGGAGTCCTACAACGACCCACAGCTCCCGCTGGCTGCCGAACTGGGCACACGCCTGGTTCGCTTTATCGACGGACTTCGCGCCAGTTAAGCGAGTATTCCCCCTCCAGTCCTGAGCAAAACGGCCGATAAGCCCTGGGTCGACAGCAAAAAGCCTGTCGGCCCGCAGAGCTTGGACAGGATCGCGCCGAATGACGAACACCGAAGCAACACCCGAACCTACCGCCGACACCACGGCAGACACCGAGGCCGCCGCATCGGCCGCGTTACCGTGGGCGGAGGTACAGGCCGAACATTTCAAGATGCTGCGCCTGGCCCCTTTGGCCACCGACCGCGCCACGGGCGTGCGGCCCCTGCGCTTTGTGCAATTTGGCTGGGCCGAACGCAACAACAAGGACCACAGCCTGCTGCGCATGGTCATTCAATTGCCTGGCCAGCGGGTGCGCCGGGAACAGAATCACCTGGATATCTGGGTCGATCACGCCACCCATCGCGTGCATTTTGGCCCGGGCAACAGCCTGGAGATCGAACCGGCGAACCGCGGCATCGGCCGCTTCCTGGTGGCCCAAGGCGCCGCCTGGGCGAAAAAGAAGTGGTCGCACTACCGCGTTGATGGCGTCGACCTGGCCAACAAGGACGCGCTGAACGAAGCCACGCGCCTGCGCCGGGATCACTTCCTGCGTATCCAGGGTTTTGATGTGGCGTATGCCGATGTCCAGCATTTGAAGGGCAACGTGCAGCCGGGCAAGGTCAGCGATGTGCTGGACAGCTGGAACACCGAGAAGCTGCAGTTCGTGGAGATTCTGGAAGCGGCGCAGATGCTGCAACAGGCCGAGCAGAACCTGGCGGAACAGGAAGTGAAGCTGCGCAAGGAAGAGGAAAAGGTCACCAAGTTCAAGCGCGAAGACAGCGGGTTGCGCTTCACGATTACGTGTCTGGTGGCGTTTACCGTGTTTCAGGCGGGGTTGTTGATCTGGATTGCGACGCATCGCTGAATCATAAAGTGTATTTGTGGCGAGGGAGCTTGCTCCCGCTGGAGTGCGAAGCGCTCCCAAGACTCTTGGGGCCGCTACGCTGCCCAGCGGGAGCAAGCTCCCTCGCCACAATGATCAGCATACTGCAGGCAGGGTTTAGACCCTGGCGGCAAACACCGCCTGATGCGCCCGGCATTGCTCAGCCGTCAACATGAACACCCCATGCCCACCGCGCTGGAAGTCCAGCCAGGCAAAGTCCACCTCCGGGTACAACGCCTCGACGTGAACCTGGCTGTTGCCCACCTCGACAATCAGCAAGCCCTTCTCGGTCAAGTGATCTGCCGCCTCGGCCAGCATCCGCCGAACCAGGTTCAAGCCGTCATCCCCGCAGGCCAGGCCCAGTTCCGGTTCGTGCTGGTACTCATCCGGCATGTCGGCAAAGTCTTCGGCGTCGACGTACGGCGGGTTGGACACGATCAGGTCAAAGCGCTGGCCCGGCAAACCATCAAAGCCATCACCCTGAACGGTATACACGCGCTCATCGACGCCATGGCGCTCGATGTTCTGGTTGGCCACTTCCAAGGCTTCAAAGGACAGGTCGCCCAGCACTACTTCGGCATCCTGGAACTCGTAGGCGCAGGCAATACCGATGCAACCGGAACCGGTGCACAGGTCCAGAATGCGTGCCGGCGGCTTGCCCAGCCACGGTTCGAAGCGGTTTTCGATCAGTTCGCCAATCGGTGAGCGTGGAATCAGTACGCGCTCATCAACGATAAACGACATGCCGCAGAACCAGGCTTCCTTCAGCAGGTAAGCGGTAGGCACACGCTCATGGATGCGGCGGTGCAACAACCGTTGCACGTGGGAAATTTCCTCTTCTTCCAGGTTGCAATCCAGGTAGCTGTCGGCAATTTCCCACGGCAGATGCAGGGCGCCGAGCACCAGTTGCCGGGCTTCGTCCCAGGCGTTGTCGGTGCCATGGCCAAAAAACAAGTCTTCCCCATGGAAACGGCTGACAGCCCATCGGATGTGGTCGCGCAAGGTGCGCAGGCGAGAAGTGATCACGGGGGCAAGCTCCTGGAAAAAACGACCGGCGATTCTAACAGTCTTAAGCTGTACCGACGATGTACGAAAAAACCCTTTGCCGCACGTCGGATTTCATCTTAAACACGGTTTTTGCCTAAACGTAGTGCCCTATTGACATCGCTGCACGCCAACAACGGCGTACCTTACGAGGGTAGCGATTCACAGAAGCGCTCAGCCGGAGGACAATGTCACAAAAGCCCCACTCACAGGAGCCCCAGAATGTCCGTTCCAAAGACGATGTTTCAACTCAGCGGTCGTGGTTACGCAGCGGCGAACCTGAACCATGCGACCCTCGTGATCATCGACGCCCAGAAGGAATACCTCAGCGGTCCCCTCGCCCTCTCGGGCATGGACGCGGCTGTCGAAAACATCAAGCAACTGGCCGCTGCCGCGCGCAACGCCGGGCGCCCGATCGTGCATGTGCGCCACCTGGGCACGGTCGGCGGGCTGTTTGATCCCCAGGGCGAGCGCGGTGAATTCATTCCAGGCCTCGAGCCCCAGGCCGACGAGACCATCATCGGCAAGTTGCTGCCCAGCGCGTTCCACGGCACTGGCCTTGAGAAGCACCTGCAAGACCTCGGCTCCCTGGACCTGATTGTCTGCGGCTTCATGAGCCACTCCAGCGTCAGCACCACCGTGCGCGCGGCGAAGAACCTGGGCTTTCGCTGCACCCTGGTAGAAGACGCCTGCGCCACCCGCGACCTGCCTTACAAGGGCGGCATCCTCAGCGCCGACCACGTGCAGCAGACCGAAATGGCCATCATGGCCGACAACTTCGCCACCCTCGCCTTGACCAAAGATCTGATCTGATCGACCTCAGATGAGCGGGTAGCCGCCCGCTCATCCGCAAAAACCTGTCATTTGCTGCAATTGCCTCTGTACCCGGAACAACCTGTGTATCTTCCGGTCGAAGGGCCGATACCCTGGAGGAAAGGTCGGAATGAAGATATCCGATGGTTTTGACGCTCGTCGCTTGCGCCCCAAGGGCCCGAGCAACTGGCGTCTGCGCATCGGCGCCGGCTTTGCCGCGCTGTTGGCGATAGGTGGCGTACTACTGGCAATTGCCGGCGGCGCTGGTTTGGTTGGACATTCACCGGCCTTGGGCGAACTGAACGCCAGCCCTGGCGGTTCTGCAATACTGTTGGTGATCGGCCTGTTGGTGCTGTGGTTTGGCGTCTGGCTGTGGCGCCGTTGCCGTCGGCGCATGCGCCAGCCCCTGTCACTGAACATCGCTTCGCACCTGATGAAAAAGCACGACTGATGGCATGCCGATAGCGTTTGTTGCGCATCAAGCCGCCGCGATTAGGTAAACTGCCCGCCCTTCGCGGAGGCTGACATGCAAGACGACGATTTTTCCCTATTCAAGAACGAGCTGCGCGGCGTCAAGCCGATCAAGCATGATCGCGCCGACACCGGCAAACCCAAGACCGATCGCGCCCAGATCGCCAAGCTGCGCCAGGCCGCGACCGTGCGTACGGACGCCACCACCGTGGACGGCCTGTCGGATCAGTTCGTTATCGATGTAGGCCCCGAAGACGAGCTGATGTGGGCCCGCGACGGCGTGCAGGAAAGCCAGATGCGCAAGCTCAAGGTCGGCCAGATCCCGTTCGAAGGCAGCCTCGACCTGCACGGCATGACCGTCGAAAAAGCCCGCGAAACCCTCTGGGCGTTCCTCGCCGAAGCCACCCAATTCGAAATCCGCTGCGTGCGCGTCACCCACGGCAAGGCCGTGCGCCTGGACGGCAAGCGGCCGATGATCAAAAGCCACGTCAACACCTGGTTGCGCCAGCACTCCCAAGTGCTGGGTTTTACCTCATGCCAGCCACGTCACGGCGGCGCTGGCGCGGTGTACGTGATGCTCAAGCGCACCATGATGGAAGGCCGCGACGAGTAACAAGTGCCATCGTCAGGCTTGCAGCGATGTGTTGGCCGCCGTACCCTTGCCCTTTGCGAAAACCCCACTAGGTAGTTTCATGTCCCTGGAACAGAATTACACCGCGATCCTCGGCCAGCTCGGCGAGGACGTTTCCCGCGAAGGCCTGCTCGACACGCCAAAACGTGCCGCCAAGGCCATGCAGTATCTCTGCCGCGGTTATGAACAGACCCTCGAAGAAGTCACCAACGGTGCCTTGTTCAGCTCTGACAACAGCGAAATGGTGCTGGTCAAGGACATCGAGTTGTACTCGCTGTGCGAACACCACCTGCTGCCGTTTATCGGCAAGGCTCACGTCGCGTACATCCCGAGCGGCAAAGTGCTGGGCCTGTCGAAGGTCGCGCGTATCGTCGATATGTATGCCCGTCGCCTGCAGATCCAGGAAAACCTCAGCCGCCAGATCGCCGATGCGGTCCAGCAGGTCACCGGCGCCCTGGGCGTTGCGGTGGTGATCGAGGCCAAGCACATGTGCATGATGATGCGCGGTGTGGAGAAGCAGAATTCGTCGATGATCACGTCGGTGATGTTGGGTGAGTTCCGCGAAAACGCGGCGACCCGCAGCGAGTTTCTCAGCCTGATCAAGTAATACGCAGCACCTGGAAAAACCGGCGTTCATCGCCGGTTTTTTTTCGCCTGTGAAAAATCAGGTAAGCTGCGGCCCCTTCAGTCTAGGGCAAGAGGTTTCAGCCATGTTCGTCAAAGCACTTCGAGTGGGCCTCGGCCACGTCATCATCGCCGGCGACTTCCTGACCCGTCCGCGCAAAAAGCAGCGCCCTGCCGAACAACAGGCGCAGGTGAACGCAGCGGCCAAGGACCTGACCCTGTATCAATTCCACGCCTGCCCGTTCTGCGTGAAGACCCGCCGCACCCTGCACCGCCTGAACGTGCCGGTGGCCTTGAAGGACGCGAAGAACAACGAGCAGGACCGCCAGACCCTGCTGGAACAAGGCGGCAAGATCAAGGTGCCGTGCCTGCGCATTGAAGAGAACGGCCAGACCACCTGGATGTACGACTCCAAGGTGATCATCGATTACCTGGACAAACGGTTTGCGGCGGCCTGACAAACAGCGAGGATCCGGTGTGGGAGTGGGCTTGCTCGCGAATGCGGTGTGTCAGCCAATACATAGGTTTGCTGATCCACCGCATTCGCGAGCAAGCCCGCTCCCACATTAGTTTGGTATGGCCAATTCAATATCCAGCAGCGCTGAGCCCAGGCACTTGCCATGGGCATCCAGCGCCAGCGATCGCGTCACCCCGCCCCGCAAGATCCCCGGCAACACGAAGTTCAGTGCCTGCACATTGGGCAGCTCATAACGCCGCACTGGTGCTGCGCCCTCCTCCAGTAACGGCGCAAAAAACGCCGCCACCGCCTCAGCCGTCAGTTGCTCGCAGAGCAGCGGATAGTCCTCGGCCCGATACGCGATGATCGAGATGTTCGAGGTGTCGCCCTTATCGCCGGTGCGGGAGTGGGCCAGGGTGTGCAGCTTCATGCTTCGATCCTCGGGTTGACCGCGTTACGGGGCAACAGCAACGATGCCATCGCCACCACCTGGCGCAGGCTCTTGCTGGCACCGCCGCCGCCGGACGGGCCATTGGTGTAGAGGGTTTCCACTTCATTGCCGACGCGCACCGCCTCGCTGCGCTCTTCGCAGCGGGCAGCAATGCGCAGGCGAACTTCCCACGGTTCAACAGTGCTGCGCGGGCCGTGCAGGGAGTCGATGCCGATCAGTTCGGCACGCACGTCCTGCAGGCGTACGCCGGTCAGTTCCAACCGTTTCAGGACTACGTCGCGAGCCAGTTGTGCACGAGCGACCGCGCCCGGGCCGCCGTAGGAAATCTGACCCTCGCCGATCCAGCCGTCCAGATACCCGACGCTGACTTTCAACTGCTCGGGCCGTGGCCGCCCGCTTGCGCCGTGGGCCCGCACCCGGTCGACGGCCTCCTCAGCAAACGACACCTGGGAAAAGTCGGCACATACGTCCGGCGTAAGGTACGCCGCCGGGTCGTGCACTTCGTAGATCAGTTGTTCGGTGCACGTAGCCCGGCTGACCCGCCCGCCGGAGCCGGCGACCTTGGTGATCAGTGCCTCGCCGTCTGCATCAATCTCGGCCAACGGAAAGCCAAGGCGCGCCAGGTCGTCCACATCCTTGAAGCCCGGATCGGCAAAGTAGCCACCGCTGACCTGCCCGGCACATTCCAGCAAATGCCCCACCAGCGTGCCGCGCCCCAGCCGTTGCCAATCATCCGCAGCCCAGCCGAATTCGAACATCTGCGGCGCCAGGAACAGCGAAGGGTCTGCCACCCGGCCGGTGATCACCACGTCGGCATCGGCGCGCAAGGCGTCGATAATGCCCTCGGCGCCCAGGTAGGCGTTCGCGGAAATCAGCCGGTCGCCCAATGAGCCAAGAGTCTGGCCGTTGTCGAGCCGTTGCTCCGGCTGGCCCCGCAACGTTTCGAGTACATCATCGCCTGTCACCGCCAGCACCTTGAGGTTCAGCCCCAGTTCACCGGCAATCCGGCGCACTTCCACTGCCGCCGCCACCGGGTTGGCCGCACCCATGTTGGTGATTATCCGCAAGCGCCGGCGCCCGCCGGGCTGGCCGACAAAGGGCAGCACGCGGCGCATGCGCTCACTCAACAGCGGGTCGTAACCGCCTTGTGGATCGCTGATCCGCGCCTGTTGCGCCAGGGCGATGGTGCGTTCGGCCAGGCATTCGAAGACCAGGTAATCCAGGTCGCCCTGTTCGGCCAATTCCACCGCAGGTTCGATACGGTCGCCGGAGTAGCCGGCGCCGGAACCGATGCGCAAGTTTTTCATGTCAAATCACTCCCAGGAGCAAAGCCGTCAGGGTCATCAACACCGACGCGGCGAACAGAAAGGGGATGGTGAAGCGCTGGTGATCGGCCAATTCGATCTTGCACAGGCCCACCAACAGGAAGGTCGCGGGCGTCAGCGGGCTGACCGGGAAGCCGGTGGTGTGCACGCCCAGCAACGAGGCCTGGGCCACTTGCAACGGGTCGACGCCCAGGGCCTTGCCGACTTCGGCGATCACCGGCATCACGCCGAAATAGTAGGAATCGGGGTCAAACAGCATGCTCAACGGCATCGACAGGAAACCCACCACCGCCGGGATCAACTTGCCGTGGCCCGCCGGAATCTGCGCCACCGCCACTTCGGCGATGGCCTTGAGCATGCCGGTGCCTTGCATGATGCCGGTGAACACACCAGCGGCGAGCAGGATGCTGGCCATGGTCAGGGCGGTTTTTGCGTGGGCATCGATCCGTGCGCGCTGGGCGTCGACGTTCGGGTAGTTGATGCACAGCGCCACCACGGTGCCGAGCATGAACATCACCACCGGGTCGACCCAGCCGGCAATCATCACCACCATCACCAGTACGGTCAGAACCAGGTTGACCCAGAACAACCGCGGGCGACGCAGGGCAATATCATCGTCGCTGAGCACCCGTTGCGGCACCGCGTCCACGCTGGAACCGGCGCCCAGCCCCAGGCGTTTTTCTTCACGGTGGCCCAGCCACCAGGCGCAGGCGAACACAAAGACCAGGCCGACGATCTGCACCGGGATCAGTGGCTGGAACAGGTCCGCCACCGGCACATGCAACGCCGCCGAAGAGCGCAACACCGGGCCGGTCCAGGGCAGGAAGTTGACCCCGGCCGCCATCGCCGCCACGCAGGCGAGGATACGTTTATCAATCCCCAGCCGCGTGTACAGCGGCAACATCGCCGGCACCGTCACCAGAAAGGTCACCGCGCCGGAGCCATCCAAATGCACCAGCAGGGCCAGGGTCGCGGTACCGACGACAATCCTTGTAGGACGCGTCCCTACCGTGCGCAGGATGCGATCAATGATTGGATCCAGCATGCCGGCATCGGTCATGATTCCGAAGAACAGGATCGCGAACACAAACATGCCCACCACGGGGGCGACGTTCTTGATGCCGGTGATGATGAAGGCGCTGGTTTGCAGGCCGAAACCGCCCAGCAGTGCGGCGATGATCGGCAAGGCGATCAGGGCCACCAGTGGCGACAGGCGTTTGCTCATGACGGCAGTGAGCAGGCACAGGATGGTGATGACACCCAGGGTAGCGAGCATGGGGTAGCTCCAGAACGGCGTTTTCGGCCGGTTATTGTTTTCCCTGGAGTATTGGAATCGCGTTAGGCTTTGTAAATTGGAATATTCGGCACTCCACATTCGAAAAAACAAAACGCTCGAGCAAAATAAAAATGAAAAATTCGATCCAGCATATCCAGGCGTTTCTCGCCGTTGCCCGTACAGGCAGCTTTACCAAGGCGGCCAACGAACTGCACCTATCGCCCTCGGCACTGACCGTGCAGGTGCAACAACTGGAGGAATGGCTGGGCGTTGCCCTGCTCGACCGCAGCCCGCGCCACGTCAGCATCACCGCCGCCGGCCTGGACGCACGCGGGCCGATGGAGAAGCTGTTGCTGGACCTGGACAACATCGTTACCGGCTCCCGTGACCTTGCCGCCTTGCGCCGAGGCGTGGTGACCATCGCCGCCCTGCCCTCGGTGTGCGCCGGCGCATTGCCGCCTGCCCTGCGCCTGTTTCGCGAACGTTTTGCCGGGATCGAGGTGCGCTTGCATGACCTGGTGGCTCACCGCATTCACGCGCAAGTGCGTGCGGGCGAGGTGGATTTCGGTATTGGTGTGCGGGCGAGGCTGAGCCACGGGTTGGCGTTTGTGCCGGTGCTGAATGATCGGTTGTGTGCGTTTGTGCCGCTGGATCATCCGCTGACGCACTATGCCAAGCTGAACCTGGAGCAACTGGCCGACCAGCCGATCATCCTCACCGGCCGCGACAGCAGCGTGCGGGAACAGGTGGACGCGTTGTTCGACGAGACGCGCCTGACGATGCTCGCGGGGATGGAGGCCAACTACATGTCGACCGTGCTGGCGTTGGTGCGGCAGGGCTTGGGGATCAGTGTGTTGCCGGAATCGGCGGCGGACAGTCTGGAAGGGTTGAAGCGGATTGCGATTGATCACCCGGGGGTGAACCGGGAGATCGGGTTGATCAGTCGCAGTGGGCAGCCGTTGAGCCCGGCGGCGCAGCGCTGTTTTGAGCTGCTCAGTGAAGAATTACCTGGCGCACCGCAAAACTAAATGTATGTGGGAGCGGGCTTGCTCGCGAAGGCGGTGGGTCAGCCCATACATAGGCTGGCTGATCCACCGCATTCGCGAGCAAGCCCGCTCCCACATTTTTGAGCGCATTTCAGCCCAGCATCGGCACATGCTTTGGATGGCTGGCCACGCGCTTCAACCAGGCCTGCACGCCCGGGTAGGCGCCCAGGTCAAAACCACCTTCATCCGCCACATGGGTGTAGGCATACAGCGCCACATCGGCAATGGAGAACTGGTCGCCCACCAGATACGGCGTCAACTGCAACTGGCGCTCCATCACCTTCAGGGCCTTGTAACCGCCCTTGTGCAGCTTCTTGTACTCCTCCAGCCGGTCTTCCGGCAGCCCCAGGTAAAACTGGATAAACCGCGCCACCGCGATGTACGGCTCATGGCTGTACTGCTCGAAAAACTGCCACTGCAGCACTTGGGTGCGCAGGCGCGGTTCGGTGGGCAGGAACTCGCTGCCGTCGGCGAGGAAGTTGAGGATTGCGTTGGATTCCCACAGGCAGGTGCCGTCTTCGAGCTCCAGCACCGGGATCTTGCCGTTGGGGTTCTTGGCCAGGAACTCCGGGGTCTGGGTGTCGCCCTTCAGGATGTCGACATCAATCCACTCATAGTCGATGCCCAACAGGCTGAGCATGAGTTTGACCTTGTAGCAGTTGCCCGATTTGTAATCGCCGTAAACCTTGTACATGGAGGCTCCCCTATGCCGCTTGCGCGTGCTGTGCTTGACGGACCACCGCAGCGAGACGCTTGAGACCTTCGTCCAAGCGCGCCGGGTCGATATGGCTGAAATTGAGCCGCAAGTGACCGTGATGATTGTCCGGCTCGGAAAAGAACGGCTCACCGGGCATGAACGCGATGTCCTGGTCGAGCGCAGGTGCCAACAAGGTGCGGGTATCGAGCGGCTGTTTCAAGGTCAGCCAGAAGAATAATCCGCCCTGGGGTATTTGCCAGTCGGCCAGGTCGCTGAAATGCCGCGCCAGTGCAGCCTGGAATGCATCGCGGCGGCCTCGGTAGAAACTGCGCAGTTCCACCAGGTGGTGCTGGTATTTCTCGGTGCCGATCCATTGCATCGCCTGCCACTGGCCGACGCGGTTCGTGTGCAGGTCCGCCGACTGCTTGAGCTTGAGCAGGTGCGGGAACAGGTCGGGGCTGGCGATCAGGTAACCGACCCGCAGGCCGGGCAACAGGGTCTTGGACACGGTGCCGGTGTAGATCCAGCTGGCCTTCTTCAACCGGCTGACGATGGGTTGCGCGCTGCCGCCGTCGAAAGTCAGTTCGCGGTAGGGCTCGTCTTCGACCAGGGTCACGCCGAACTCGTCCAACAGCGCGGCGACGGCTTGGCGCTTGGCCTCGCTGTAGCGAACCGCCGACGGGTTCTGGAAGGTCGGGATCAAGTAGACGAAGGACAGACGGTGCTGCTCAAGGCTGTTGCGCAGCGCCTTCAGGTCCGGACCGTCCGCCTCAAGCTGCACGGTCAGGCAATCAGCGCCGAACAGTTGGAATATCTGCAACGCCGCCAGGTAGGTCGGGCCTTCCAGCAGGATTTTGGTGCCCTTGTCGATGTACAGCTTGGCCGCCAGATCCAGGGTTTGCTGTGAGCCACTGACCACCATGACCTGGCTGGCCTCACACGCAATACCCAGCCCCCGCGCCTCGGCCGCCAGCAGTTCACGCAACTGCGGCTCGCCTTCGCTCATGCCGTACTGGCCGATGTTCAGCGGCATGTCCGTCCAATCCAGCTTGGGCAGCATCACTTCGGCCGGCAGGCCACCGGCGAAGGACATCACCTGCGGTTTTTGCGCTGCCGCGAGGATTTCACGGATCAAGGAGCTTTTAAGGCGCGAAACACGTTCTGAAAAGGCCATAAGGGTCACCGGTAGCGAAGCCTGAGGGAAATACGTCAAACTGGTTGACCGAAATTACGACGACTTGGGCAGATACGTCAATATGCTTGACCTTAAAAACCAGACCAGCCAACAAACCGCCATGGAAGCCTTCTTCTTCGGCTACCAGGCATTCACCGCCAAGGCCGACGAAATGCTTGAACGTCGCGGCTTGAGCCGGGTGCATCAACGCATTGTGTTCTTTATCGCGCGCTACCCGGCGTTGAGCGTCAAGGAACTGCTGGAACTGCTCGGCGTGAGCAAACAGGCGTTGAACATGCCGCTGCGCCAACTGCAGGAAATGCACCTGGTGAACAGCGTGGCGTCCGAGACCGACAAGCGTAAGCGCTTGCTGGAGTTGACCGAGGAAGGTCAGCGTTTCGAACAATCCCTGCGGCGCGAGCAAGTGAAGCTGCTGCAACGGGCGTTTGCCGAGGCTGGCGAGACGGCAGTAGAAGGCTGGCTGGCGGTAAACAAGGCACTCAGTGGCCAATCCTGAATTGCCTTTCATCCTTTTCGCACACAAAATACAAAACATTATTTGCTTTATTTGTATACAAAAGCATAATTCGCTTCGTGCGAGTTCCTGACCTATTGGTCAATAAAACCCGCTGGTACCTCAAAGCGCTGCTGCCCACTCATGTGACCGGTGCTGGAAATAACAATAAAACTCTTGAGGAGTACTTGCTGTGGAAAGCCGCAAATCCGAAGCCCCGCTGGACCTATCGCCCCCCCAGCTCTCACCCGCGAAGCATGGCTGGCTGGAACGCCTGTTCAAACTCCGCTTGCATGGCACCACAGTGAAGACCGAGCTGATCGCTGGCCTCACGACCTTTATCACCATGGCCTACATCATCTTCGTCAACCCCAACATCATGGCCGACGCCGGCATTGATCATGGCGCGGCGTTTGTCGCCACCTGCATCGCCGCCGCGCTGGGTTGCCTGCTGATGGGGCTCTACGCCAACTGGCCCGTAGGCCTGGCGCCGGGCATGGGCCTGAACGCGTTCTTCACCTACACCGTGGTCGGCACCATGGGCTACAACTGGGAGACGGCGCTGGGTGCGGTATTTGTCTCCGGGGTGTTGTTCATGATCCTGACACTCTCGCGTATTCGCGAGTGGCTGCTCAACAGCATTCCGGTGAGCCTGCGCCACGCGATGGGCGCCGGTGTCGGGCTGTTTCTCGGGGTGATCGGCCTGAAAACCGCCGGCATCATCGTGCAAAGCCCGGCCACCCTGATCAAGCTCGGTTCCCTGCATGAACCCGCCCCCTTGCTCGCGGCCATCTGCTTCCTGTTGATTGCGATCCTCAGCTACCACCGGGTATTCGGCGCGATCCTGATCAGCATCATCGCCGTGACCCTCGCCGGCTGGGGCCTGGGCCTGGTGGAATACCACGGCATCATGGCCACCCCGCCAAGCCTGGCACCGACCTGGATGGCCATGGACGTGATGGGCGTGTTCAACGTCAGCATGATCAGCGTGGTGTTCGCCTTCCTGTTCGTGCACATGTTCGACACCGCCGGCACCTTGATGGGCGTCGCCCAGCGTGCAGGCTTGGTGAATGCCGACGGCAAGATCGAAAACCTCTCCCGCGCCCTGAAAGCCGACAGTGCTTCCAGCGTGTTCGGCGCCATGGTTGGCGTGCCACCCGTCACCAGTTACGTGGAAAGCGCCGCCGGGGTGGCCGCCGGTGGCCGTACCGGGCTGACGGCCGTTACGGTTGGCGTATTGTTTATCGCCGCGATGTTTTTTGCTCCGTTGGCTGGCATGATTCCGGCCTATGCCACCGCAGGCGCGTTGATCTATGTGGCGATGCTGATGATGAGCGGCATGGCCCATATCAATTGGGACGACGCCACCGACAGCATTCCGGCGATTGTCACGGCGATCATGATGCCTCTGACCTTTTCCGTCGCCGATGGCATCGCATTGGGTTTTATCACCTACGTGGCGCTGAAGGCCGGCACGGGTAAACACAAGGAAATTTCCATCAGCCTGTGGGTGCTTTGCGCGATCTTCATCGCCAAGTTCGCGTTCCTGTAGGCCAACCCGCTTGCCCCTGCCTCACCCCGTCGGGTGGGGCTTTTGTACGAATGGAGGAATGCAATGAGTCTGGAAACCTGGCTGCTGTTCAGCGGCGCTGCGCTGGTGGTGATCCTGATCCCCGGCCCCCTGTCCCTGCTGATGATCAGCAACAGTTTGAACTACGGCCTGCGCCGTTCGTATCCGGCATTTCTCGGCGGGGTGATTGCCTCGATCTGCCTGCTAAGCGCCTCGGCGCTGGGATTGGGGGCGTTGTTGCTGGCCTCGGAACAGCTGTTCAGCGCCCTGAAGATCGTCGGTGCGGTGTACCTGTTCTATCTCGCCTGGCAGAGCTGGCAGCAATCGCGGCAACCGTCCCACGGTGCCGACGTACCGCAAGTGGCGGCGACTCCGCGTTTTCGTGCGCTGTTTGGCCGGGCCTTTGTGCTGGGCGCCAGCAACCCGAAGGACATTCTGTTCTTCGCCGCCTTCCTGCCGCAGTTTCTCAGTGCCCAGCAGGCCTTTTTGCCGCAGTTGCTGATCATGATCGCCACCTGGACCGTGCTCGACCTGCTGTGCAAGCTGGCCTACGGCCTCGGCGCCCATGGCGCGGCGCGCTACCTGCGCAGCGGCAAGGGCCAGAGCTGGTTCAACCGGATCAGCGCCGGGTTGTTCTCCGGCGCGGGTGCGGCGTCGTTGTTGAGCCGCTAGACATCCGACAGCTTGACGAAAAACACTGTGACGCGATTTGACCGTTCAACCCGCTGTATACCCGCAATGATTCTGACCAACCGGCCCTCATCCAGCGCTTGCAAGATGGGCCGGTGCAGGGCTGCCTGGTGCCGCATCGCCGACCGGTTAGGCGCGCGAAACCAGGCGTCGGACAATAGCAACATGCTCCCCGATCCCAGCGCGATACTCGGCGACTCGGCCCAACGCGTCAGCACGTAATACAGGTTGTTTGACTTTGGATGCGTGCAAAAAAAGTTGAACAACTGGGCCGAGCTGCTTTTATAAAGTGGCTGAACAGCAAACCCCTGCCCTTCGAGCACTTGCCTGACCGCGGTTTGGGCCGCGACCGGCCGCAGATGGCCGGTCGCCGTCCGCGTGTTATTGAGGATGGACGGGGCAAGGGGCATCGGCAGCTGGAAATCCACGCGCTCCAGGCCTGGCACCAGCCCGTCTATACCGATATTGACGCTGACCCGCCCGCTGCGCACCACCGGCCGCAGCATGCGCAATAAATCATCGGTATTGCCCGCCGCCCGGGGTGCCGGCGGCAGCCAGTCGTCCAGCGTCGTGCGCACGTTGAGCATTCGACTCACCGTCATCGACCGGCCGGAATCCGCCAACTCCACAAGACGCTCGGTCAAGAAACGGTTGCTGGCCGGTGTCAAGCCGGGAAAGGCATCCCTCACCGAGTCAAACAGCGGGCGGCTGAACAGCGGCTGGCGAGGCGTCCATAACTGGTCGGCGCCAAACGTCGCGGGGACGGGTTGTTCGTGCACGTCGGACGACAGCCTGCGCAATAAATCATGACCGGGCCTCGCGTCGGGCACCTGGGGATTTCTGATGAAAATGATGCCTTCAGAGACATTCGAACCGTTGGGCAGCAGCTCAAAATAATGGTCCCCCAGCCTGACGGCGTCGTAAGCGTGATCGCCCTGAACCCGATACAGCCGGCGTGACGCAGAAATCTCCTGTACGGGGCGCCCTTCCAACCGCTGCCCCCAGGCCTGCCAATAACTGGCAACCAATGGCGGCTGCCGGGCCACGCGCTCGGTATAAGAAACCGTCGGCGCGACCCACCCGGGCCCACCCACCGGTGTTTCCCATGGCCTGCGCACCCCGGTGCTGGTTCCCGGGCGCGGATTATCGGCGCCCAACAGCCATTCACCGGGCTGCTCGATGGTCAGGAACAGCTCGTCCTCGCCGCTGGCTTTTGGGTTTTTGATGCGTAACACCTGTTCGTTGCGGCGACGATAAGCCGGGTAGACGTGACCCTCTTCGACAATAAACTGCTCGCCGGCCCTGACGCGGCTGCCCTGGTTGACCGGCCCGTGCAAGCTGACGGCCCCCTCTGTCGAAAGCGCCTTGCGATAGGCCTCCAGGTCCTTCAGCGCCTTGCGGGCAGGCGGCAAGCCGAGGGTAATAATGGGCCGGTGCTGGCGACGTATCTGGTTCAGCGCCGGTACCATCGACAGGGGCCGGATCGGCATACCGATCCTGGGCGCCCCTTTGACATGTGGCATCGCAGTGAGCGCCACATCAGCCATCAAGATCAGGGTGGCAAACCCCATGGCCATGCCATCCCTGGGATCACCGCTGTGATGGAACCGACGCGCCGCCAGCAGAACCTCATACAGATTGACCCCGATACTCACCCCGGGAATGAACGACAACAGCCCGCGCACCCGTGCCGCGGATTGTTCGCCCAACCGCAACTCGCGATAGCTCGCCAGCTCCCTGGCCGAGTTGGCGACGGCGCGCACCGCTCGCTCAAGCCCCAGCACCTGGCCGTGCGCAAGGATGCGCAACAGGTCACAACCGTTGGTGCCGGTGATACCCAGCCACTGCCCAGGGTCGGCTTCCAGTTGCTCCCGGATCTCCTTTTCAACCTCCGATAACGCCGTCGCCGGTTGTGCGCGTCGCACCCTGAACCAGCGCCGGATGCCATCCACTGCCCACCACACCCCCCTGATGGGTAACGGAAAAAATGAATTTCCACGCACAATGAACGACACACCAGGCTCAAGCATCGAGCCGGTGGAGCGCAGCGTCACGGGGTAACGCTCGAGGGCTTGCTGCTCCCAACCCGGCGCGACTTTTGTCGCCAGGACCTTGAGGTTTCCAGGCGCAGCCGCCATTTCCAGCAACGCCCGCCGGGCCGCTGCCACCGTGTCGTGTTCGGTGAGCGCCGGGTAACCCTGCACGCCAGGCCAGTAAAGCAGGGTCTTGGCCGACAGATGATCCTGGATAATCAGCATCCCGCCGATATGGCGTGGTTGCTCCAGGGTCAGCGCTGCCAGATGGGCACAGCACAGCCGAATGTGATGGCCGTTTTTTTCAAGGTCGGCAGGCGTCCTCGCCGCCAGGGCGGTGGAGAACAGGCTGAGGGCTGCTTCACTGAGACCTTGCTGCGCAGCGCTGAACTGCTCCAGCCGCGCCCGCTGGATCAACGGCCGCTCAAGCAGGGCCTGGGATAACCGCGCCGGCACCTGCGCAGACGAGGGGTAAAACACCCGGGCAATCAGCCGCTCATACTGTCCCGCCAGGTCCAGCTCGGCGATCAGCTGGATCAACTGCCTGGGGGGCAAATGCTTCACCCATAGCGGCTCAAGGTAACGGCTGTGCTGCAATCGCCAGCGGGTCCAGGGCGCGTCGGGGTCCAGGTTATGCAGCGCCAACTGCAACAGGCTGTAGGTATGGCGTGTCCTGCTGACCACGGTCCTGATTCCAGAATCCCCCACCGGCCGCTGGGGATGAGACTCCCAGTGCGTGCTGACATCGTCGGGCATGTCCAGGAATGGAGTATCGATGTCCAGCAGCGGGTGCAACTCATCCTGCATCAGTTGCGCGATCAGCGTACGCCGGGCGAAATCCTCCAGGCTCGGCAGCGCCTCTGCCAGTTGCTGCTCCACGACCATGGCGCTGGCCAGGCAATGCGTTTGCTGGCGCTGATAACGCTTGCGCAACACTGGCGATGCACTCGCCAGCCAGGCCGGCAGCGTCTTCGCCTGGGCCACCGCCAGGCGCAGTACGCTGACATTGGCCAGTGCCTGCGCCCGAGCGATACTGCGGGGCAGTTGCAGCGTGTCTGCCCATTCGCGAGCCAGCAAGGTTCGGGCCAGCGCCTGGTCCGTCACCTCGCTGAAGGGCCGCCCTCCCTCGGCCGTCCAGCGCTCAACCCGCGCGAATTGCCTGATCTGCTCCTTGAAGGTCTCTGACAGCACATTGCTCTCCAGCACCTCGAAGTACACCAGCGTCGGCGCCTGGCCCAACGCAGCGATCACTGCGCGCGCCTCCCGGCGCTGGTCACGCCCGATACAGTGCCAGAGCATCGAACCGTCCGGGCATTTGAGGCTGAGGTCGAGGCTTTTCGACAGTTCATCCAGGCAATCGAACGCTTGCAGGCCGCCGTCCTTACCCGGCAGATGCAGCACCACCGGCAGCTGTCGAGCCATGTCCTCCAGGGCCTCAGCGGTGGTGACCACAAACGCCCCGGTCAACCGGTAGAGCGGCTGCCGGGCCTGGCCGACGGACAGTTGCAGAACTCGGGTGGTGCTCTTGCCCGGCTCAGCGTCCAGCGGTTGGTCGAGCACCTCGGTGAGCAGTGCCAGGTCGGTGCCATTGATCAACCCCAGGCTGAATTGCAACTGTGCTTCTTTTGCCAGCGCAGACCGCTGGGCATTGAGGCGTTGAGCTGCGCGATGGCGGGTCGACCCCGGGGCCTTTTCCAGCCAGAACTCGCGCTGGCTCACACGATGTTCCTGCCCGTCGAGCAACGCGTGCACAGCCGATACCTGGTCATGCCATTGCGCCTGCAGGGTCTGGAGGCTGTCGTAAGGGCGGGACTTTTCGCTCAGGTCAGCCTTGTTCAGCAGCGCCAGCGCGCCCTGCTCGTGACGCCGCACCAGATCCTCGGCGGTGCGCATCGCCAGGCCCGGGCTCAGTGTGGCGCAACTCACTTCCTGGCCACGGCGCCGGCGATCCCACTCCAGCAGTTGGTCCAGTGCGGCTCTCAGCCGTTCGCTGGCGGGTGCCGGGCGCCGGCCCCGCTCTACTATTTTCAGGCGCTGCGCAGCACTCAACGTGGCGCTTGCCGGCCCATCGATCACCCACGGGGCATGCCGCGCCAGCAGGCTGCTCCATTCGTTGTCCCGCTGGGTATTCAGTTGCGCCAGTGCGCTGAACCGCAGGGCGTCATCCGTCAGCGCCGCCGACCGACGCACCGTGAACGCGTGCGCCAACGCCTGTCGGCGCGCCAGGGGCAGGCGCTGCCAGAGGGCGGCGCGCTCAGGGCCGTGGACCCGTTCGGGCAATTTCAGTTGCATCTGCGCCAGGCTGGCGAATTCATGAAAGACCTTGTCCGAGCCCGGCAGGTAGACCACCTGGCGCCTGGTTCGCTCATCGCCCTCGCGGTAGATATGCAGTGCGCCGCTGAACGGCACCCCGTGCCCTTCACCTGTTGGCCACACCAGCTCGCAGACCTGCAAGCGCCCCCACGCGCCACCCGCCTGCTCACGCGCCTGCGGGGTGGGCGCGTCCAGGATGCCCAGCGCCATGGCAAAACCATGGTCCGACAAGTCGTACAGGGCATGGGCCAGAAACGCCCGCTCGGCGAAGAAGTCGCTGTGCACCTGCACCCAACGCTCCTCGCGCGACACCGCGCTGCCAAACGCCAACCCCTGCCAGTAGTCGGCGATCGCCGAGTTGATCTGTGCGGGCAACCCCAAGGCATTGACCTTATGCAGCGCGTCACTGGCGGTGAAAGCCACTTTGAAACTGGCATCAGTGCTCATGCTGAGGCGGGTGTAGCGATTGATGTTGATCGGGAACAGCGGATTGTCCAGCAAGCCCAGCGCCCGGTCAGTCAGGCTGTCCACCACTGGCGACCCGCCAGGCGTCGACGGCTCGCTGAACAACAGCGTGTCGGGGTCAAGGAAAAAGGCTTCACGCAAAGCCTTGCGCACCAGGCGATAAATGCCCGGCGCCGGTTCCAGCAGGCGGCGCAACTGTCTGGTCGCGTCGCGGCAACGCACCTCGGCGGCATGCAGCTCATTGATGAACCGGCTGGGCTGGGCGCTGGCGTCGAGGCGCCGAGTCAGGCGCTGGCGAATCTGCGCTGGCTGGTCCAGGGTGTCGGCATCGTCTTGTTCGGTAGTCATGTCGCCAACGGCTCCAAATGAAACACCGAGGGTAAGCAGGCGCCGGACCCCGCAGGCTATACATAGTTACCGGACCTCAACCGGCAGACGAAAAAAAGCCCGCAGTGTGAGCGGGCGAAACCAACGAAGAGCTTTGGGGGTGTGAAGCGCGGTGACGACTCAGCTACCGCGATAGGTGGAGTAGCTGTAAGGCGAAATCAGCAGAGGCACGTGGTAGTGATCCTGTTCGGCACTGATGCCGAAGCGCAGCACTACCACATCGAGAAACGCAGGTTCGGGCAGTTGCACACCGCGAGTGCGGTAATAATCACCGGCGCTGAACTGCAACTGATAGACACCGCTGCGGTAGTCATCGCCTTGCAGCAGGGGGGCATCGCAGCGGCCATCGTTGTTGGTCAGGGTGCTCGCCACCAGCTCAAGCTGTGCACCCTCGACACGGTACAACTCAACCTTGATCGCGCTGCCGGGGCAGCCATGCGCGGCGTCCAATACGTGTGTGGTCAAACGTCCCATAGCGTCTACGCGCCTCCCGAAGTCGGTAAAGTGAAAGACCGCACCTTTTCAGGTCACTGAAAAAGCCGGCGATGGCTGATTAAGACACTTTTCAAAAAAATTGTACACAATAAATTCAACAAGCCTGCTTTCCGTTGCTGACATCGATTCTGTAGGAGCAAGCTTGCTCGCGAAGATCGTCAACGAGAACGCAGCGCTTCAGGGTTACCGAGGCATTCTCAGGTTTTTCGCGAGCAAGCTCGCTCCTACAGTGAATGAGGTTTTTTTCAATTTAGCTGACCAGTCAGGCAGGTTTCTTGCAGTGCTATTCTGCGAAGACCCTGCGGAAAAAATGCAGAAATACAGGCTTACAAAGTGCGCACTAAGTTGTATACAATCAGCCATCGTTGTGACGCCACCCAGTCTTTCCGCTGCCCGGCCGCCACACACACCGCTACCACGAACAAGAAGGAAGACTGCAGTGAGCGCTGACTACCCACGCGACCTGATCGGTTACGGCAGTAACCCTCCTCACCCACACTGGCCAGGCAAGGCCCGTATCGCCCTGTCGTTCGTACTCAACTACGAAGAAGGTGGCGAGCGCAACATCCTGCACGGCGACAAAGAGTCGGAAGCCTTCCTCTCGGAAATGGTCTCGGCGCAACCGCTGCAAGGCGAGCGCAACATGAGCATGGAGTCGCTGTACGAATACGGCAGCCGGGCCGGCGTGTGGCGCATCCTCAAGTTGTTCAAGGAATTCGATATCCCGCTGACCATCTTCGCCGTGGCCATGGCCGCCCAGCGCCACCCGGACGTGATCCGCGCGATGGTCGCCGCCGGCCACGAGATCTGCAGCCACGGCTACCGCTGGATCGACTACCAATACATGGACGAGGCCCAGGAACGCGAGCACATGCTCGAAGCGATCCGCATCCTCACCGAACTCACCGGCGAGCGCCCACTGGGCTGGTACACCGGGCGCACCGGCCCCAACACCCGGCGGCTGGTGATGGAGGAAGGCGGTTTCCTCTACGACTGCGACACCTACGACGACGACCTGCCCTACTGGGAACCCAACAACCCGACCGGCAAGCCGCACCTGGTGATCCCCTACACCCTGGACACCAACGACATGCGCTTCACCCAGGTCCAGGGTTTCAACAAGGGCGACGACTTTTTCGAATACCTCAAAGACGCCTTCGACGTGCTGTATGCCGAAGGCAGCGAGGCACCGAAGATGCTCTCCATCGGCTTGCACTGCCGCCTGATCGGCCGCCCGGCGCGCCTGGCCGCCCTCAAGCGCTTTATCGAATACGCCAAGGGCCATGACCAGGTGTGGTTCGCCCGCCGCGTCGACATTGCCCGTCACTGGCATGACGTGCACCCTTTCCAGGGAGCCGCCAAATGACTGCGTTCCAGACCTTGAAACCCTCGACCCTGAGCCGCGACGCGTTCGTCAAAGCCTTCGCCGACATCTACGAACATTCGCCATGGGTGGCCGAAAAGGCCTTCGACCTGGGCCAGGACGCTTCGATCGACGAGATCGAAACCCTGCACCAGCGCATGAGCGACATCCTGTTGAGCGCCGATCACGCAAGCCAACTGGCCCTGATCAACGCTCACCCGGACCTGGCGGGCAAAGCGGCCGTCCAGGGCCAGTTGACCGAAGCCAGCACTAATGAACAGGCTGGCGCCGGTATTCACCAATGCACGGCCGAAGAGTTTTCTCGCTTCACCGAGCTGAACGATGGCTACAAGGCCAAGTTCAAGTTTCCCTTCATCATGGCGGTAAAAGGCAGCAACCGGCACCAGATCCTCGCTGCGTTTGAAACGCGCATTCACCACTCGGTGGAAGCCGAGTTCAAATGCGCGCTGGCCGAGATCAATAAAATCGCGTTGTTCCGATTACTGACCCTTTAGCAGACCTGGCCCGAGCGGTTCATGAACGCCCAGGGCCTGGCGAGCATCCCAAGCCACTTACTTTAAGGCAGACAAGAAGAATGAAAGCGCAACCCGTACCTTTCGAGAAGTTCGTCAACCTGGCCGACGCCCGCCTGGGCACCAAGATCATCTCTGTCACCGATGACTGGTTCGCCGACGCCAACCGCCTGTTCCAGCCGACCCCGGCCGTGTGGAAGGAGGGCGTTTTCGATGACAACGGCAAGTGGATGGACGGCTGGGAGTCGCGCCGCAAGCGCTTCGAAGGCTACGACAGCGCCGTGATTCGCCTGGGCGTACCGGGTTCGATCAAAGGCGTGGACATCGACACTTCATTCTTCACCGGCAACTTCCCGCCATCGGCGTCCCTGGAAGCCTGCTTCCTGGCGTCAGGCGAGCCGGATGACAACACCCAGTGGGTTGAAGTGCTGTCGGCGGTGGAGCTGCAAGGCAACAGCCATCACTTCCACGAGATCAACAACGACCAGGCCTTCAGCCACCTGCGTTTCAACATCTACCCGGACGGTGGTGTGGCCCGCCTGCGTGTGTACGGCATTCCGTTCCGCGACTGGTCGGCGGTGGGCGACAACGAACAGGTGGACCTGGCTGCTGCATTGAACGGCGGCCGTGCACTGGCCTGTTCCGATGAACACTTCGGGCGCATGAGCAATATCCTCAACCCGGGCCGTGGCATCAACATGGGCGATGGCTGGGAAACCGCACGTCGTCGTACGCCGGGCAATGACTGGGTGATCGTCGCACTGGGCCACCCGGGCGAGATCGAGAAGATCGTGGTCGACACCCTGCACTTCAAGGGCAACTACCCGGACACCTGCTCGATCCAGGGCGCATTCGTGAAGGGCGGCACCGACAGCCAGATCGAAACCCAATCGCTGTTCTGGCGCGAACTGCTGCCGGCGCAGAAACTGGAAATGCACGCTGAACACACGTTTGCCGAGCAGATCAAGGCGCTGGGGCCGATCACTCACATTCGTTTGAATGTATTCCCGGATGGTGGTGTGAGCCGCCTGCGGGTTTTGGGCAAGGTCTCGAAGTAAGCGGTGAACCTGTGGCGAGGGAGCTTGCTCCCGTTGGGTCGCGAAGCGGCCCCAGGAAATGGGACGGCTACGCAGTCCAGCGGGAGCAAGCTCCCTCGCCACAAAAGCAAACAACACAGAATCCGGATAAGAAGACAGCCATGCGCACACTGATGATCGAACCCCTGACCAAAGAAGCCTTCGCCCCTTTCGGAGACGTTATCGAAACCGAT
The DNA here is from genome assembly GCF_020515595.1 of Pseudomonas sp. MWU16-30323. NCBI lineage: Bacteria > Pseudomonadati > Pseudomonadota > Gammaproteobacteria > Pseudomonadales > Pseudomonadaceae > Pseudomonas > Pseudomonas sp. MWU16-30323. Next base: position 79,151 of record NZ_JAIWYM010000016.1, read on the forward strand.
GGCAGCGATCACTTCATGATCAACAACGGGTCGACCATGCGCTTTCATAAACTGGCGACGGTGCAAACCGCCACGCCAGAAGATAACGCGATCATCAGCATCTTCCGCGCCGACGCGCAGGACATGCCGCTGACCGTGTGCATGCTGGAACGACACCCGCTGGGCAGCCAGGCTTTCATCCCGCTGCTCGGCAACCCCTTTCTGATCGTGGTCGCGCCACTTGGCGATGAACCTGTATCGGGCTTGGTCCGCGCCTTCGTTACCAACGGCAGGCAGGGCATTAATTACCATCGCGGCGTCTGGCACCACCCGGTGCTGACGATCGAAAAGCGGGATGACTTCCTGGTGGTTGATCGCAGTGGCACAGGCAATAACTGCGATGAGCATTTTTTCAAAGAGGATGAGCGGTTGATCCTCGCCCCCCACCAATAAGAGAAGGTCTGATCACTCGACGACAGAGTGACAGGCGAGAGGTAAAGACTGTGGAAGCACATTTGATGGAATGGCTGAACCTGAGCGTGCGCTGGGTTCACATGATCACTGGCGTCGCCTGGATCGGCGCTTCGTTCTACTTCGTCTGGCTGGAAAACAACCTCAATCGCGTGAACCCCAAGGACGGCCTCGCCGGTGACTTGTGGGCGATCCACGGTGGCGGTATCTACCACCTGGAAAAATACAAACTGGCCCCACCGACCATGCCGGACAACCTGCACTGGTTCAAATGGGAAGCCTATTTCACCTGGATGTCCGGCATCGCGCTGCTGTGCGTGGTGTTCTATGCCAACCCGACCTTGTACCTGCTGGCCCCGGGCAGCAGCCTCAGTGGTCCGGAAGGTGTGTTGCTGGGCCTGGGCTCGCTGCTGGCCGGCTGGTTCATCTACTCCTTTCTCTGCGACTCGGCACTGGGCAAACGCCCTGCCCTGCTCGGCCTGATCCTGTTCGTGCTGTTGATCGGCGCCGCGTACGGCTTCAGCAAAGTGTTCAGTGGCCGTGGTGCGTACCTGCATGTGGGCGCCGTGATCGGCACCATCATGGTGGGCAACGTGTTCCGCATCATCATGCCGGCCCAGCGTGCGCTGGTGGCGGCGATTGCGGAAAACCGCACGCCCGACCCGGCATTGCCGGCCAAGGGTTTGCTGCGTTCGCGCCACAACAACTACTTCACCTTGCCGGTGCTGTTCATCATGATCAGCAACCACTTCCCGAGCACCTACGGCAGCCAATACAACTGGCTGATCCTGGCGGGTATCGCGGTGGCGGCGGTGTTGGTGCGTCACTACTTCAACACCCGTCACAACAGCCAGAAATATGCCTGGACCTTGCCGGTGGGCGCGCTGGCGATGATTTGCCTGGCCTACGTGACCGGTCCAAAACCAGTGGCAACTGCACCGGAAGTGGCCAAGGCACCCGCGGCCATCGAGTACCAGCCACTGCCGGAAACGGCGCTGGGTGGCGGGCTTAAACCGGCGGCGCCAACAGCCCCTGCACCGGCGCCCGCCGAAGCAGCACCGGCCCAGGCATCGGTTGATTTTGACAAGGTCCACGGGGTGATTCAGGAGCGCTGTGCGGTATGCCATTCGGCCAAGCCCACCAGCCCACTGTTCAGCGCCGCACCGGCCGGGGTGATGTTTGATACGCCGCAGCAGATCCAGCAGATGGCGCCACGGATCCAGGCGCAGGCCGTGGCCAGCCAGATCATGCCACTGGGCAATATCACCCAGATGACCCAGCAGGAACGGGACTTGATTGGCACCTGGATCACTCAGGGGGCGCGTACCAATTAAGTCGGGATGAGATCCCATGTGGCGAGGGAGCTTGCTCCCGCTGGAGTGCGCAGCGCTCCCGCTTTTTTGGGGCCGCTACGCAGCCCAGCGGGAGCAAGCTCCCTCGCCACAGCAAGCTCCCTCGCCACAACAAGCGCTTTTGCCACACAGATTGCTGAAACAACAAAAATAAAAAAGATCCGAGGTGTTGCATGTCCCAGCTAGAAACGCAGACTCTTGCCGCGCCCGCCATGGTGCGGCTTCCCCTCTTGCAACTGATTCTGGTGGGCCTGCAACACGTCTTGCTGATGTACGGCGGCGCCGTCGCCGTGCCTTTGATCATCGGCCAGGCGGCAGGCCTGAGCCGTGAAGAAATCGCCTTCCTGATCAACGCCGACCTGCTGGTGGCGGGCATCGCAACCATGGTCCAGTCATTCGGCATCGGCCCGGTGGGCATTCGCATGCCCGTGATGATGGGCGCCAGTTTCGCCGCAGTCGGCAGCATGGTCGCCATGGCAGGCATGCCCGGCATCGGCCTGCAAGGGATCTTCGGTGCGACCATCGCCGCCGGCTTTTTCGGCATCCTGATCGCGCCGTTCATGTCCAAGGTCGTACGCTTCTTTCCGCCGCTGGTGACCGGCACTGTGATCACCGCCATTGGCCTCTCGCTGTTTCCCGTCGCGGTCAATTGGGCCGGCGGTGGCGCGGCGGCCTCCACCTTTGGCTCGCCGATTTACCTGGCGATTGCCGCGCTGGTGCTGGCCACTATCCTGCTGATCAACCGTTTCATGCGCGGCTTCTGGGTGAATATCTCGGTGCTGATCGGCATGGCTCTGGGCTATGGACTGTGCGGGATGATCGGCATGGTCGACCTCAGCGGCCTGGCCCAGGCACCGTGGGTGCAAGTGGTGACGCCGCTGCATTTCGGCATGCCGAAGTTCGAGTTGGCGCCCATTCTGTCGATGTGCCTGGTGGTGGTGATTATCTTCGTCGAGTCCACCGGGATGTTCCTCGCCCTGGGCAAGATCACCGGCCAGGACGTCACGCCGAAGATGCTGCGTCGCGGCCTGTTGTGTGATGCCGGCGCGTCGTTTTTTGCCGGGTTCTTCAACACCTTTACCCACTCCTCGTTCGCGCAAAACATCGGCCTGGTGCAGATGACCGGTGTGCGCTGCCGTTCGGTGACGATCGTGGCCGGGGCGTTTCTGATTGTGCTGAGCCTGCTGCCCAAGGCCGCGTTCCTGGTAGCGTCGATTCCACCCGCAGTGCTGGGCGGCGCAGCGATTGCCATGTTCGGCATGGTGGCGGCCACCGGGATCAAGATCCTCCAGGAAGCCGACATCGCCGACCGCCGTAACCAGTTGCTGGTGGCGGTGAGTATCGGCATGGGTTTGATCCCGGTCGTACGTCCCGAGTTCTTTGCACAGTTGCCGCTGTGGATGAGCCCGATCACTCACAGCGGCATCGCCATGGCCACCCTCAGCGCGCTGTCGCTGAACCTGTTATTCAACATTCTGGGCGGCGCCGAACGCGCTGCCGCAAGCGCTCACGCACACCCACATTGATTCCTGCGTCACAACAAAAACAATAACGATCAGGGAACACAGCATGCACGCCATTCACCCGGGGCCGGCCACGCGCCGTGCCCCATTCTCGCCCCGCGCGCGCTGTAACAGCGCACTTGAGCACCAGCCTCGGAGTCAGTATTCTCGGCGCCCGCTCAAATCGACTCAAAAAAAAACAGCGAATGTAAAAGCTGACTGCAAGGCCAACTTATCCGGGCCCCAAGTCCGCAGCCAACGTGTGCAAAAACTCTCCGAATTCGACTGTGTTCATCACAGCCGACGGGGATTTTTTGGCTTTTTAAACACCTTGGCGCAGCTCTTGCTAAAAGCATTAAAGCTGACCGAACAGACGATTTTTGCGGCAAGCAAAAAGACGCCACACCAGAGCGTCCGCTTAGAAAAAAAACCAGAAACCTTTACCTCGGGAGCAACCGAATGAAACGTACCGTGAACAGCCTGATGCTGGCAGGATCCCTGCTGGCCGGGGGCCAGGCCATGGCCGGTGATCTGCTGCAGTGGCAGAACAACAGCCTGACTTATCTGTGGGGCAAGAACTTCACTGTTAACCCGCAGATCCAGCAAACCGTGACCTTCGAACACGCCGATGCGTGGAAGTACGGCGACAACTTCTTCTTCGTCGACCGCATCTTTTACAACGGCAAGGAAGACGGCAATGTCGGCCCAAGTACTTACTACGGTGAGTTCAGCCCACGCTTGTCGTTCGGCAAGATCTTCGACAAAGACTTGTCGTTCGGTCCGATCAAGGACGTGTTGCTGGCGTTCACTTACGAGTTCGGCGAAGGCGACAACGAGTCGTACTTGCTCGGCCCGGGCTTCGACTTGGCAATCCCTGGTTTCGACTACTTCCAGCTGAACTTCTACCAGCGCCAGACCGAAGGCAATCGCCCGGGTGATGGTGTGTGGCAGATCACGCCGGTGTGGTCGTACACGATCCCGGTGGGCAACTCCAATGTGCTGATCGACGGCTTTATGGACTGGGTCGTGGATAACGACAAGAACGCCCGTGGCACTTACCACGCCAACCTGCACTTCAACCCGCAGATCAAATATGACCTGGGCAAGGCGCTGCATTGGGGCGAGAAGCAGTTGTATGTCGGTATCGAATACGACTACTGGAAGAACAAGTACGGGATCCAGGACAGCGGCGCGTTCGAGACCAATCAGGACACGGCGAGTTTGTTGGTGAAGTACCACTTCTAACCAACACCGCCTATCCCCTGTGGAATAGGGTTTATGTGGGAGCGGGCTTGCTCGCGAATACGGTGGGTCAGTGACTTACTTTGCTGACTGACACTGCGTATTCGCGAGCAAGCCCGCTCCCACACAAGCCCGCTCCCACATTTAGTTCGGTGTCAGGCCTAGAAACCGCTGCAACTCTTCGCGCTTGGCCAGCGCATCCCGCCTTCCCAGTTCGATCAATTCGCTGCAATACCCCGCCTCGAACAGCAGGTAGCTGAGCACGCCCGCACCACTGGTTTTAGTCGCCCCCGGCCCACGCAGAAACAGGCGCAATGCCGCCGGCAATTCCTGGCGGTGACGTGCCGCGATTTCATCGATCGGTTGGCTCGGTGCAATCACCAGCACGTCCACCGGCGCCAAACCTTGTATCGCCGCGTTGCTCGGCAACACATGACTGAACTGGTTCAGGCGCTCAAGCAATTCGATATCGCTTTCCAGGCTGTCGATGAACGTGCTGTTGAGCATGTGCCCACCGATCTGCGCCAAGGTCGGCTCCTGGCCGGTGAAGGTACGTGCCGGGTTCGAAGGGTCGTTGCCGCGCGGGTTGCCACTGACGCCCACCACCAGCACCCGGCTGGCTCCCAGGTGCAACGCGGGACTGATCGGCGCCGATTGCCGTACCGCGCCGTCACCAAAATATTCCTGATCGAGTTTGACCGGGGCAAACAGCAACGGAATCGCCGAGCTGGCCAGCAGGTGCTCAACGGTCAGTTGGGTGGGAATGCCGATACGCCGATGGCGCAACCAGGCATCGATGGTGCCACCGCCCTGATAGAAGGTCACGGCTTGCCCGGACTCGTACCCGAAAGCGGTCACAGCCACGGCGTGAAGGTGTTTCTCGCGGATCGACTGCTCGATGCCTTCCAGGTGCAGCTTGTCGCGCAACAAGTCCCGCAACGGCGAACTGTTGAGCAGCGCCACCGGCACCTGTGCGCCAAGCCCCAGCAGGCTGTGGATAAGGAATCGACTGGCCTGGCTGATCACCCCGGGCCAGTCGCTGCGCAGCACCAGGTGGCTGCGAAAGCCTTGCCAGAAGGCGGTCAGGCGTTGGATGGCGGCGGTAAAGTCCATGGCGCCGCTGGCCAGGCTGACCGCATTGATCGCCCCCGCCGAGGTGCCGACAATCACCGGAAACGGATTGGCGGCCCCCGGCGGCAACAGCTCCGCAATCGCCGCCAATACCCCCACCTGATAGGCGGCCCGCGCCCCGCCGCCGGAAAGAATCAGGCCTGTGACCGGTTCAGCTGGGCGCATTGCATCACTCCATGGTGCTTGGGGACTTCAGATCAACGACGGCGTTTTTCATACAGCTTAGGCTCACCTGGCGGCCGGCTCTTGAAGCGGCGGTGGGTCCACAGGTATTGCTCCGGGCATTCGCGCACGGAAGCTTCGACCCACTGGTTGATGCGCAGGCAATCGATCTCGTCGGTTTCACCCGGGAAGTCGGTCAGCGGCGGATGGATCACCAGCCGATAACCGCTGCCGTCAGCCAGGCGCTCCTGGGTGAACGGCACCACCAGCGCCTTGCCCAGACGCGCAAATTTGCTGGTGGCCGTGACGGTGGCGGCCTGAATGCCGAACAACGGCACGAAGATACTTTGCTTGGCGCCGTAGTCCTGGTCCGGTGCGTACCAGATTGCACGGCCGGCCCGCAGCAGCTTGAGCATGCCGCGCACGTCTTCACGCTCTACGGCCAGGGAGTCAAGGTTGTGCCGCTCGCGGCCACGGCGCTGGACGAAATCGAACAATGGATTGCCGTGCTCGCGGTACATGCCGTCGATGGTGTGCTTCTGCCCGAGCAAGGCGGCACCGATTTCCAGGGTGGTGAAGTGCAGGGCCATGAGGATCACGCCCTTGCCTTCCAGATGCGCCTGCTTGAGGTGCTCCAGCCCTTCGACATGGGCCAGGCGCGCCAGGCGCGGCTTGGACCACCACCAGCTCATGGCCATCTCGAAGAAGGCGATGCCGGTGGACGCGAAGTTTTCCTTGAGCAAATGTTTACGCTCTTTGGCGGACTTTTCCGGGAAGCACAGTTCCAGGTTTCGCGCGGCAATGCGCCGACGTTCACCGGCTACCCGGTACATTCCCGCCCCCAAGGCACGGCCAATCCCCAGCAAAGCCCGGTACGGCAACTGCACAATCAGCCACAGCAAACCGAGCCCCAGCCATAACAACCAGAAGCGCGGGTGAAAAAATACTGCTCGAAAACGCGGGCGATCCATTAAAGATTCCGGTAAAGACAACGGCCGCGCATTCTACAACGGTTCGACCCGGCTTGCGGCTAGCGGATGTTCTCGTTATAAGTCTCGACACTTTTCGTGACAAGCCGCTTTGCCGACCATGAGCCAAACCGAACCGCTAGACCAAGATCCCGTGTTCCAGTTGAAAGGCAGCATGCTCGCCATTACCGTGCTGGAACTGGCCCGCAATGACCTTGACGCCCTGGACCGCCAGCTCGCCGCCAAGGTCGCCCTCGCGCCGAACTTCTTCAACAATGCGCCGCTGGTGCTGGCCCTGGACAAACTCCCCGCCGGCCAAGGCGCTGTCGACCTGCCCGGGCTGATGCGCGTGTGCCGCCAGCATGGCCTGCGTACCCTGGCGATTCGTGCCAGCCGTATCGAAGACATTGCCGCCGCAATCGCTATTGAACTGCCAGTACTGCCGCCGTCCGGTGCCCGCGAGCGTCCGCTCGACCCGTTGGTCGGCGAAGAGAAGAAAAAACCGGAGAAACCGCCGGAGCCGACGGTCAAGCCTACAAAGATCATCACCTCTCCCGTACGGGGCGGGCAGCAGATTTACGCCCAGGGTGGCGACCTTGTCGTCATCGCCCCGGTAAGCCCGGGGGCGGAACTTCTTGCCGACGGAAACATCCATGTATACGGCCCCATGCGCGGTCGCGCACTGGCCGGTATAAAGGGTGACACCAAGGCCCGTATTTTTTGCCAGCAATTGACCGCTGAGCTAGTGTCCATCGCAGGCCAGTACAAGGTTTCGGAAGATTTGCGCCGTGATCCGCTGTGGGGGGCCGGGGTGCAAGTCAGCCTGTCGGGCGATGTGTTGAACATCATCCGTCTTTAACGGATACTGCCGCATTTTCCAAGCATCTCTAGACTCTGATAGCACAGCGAAACCGGCAATACTTGTGTAGGAATAATTGAAAGTTGGCGTTTCCCCTACGGAAACCACATCTTTTTCCTACGAAGGCTGTCCGCCTGCAGCGAGTTTCAAGAGATGTTTTTCAGGGACTGAATGTCCTTTTTCCTTAGGGGTGAAACACCTTGGCCAAGATTCTCGTGGTTACATCCGGCAAGGGTGGTGTGGGTAAGACCACCACCAGCGCCGCTATCGGTACCGGCCTCGCTCTGCGCGGCCACAAGACAGTCATCGTCGACTTCGACGTCGGCTTGCGCAACCTCGACCTGATCATGGGCTGCGAACGCCGCGTGGTGTACGACTTCGTCAACGTGGTCAACGGCGAAGCGAACCTGCAACAGGCCCTGATCAAGGACAAGCGCCTTGAGAACCTGTACGTGCTGGCCGCCAGCCAGACCCGCGACAAAGATGCGTTGACCAAGGAAGGCGTAGGCAAAGTCCTCGCTGAACTCAAGGAAACCTTCGAATACGTAGTGTGCGACTCCCCGGCGGGTATCGAAACCGGCGCTCACCTGGCGATGTACTTCGCCGACGAAGCCATCGTCGTGACCAACCCTGAAGTGTCGTCGGTACGTGACTCGGACCGCATGCTCGGCCTGCTGGCCAGCAAGTCCCAGCGCGCCGAGAAAGGTGAAGACCCGATCAAGGAACACCTGCTGCTCACCCGCTACAACCCGGAGCGCGTCAGCAACGGCGAAATGCTCGGCGTTGAAGACGTCAAGGAAATCCTCGCCGTGACCCTGCTGGGTGTGATCCCGGAATCCCAGGCCGTCCTGAAGGCATCCAACCAAGGCGTGCCGGTGATTCTTGACGACCAGAGCGACGCCGGCCAGGCGTACAGCGATGCGGTAGATCGCTTGCTGGGCAAGACCGTGGAACATCGCTTCCTCGATGTTAAGAAGAAGGGATTCTTCGAGCGTATCTTTGGAGGCAACTAAACAATGAAATTTCTCGACTTCTTTCGCGCCAACAAAAAGCCAAGTACCGCGTCGGTAGCGAAAGAGCGTCTACAGATCATCGTGGCGCACGAACGCGGCCAACGCAGCACCCCGGACTACCTGCCAGCCTTGCAGAAGGAACTGGTGGAGGTGATCCGCAAGTACGTCAATATCGGTAACGATGACGTGCATGTCGCCCTGGAAAATGACGGCAGCTGCTCGATTCTGGAACTCAATATCACCCTGCCTGATCGTTGATCGAAAAGGCGGTCGCCACGGCGGCTGGGTTACTGGACTTCTGTAGGAGCGAGCTTGCTCGCGAAGGACGTTAACGATAACGCGCTCATCCTGAATGAGCGTGTTGTTCTTGAGTTTTTCGCGAGCAAGCTCGCGCCTACAGGAACTTCGGCAACCCAGCCGCCGTTGGCGTTTGTTACGAGGCTGTTTTAATGCCGTTGTCCAATGTCCACATCCTTCATCAGGACGCCGCTGTCCTGGTGGTGAACAAGCCTACCCTGCTGCTCTCGGTGCCCGGTCGCGCCGAAGACAACAAGGACTGCCTGATCACCCGCCTGCAGGAAAACGGCTACCCCGAAGCCCGCATCGTCCATCGCCTAGACTGGGAAACGTCGGGCATCATCCTGCTGGCCCGCGACGCCGACAGCCACCGTGAATTGTCGCGTCAGTTTCATGACCGGGAAACCGAAAAAGCCTACACCGCACTCTGCTGGGGCCAACCGGAACTGGACAGCGGCAGCATCGATTTGCCCTTGCGCTACGACCCGCCGACCAAGCCACGGCACGTGGTGGACCATGAGTTCGGCAAGAATGCGCTGACCTTCTGGAAAGTCCTGGAGCGTTGCGGCGACTGGTGCCGGGTTGAGCTGACGCCGATCACCGGCCGTTCACATCAACTGCGTGTGCATATGCTCTCCATCGGGCATCCGTTGTTGGGCGATGGCCTGTACGCCCATGAACAGGCCTTGGCTGCCTGGCCGCGCCTGTGCCTGCATGCCAGCATGTTGAGCTTCACCCATCCCCAGAGCGGCGAGCGCCTGCGCTTCGAGTGCCCCGCGCCGTTTTAACCTGTAAACGCAATTAAAATGTGGGAGCGGGCTTGCTCGCGAATGCGGTGTGTCAGTCGCTGAATGAGCTAACTGGTCCACCGCATTCGCGAGCAAGCCCGCTCCCACATTTGTTCTGTGCACTTATCCCGTCGGACGGTAAACTCGCGCCATTGCTGTCTGGAGCTACTTATGCGCGAAGAGTTGAACCAAGGCCTGATCGACTTCCTCAAGGCCTCCCCTACCCCATTCCATGCCACCGCCGCCCTTGCACAGCGCCTGGAAGCCGCCGGTTTCCAGCGTCTTGACGAGCGCGAGACCTGGGCCACCGAGGCCAACGGTCGCTACTACGTGACCCGTAACGATTCCTCGATCATCGCCTTCAAGCTCGGCCGCCACTCGCCCCTGCAAGGCGGTATTCGCCTGGTCGGCGCCCACACCGACAGCCCGTGCCTGCGGGTCAAGCCACAGCCTGAACTGCAACGCCAGGGCTTCTGGCAACTGGGTGTGGAAGTGTACGGCGGCGCGTTGCTGGCGCCCTGGTTCGACCGCGATCTGTCCCTGGCCGGCCGCGTGACCTTCCGCCGTGACGGCAAGGTCGAAAGCCAGCTGATCGACTTCAAGCTGCCCATCGCGATCATCCCCAACCTGGCCATTCACCTGAACCGTGAAGCCAACCAGGGTTGGGCGATCAATGCCCAGACCGAGCTGCCACCGATCCTCGCGCAGTTCGCCGGTGACGAGCGTGTGGACTTCCGCGCGGTGCTTACCGAACAACTGGCCCGTGAACACGGTTTGAACGCTGACGTGGTACTCGACTATGAGCTGAGTTTCTACGACACCCAGAGCGCCGCTGTGATTGGTCTCAATGGCGACTTTATCGCCGGCGCCCGCCTCGACAACCTGCTGTCGTGCTACGCCGGCCTGCAAGCCCTGCTCACCGCCGAAACCGACGAAACCTGCGTGCTGGTGTGCAACGACCACGAAGAAGTTGGCTCGTGCTCCGCCTGCGGTGCCGACGGCCCGATGCTGGAGCAGACCCTGCGCCGCCTGCTGCCGGAAGGTGATGAATTCGTACGCACCATCCAGAAGTCGCTGCTGGTGTCTGCCGACAACGCTCACGGCGTGCACCCCAACTACGCCGAGAAACACGACGCCAACCACGGCCCGAAACTCAATGCCGGCCCGGTGATCAAGGTCAACAGCAACCAGCGCTACGCCACCAACAGCGAAACCGCCGGGTTCTTCCGCCACCTGTGCATGGCCGAAGAAGTGCCGGTGCAGAGCTTTGTGGTTCGCAGCGACATGGGTTGCGGCTCGACCATTGGCCCGATCACCGCCAGCCACCTGGGCGTGCGCACCGTGGATATCGGCCTGCCGACGTTTGCCATGCACTCGATTCGCGAGCTGTGCGGCAGCCACGACCTCGCGCACCTGGTGAAGGTGTTGAGTGCGTTTTACGCGAGTCGTGATTTGCCGTAACCGGCAGGCTGACACCAATCAAGGGTGGGAGCCGGGCTTGCCCGCGATGGCGTCGGCACGGTCAACAGGTATGTTGGCTGGCCCACCGCTATCGCAGGCAAGCCAGCTCCCACAGTTGGTTTTCATTGTTTGATAGACCGGGCTCAGTTCAAGACTTCACTCAACGGAATGAAGTTGACCCGATCACCGATCTCCAGCGTCGTGCCTTCCCGCACCTCGACCAAACCTTCGGCCCACGCCGCACTGCGCAGCACACCGGAGCTCTGGTTGCGGTAGATGATCGCCTTGCCCTGCTCAAGCCGCCCGCGCAAATACTCACGGCGATTCCCCGGCTTGGCCCAGACAAACCCCACCGGCACTTCAATGCGCAACGGCTGCACGTCTTCCACGCCCTGGCGGCGCAACAGGTAGGGCCGCGCCAGCAAGGCAAAGGTCACCAGGGTCGACGCCGGATTACCCGGCAAGCCGATCACCGGTACGCCACGGAAATGCCCGAACGTCAGCGGCTTGCCCGGCTTGATCGCCAGCTTCCACAGCGCCAGCTCGCCCTCTTCCCGCAGCGCAATCCCGAGAAAATCCGCCTCCCCCACCGACACACCGCCAGTGGACAGAATCAGGTCGACCGAGCCCAATGCCCCCAGGCGCTCGCGGGTTTTTTCCAGGTCATCCGGCAGGATCCCGGCATCTACCACTTCGCAGCCCAGGCGCTCCAGCCAGCTGCACAGCACCCGGCGATTACTGTTGTAGATCTGCCCGGGGCCCAGCGGCTGGCCCGGCTCGATCAGTTCGTCGCCGGTGGACAGCACGGCCACGCGGGCGCGTCGCACCACCTCCAGCCGATCGCGACCCAGTGAGGCCGCCAGGCCCAATTCGATCGGGCCCAGGCGTGTACCTGCTGGCAACACCCACTCGCCCACCGTGGTTTCCTGGCCTTGGGGACGGATGTTTTGATCCACCTGCAACGCTTCGGTGAAGCTCACCCGCTGATCGGAGTGGACCACGGCGTTTTCCTGCATCTCAACGCAGTCCGCGCCTTCCGGCACCGGGGCGCCGGTGAAGATCCGCGCACAGGTGCCGGCTGCCAAAGGCTCCGGTGCCGTGCCTGCGAAAATGCGCTGGCTGACCACCAGTGGCTCGCCGGTCCAGTCCGCCAGGCGCAGGGCGTAACCGTCCATGGCGCTGTTGGGCCAGGGCGGCAAGTCCAGGGTAGAGATCAGCGCCTGGGCCAACACCCGCCCATCACACTCGGCCAGCGGCAACGTTTCCTGCTCACGAATCGGCGCTGCCTCGGCCATCGCCAGCAGTTGTTCGAGGGCATCTTCCACCGGCATCAACGCGCCGGTCTTGCCCGCCTTACCCACGGGATTCACAGGGCTCGGCCTGCTTCAAATGCGGGACGAAGTTGCACGGGCGGTGACGGTTATCCAGTTGCTCGGCGAGAATCCCGTCCCAACCAGTGCGCACCGCGTTGGTGGAGCCCGGCAGGCAGCACACCAGAGTGCCATTGGCCAGGCCGGCCAGGGCGCGGGACTGCACGGTGGAGGTGCCGATATCGGCCACGGAGATCTGCCGGAACAGTTCGCCGAAACCATCCACCTGTTTATCCAGCAGGCAGCTCACCGCTTCCGGGGTGCTGTCGCGGCCGGTGAAGCCGGTGCCGCCGGTGATCAACACCACTTGCACCACGTCTTCGGCAATCCAGTGCGCCACTTGCGCACGGATTTTGTACAGATCATCTTTAAGCAACACGCGCTCGGCCAGCAGGTGGCCGGCGGCGGTCAGGCGGTCGACGAAGACCTGGCCCGAGGTGTCGGTTTCCAGGGTGCGGGTGTCACTGACCGTCAAAACAGCAATATTCAGGGGTACAAAGGGCGCATCAGCCTTGGCTTTCATGGCTCGGTCCGGTTGTCGAAGGAACAGCCCGATGTTATATCACAGCCCCCCATTTCACTGCCCGCAGGAGCTGCCATGCCAAGCCATTCTTCCCCTCTGTCCTGCTCCGTCCTGTTGCTGGCCGGCGGCCGTGGCCAGCGCATGGGCGGCCTCGACAAGGGCCTGCTGGACTGGCACGGACAGCCGCTGATTGCGCACCTGCATCGCCTGGTGCGGCCTTTGACCGACGACCTGATCATCTCCTGCAACCGCAACCAGCCGCAGTACGCGGCCTACGCCGATCAATTGGTCGGCGATGACAGCCCGGACTTCCCGGGACCACTGGCCGGCATTCGCGCAGGGCTGGCGGTGGCGCAGCATGGGCATTTGCTGGTATTGCCGTGCGACGTGCCGCAGATCGACGCGCGATTGCTCGCCGACCTGCGCAGCACGGCGCAGCAGAATCCATTGCAGCCGGTGATGGTGCGCCACGGCGATTTCTGGGAGCCTCTGCTCTGCGTCATACCGACGCTGCTGCGCGAGCGGTTCGATGAGGCCTGGGCAGCCGGCGAGCGCAGCCCGCGCCGAATCATGCAGGCACTGGGGGCCAAAGCCCTGGATTGCCCCGCCGACGACCCACGCCTGGCCAACCTCAATACACCTGAGTTGTTGCACCGCCCGCCCAGCGTGTCAGAATGAACGTCGAACAAGGAACTTTGCCGACGTTGCACACGTCACAAGGTCAGTACTCAACAAAGCATTCTCTCGGAGACAAACTCATGACTCAACGGACCATCGCCGCTCTCATGCTTGCACTGGGCCTCGCTACCCTTGCCGGTTGCGCCTCGCCTACAGTGATCACCCTGAATGACGGTCGCGAAATCCAGGCCGTCGACACTCCTAAATTCGATAAGTCCACCGGCTTCTACGAATTCGAACAGCTGGATGGCAAGCGCACCCAGATCAACAAGGATCAGGTTCGCACCGTTAAAGACCTGTAAGTCTTAACGCCAGATACGAAAAGCCCGCGTAATGCGGGCTTTTTCGTTCCTGGGGTTTACCAGTCCAGGCTGATCTCGCTGCGAAAGTTTCGCTCCAGACCGGTGACCGGGTCGATGAAGCGCACGCCTTGGGCCAGCAGCTTGAGTGGGTTGGCGTAGTCGTCCTCGGCATCCTTGATGACGTCGGGGTAGAACGGATCGTTGCAGATACTCGCGCCTAACGCCGTCATGTGCACCCGCAACTGATGTTTCTTGCCGGTCACCGGAAACAGGCCATAGCGCCACAGGTCGCCATTTTTTTCCCGCACCTCGACCGCCGTCTCGGTATTGCTCGCGCCCTCGCCTTCCTGCATGCGAAAGAACGGCTCGCCGTCCACCAGCCGGCTTTTGTGCACCCGCGGAAAGGTCAGCCCCGGTAATGCCGGAGCAATGGCTTCGTAGAACTTGTCGATCTTGCGCGTGGGAAACAGCTGTTGATACGCCGAGCGCGTCTGCGGGTTAGCCGAAAACAGCACCAGCCCCGCCGTATGCCGATCGATGCGATGCAGCGGCACCAGAGAGGGGTTGTCCAGGCGACGGATCAATCGCCGCAACAGGGTCTGCTCGACGTACTCGCCGGCAGGCGTGACCGGCAGGAAGTGCGGCTTGTCGGCCACCACCAGGTGTTCATCGGCGTAGAGGATCGTCTCCTGCACCGGGATCACTTTCTCGTTCGGCACTTCGCGGAAGTAGTAGATGCACAGGCCTTCGCGGTAGGCCAGGTCCTGAGTGATAGGTGCACCGTTGATGTCCAGCACCCGGCCCCGGGCAATGCGGTCCAGCCATTGTTCGCGGCTGATGGCCAGGAAGTGCTCGCACAGGCAATCCAGCACGGTCGCCCAGGCGCCCGGCGGCAGGTACAAGGTGCTGGCTTGATGCTGGGCAGCGGAAAAAACGGACATGGGCAGGCTCAAAACGTGACATACAGGCGGGCATTATCCCGCATGCGGCCGGATCAGGCCCAGCACAGATTCAAGCCTTGGCCAATTCCGCGCGCAGTACCGGCGATGCACTGGCCGCCTCGGTGAATTCCTTGAGCCAGCGCAGCACATCCACCGCTTCCCAGCGGCCCGGATCGTAAAGCGCATACAGCAAGCCCTGATAGCCCACCACATCCAACTGCTTGTGATAACCGGCGCGCTGGAACAGCGCCTCGATCTCGGCAAAGCAGGTATTGAAATGCACTTTGTTAAACGGCGTCTTGCCTTCCGTGACCAGGCCATCGAGGCGCAGCTCGTTCACCGCATCGCGCACGACGTCGGCGGACATGCGATTGACGCTGCTTTTCAGTTGTTCAACATTCACCACGGGCGTTCCCTCTCATTCAATCGCTGTACAAACATACAGTAACCGAATAATCGGGAACTCGCCATCGCCGAGTGCTAGAGGAGAAAGCTCACCACCTGCGCTTCATCGAAGGGCCAGTCCAGCTCAGCGCCCGTGTCTACCCGGCGCAGCACCGGAATCCGCAGGCCGTAGGCTTCGAACAGGGCCTCGGAATCGGCGATATCCACCAACTCCACCAGCAGGCCGTGTTCGACCAACGGCATGATTTCGGCTTCGGCAAACTCACAAAGATGGCAGCCCGGGGTGCCGAACAACTGACATTCAGGAAGCATGGCAAAGGGTCCGAGAAGAATCAGGTGCCCATTCTAACAGCGTCGGGACACGGCAAAAGCCTGACCCAGATCAGCATGGCGTATAACTGATTCGGCGAGTCTCGCGACTTTTTTCCCGTAATACCTGCAATGGAGCTGCGCGTGTTTGCGAACCTGCTGATTATCCTGGCCTCTTCCCTGGTGGTGATTGCGTTGTTTCGTCGCCTGAAACTGCCACCGGTACTGGGCTATCTGTGTGTTGGCCTGGCCGTAGGCCCCACTGCCCTCGACTGGGTCAATGACAGCGAAGAGCTGCCGGACCTCGCCGAACTGGGGGTGGTGTTCCTGCTGTTTTCCCTGGGCCTGGAGTTTTCCCTGAGCAAAATGCTCAGCCTGCGCCGTGTGGTGTTTGGCCTGGGCAGCTTGCAAGTGTTGTGTTGCGGGTTGCTGCTGGCAGGTTTGCTGGCACTGTTCGGCCTGTCGCCGACGACCGCGCTGTTGCTCGGTGCTGGACTGGCGTTGTCGTCCACCGCCATCGTCAGCAAGGAGCTGACCAGCCTTGGCGAAATCTTCAGCAGCCATGGCCAGAATGCGATTGGGGTGTTGCTGTTCCAGGACGTAGTGGCCGTGTTGCTGCTGACCCTCGTGCCAGTGTTCGCCGGTAACAGCGAGCAAGCCTGGTATTGGGCATTGCCACTGACCCTGGGCAAAACCGTGGTGCTGTTCCTCGGCCTGCTGCTGGCCAGCCGCTGGTTGCTGCCACGCCTGTTCCGTGAAGTGGCGGCGTCTCATTCGGCCGAGCTGTTCGTGCTGCTGGCGTTGGTGATTGTGCTGCTCACCGCCTGGCTCACACACCTGCTGGGCCTGTCCCCGGCACTCGGCGCTTTTCTCGCTGGCATGTTGCTGGGGGAAAGCCATTATCGCCATCAGATCGAAGCCGATATCCGGCCGTTTCGCGACATCCTGCTGGGGCTGTTTTTCGTCAGCATCGGCATGCTGATCGACCTGCAATTGTTCATCAGCCACAGCCTGTTGATTCTCGGCCTGACCCTCACCCTGATGCTGATCAAAGGCTGTGTGGTCGCGGTGCTGGTGCAGTTGCGTGGCAGCGACGGTGAAACCGCCTGGCGCAGCGGCCTGGCGCTGGCCCAGGGCGGTGAGTTCTGTTTCGCCTTGATGGCGCAAATGCAGCAAAGCCGCCTGATGCCCGCCGATATCGGCAGCCTGCTGCTGGCGGCCACCTTCTGCTCGATGCTATTGACTCCGCTGTTGCTCAGGGCGGCACCCGCCATTGCCCTGCGCCTGCACCGCAAGCCCAACCAGCAAATGCAGCTTGAAGAGATAACCGCCCTCAATGCCGAGCTGCGAGGCCATGCGGTGATCTGCGGTTACGGTCGGGTCGGCCAGTCCATCGGGCGCTTCCTGCACCGTGAACAACAAGCCTTTATCGCCTTGGATGACGACCCGGAGCGGGTCCAGGAAGCCTCCACCGAAGACAGCGCCGTGCATTACGGCGACTGCCGCCGTGGCGCCCTGCTCAGCGCCGTCGGCCTGGAGCGTGCGCGCCTGGTGGTGATTGCGGTGGACAACAGTGACGTCGCCCTCACCGTGCTCAACGAAGCGCGGCGAATCAACCCGCATGTGCCGATCCTGGTGCGCACCCGCGACGACAGTCAACTGGCCGAACTGAAAGCCGCCGGCGCCACGGAGGTGGTGCCCGAGTTGCTGGAGTCGAGCCTGATGCTCGCCTCCCATGCGCTGATCCTGCTGGGGTTGTCGGACCAGCAGGTTAAAGGGCGTGTGGATGAGGTACGCCGCAGCCGGTATCGGCTACTGCATGGCTGCAACCCTAACGACACTGACTCGCCCCTCAATCCTGACTGACCGCGCCAATCTTGTGGATCGACAAGTCCGCGCCGTAATACTCCTCTTCCTGGCTCAAGCGCAGGCCGTAAACGCGCTTGATCACCCCATACACCAGCAAGCCGCCGGCCAGGGCTACCACTACCCCCAGCGCAGTGCCGATCAACTGGCTGATCAGGCTCACGCCACCCAGGCCGCCCAGGGCGGTCTGGCCGAAGATCCCGCAGGCGACCCCGCCCCACACGCCGCACAGCCCGTGCAGCGGCCATACACCCAGCACATCATCGATCTTCCAACGATCCTGGGCCGCGATGAAGAACCAGACGAACAAGCCGCCCGCCACCACGCCAGTCACCAGGGCGCCCACGGGGTGCATCAGGTCGGAGCCGGCACAGATCGCCACCAGCCCGGCCAACGGACCATTGTGCAAGAAGCCTGGGTCGTTCCGCCCGATCACCAGTGCGGCCACGGTGCCGCCGACCATCGCCATCAACGAGTTGACCGCCACCAGCCCGCTGACCCCGGACAGGGTTTGCGCACTCATGACGTTGAAGCCGAACCAGCCGACAATCAAAATCCACGAGCCCAACGCCAGGAATGGAATGCTCGACGGCGCGAACGCCACCAGGCGCCCTTCCCGATAACGCCCTTGGCGCGGGCCCAGCAGCAACACCGCCGCCAGCGCCAGCCACCCACCCATGGCGTGCACCACGACGCTGCCGGCAAAGTCATGGAAGCTCGCGCCGAAGCTCGCCAGCAACCAGGCTTGCAGCCCGTAATTGCCATTCCACACCATGCCTTCGAAAAACGGGTAAATGAAGGCTACGATCAAGGCGGTGGCACACAGTTGCGGAACAAACCGTGCACGCTCGGCAATCCCCCCGGAAATGATCGCCGGGATCGCTGCGGCGAAGGTCAGGAGGAAAAAGAATTTCACCAGGCCGTAGCCGTGGTCGGCGCTGATGACCGCTGCCGGTTGCATGAAGGTCACGCCGTAGGAGATCCAATAGCCTATAAAGAAATAGGCCAGTGTGGAGATGGCGAAGTCACTGAGGATTTTCGACAGGGCATTGACCTGATTCTTCTGGCGCACGGTGCCGACTTCCAGAAACGCAAAGCCGGCGTGCATGGCCAGGACCATGACTGCACCAATCAGAATGAACAGCGTGTTGGAACTGTGGACGAGGGTATCCACCGCGCTTTGCAAATTTTCCATGGAGGATGGCAGGCCTGCACATGCAGGAAAAAGCACCAAAGCAGTTCACGACCTTCATGATGCGCACTAAATTGGCACCGACGGTCCGACCCTCTGTTGAGGCCGTGAACCGCTTTAGCGCAACGATCATTGAGAAAGGCAGAATCCGACAGGGTTTTTCCGCGAGTTTTAGTTATTTAGGGTAAGGTTTTTCGGGGTTTTAGCCCCAACCGCCCGGATTCAGCGCAAGGCCCCAGGCCTGCGCACCAAGGCAAAGCAAAAGCTGTACCAGACAATTGCAGTGAACCTTCACCGATACCGGTGACTCGAAACCAAAAGTAAACAGACCCGCTACTCACGGAGATAACCATGGCCAGAAAAACGGCAAAGACTGCTCAAGAAATACTGATGGCGGATTTTCAAACCCTGGTCAGCGATACCGAGAAGCTGCTGGACGACACGGCGATCCTCGCCGGTGACCAGGCAGACGAGCTGCGCAGCAAGATTCACGACAGCCTGCTCAAGGCCCGTGAAACCCTGCAACTGACCGAAGACTCCCTGCGCGAGCGCGGCCAGGCGGCCGTCACGGCCACTGAAGACTATGTCCAGGCCAACCCTTGGCAGTCCGTTGGTATTGCAGCGGGCGTGGGCTTTTTGATCGGCCTGCTGGCTACAAGGCGCTAACTATGTCTATCGGCGAATCCGGCTCGTCCACGGGCCCAAGTTCTACCTCGCGGCGCCTGGGCGCGGCTGTCCTGGGTTTGCTGCACAGCCACGTCGAGCTGTTTGGCATCGAGTTGCAGGAGCAGAAGGCCCGCACCGTCAGCCTGTTGCTGTTCGCCGGCCTGGCGCTGGTGTTTGCCTTGCTGCTGTTGGTGGGTTTGTCGGCGCTGGTGATGATTCTGGTGTGGGATACCTACCGCCTGACCGGGATCATCAGCCTGTGTGTGTTCTACATACTGGCCGCAGCGTTCTGCGGGTTGCGCCTGAAGGCGGCGGTGTTCGATGAGTCCACGCCGTTCCACGCCACCCTCGAAGAGCTGGCCAACGACCGGGAGCGCCTGCTGCCATGAGCATGACTGAATTGCCGCAAAACACTTCCCGGCGGGAGATGCGCAAGGCGTTGATCCGCCTGCGCATGGAAATGCACCGCCAGGAAATTCGTCACGAGTCCCAGCAACTGATGCTGCCGCTGCAAAAGGTCCGCAACATGGGCCAGAGCTGGCAGGACGGTTTCGGCATCAAGCACGCGCCGCTGTGGGGCGTAGGCGTGGTGACGCTGCTGGGCTTTCTTACCGGCAAAGGCGCCAAGAGCGGCGGGATCGGCACCATGACTCGCCTGGTACGGCTTGGCGCCGGTCTGATCCCGTTGATCAAACTGGCCATGCAAGGTGCTTCGCGCAAAAGTTGAGCCGCGCTGGCTGCATTCTTGCAAACAGATCAGGCCCGGCCCTCACCGTTGAGGGCCGGGCCTTTTTTATTCCGGTCTTTTAAGGAGGCCTTGTGATCGACGGGCAACCGCTCGCCTGCTTCCAGCCATTCATCGACACCGCCACCGGCCGCATCGCCGGCGTAGAAGCCTTGGGCCGACTACGCCAGGCGAATGGCCAACTGCGCTCGGTGGGTCCGCTGTTTGCCGATCCGCGCACGCCCTCCGTGGCCTTGCGCCGCCTGGACCGGCAGATCCGCGACAATGCCCTGAGCCGTCTGCATGAGGCCCCGCAAGAGTGGTTCCTCAGCCTGAACATCTCGCCACGCTGGATCAGCCGGCTGCGCCCGGGGCAGGCCTTGCCGAGCCTCAAGCAGGTGCAGGTGCATAACGTCGACCCGCGCCGCATCGTGTTCGAGATCACTGAGCTGGGTGGCGATATCCTGCGCCTGGCCGAAGTCGTAGAACGCTACCGCGAGGCCGGCGCGCGGATTGCCATTGATGACTTCGGCGCCGGGTATTCGCAGTTGGACCGCGTGTTGGCCTTGCAGCCCGACATCCTCAAGCTGGACATGCGCCTGTTCCAGGCAGCTGCCCGGGGAGGGCCCAGCGGGGACGTGGTGCGGGCGCTGGCACAAATGGCGGAAAAAACCGGTTGCTGGATCATTGCCGAGGGCGTCGAGACCGAGGCCCAGCTGAATTTCGCCCTGGAATGCGGTTCGCGCTATGTCCAGGGCTACCTGTTCGCCCAGGCCCAGCTGGACTGGTTCGCCACCGATGCGTTCGTGCCGCGCTTCGCCCAACTGCGCACCGCGTATGTCCAACAGAAGCTGGCCGAGCGTGGCCGGATCATGCAACTGCGCCAGCAACTGGCGGAACTGATGCAGATCCTGCAAACCTGGGCCCACACCCATGCACCGCTGAGCCAACTGCCGCAATTGCCGGCATTTCCCTGGCTGCTGCGTTTTTACCAGTGCGACCGGCATGGCACGCAACTGACGCCCAACTTCGAATGGCACCAGGGCGCGTGGCAAGCCGACGGCCGCTACCTGGGGCACAACTGGTCTTGGCGCCCGTATTTTTATCACCTGCTGGCCGAAGGTTGGGAGGAGCGACGACTGACACTGTCCTCGACCTATCGCGATGCCACGACCAACCAATACTGCCTGACTGCAGGACAATTCTTTGATAATGGTCGGCGCCTGTTGTTAATCGATATCGACGCCGTCGGCTTGTAGATTTTCGCTTGCGAAGGCCTGGCTGAACCGGGAAGCTGGGAGGCGTCATTCACCGCACGGAGAGTACCCGCCTTGGATTGGCCCACCCTGCTTACCCGCGAACGCCTTGGAAAACCGCTGCACAGTCCCGAAGAACTGGGGCGCAGCCCGTTTCACAAAGACCATGACCGCATCATCTTTTCCGGCGCATTTCGCCGCCTGGGCCGCAAGACTCAAGTGCATCCGGTGACCAGCAACGATCACATCCATACGCGGCTGACCCACTCCCTGGAAGTCAGCTGCGTGGGACGGTCCCTGGGCATGCGCGTGGGCGAGACCCTCCGCAGCGCCCTGCCCGACTGGTGTGACCCGAGCGACCTGGGCATGGTGGTGCAGTCGGCCTGCCTGGCCCACGACATCGGCAATCCGCCCTTTGGTCATTCCGGTGAGGACGCGATCCGGCACTGGTTCCAGCAGGCGTCAGGACGTGGCTGGCTGGATGACATGACCAGCGCCGAACGCAATGACTTCCTGAATTTCGAAGGCAATGCCCAGGGCTTCCGGGTGCTCACACAGCTGGAATATCACCAGTTCGACGGCGGCACCCGGCTGACCTACGCCACCTTGGGCACCTACCTGAAATACCCCTGGACCGCGCGCCACGCCGACTCGCTGGGCTACAAGAAACACAAGTTCGGCTGCTACCAGAGCGAGCTGCCGATTCTCGAGCAGATCGCCCAGAAGCTCGGCTTGCCGCAACTGGAAGAACAGCGCTGGGCCCGGCATCCGTTGGTGTACCTGATGGAGGCGGCCGACGATATCTGCTACGCGTTGATCGACCTCGAAGACGGACTGGAAATGGAGCTGCTGGAATACGCCGAGGTCGAGTCCCTGCTATTGGACCTGGTGGGCGACGATTTACCGCAAACCTATCGCCAACTCGGCCCGCAGGATTCCCGGCGACGCAAGCTGGCGATTTTGCGGGGCAAGGCCATCGAGCACCTGACCAACGCCGCTGCCCGAGCGTTCGTCGAGCAACAGGAGGCGCTGCTGGCCGGCACCCTGCCGGGGGACCTGGTGGAGCATATGCACGGCCCCGCCAAGCGTTGCGTATTGGATGCCAAGGACATGGCGCGCAAGAAGATCTTCCAGGACAAGCGCAAGACCCTGCATGAGATCGGCGCCTACACCACCCTGGAAATCCTCTTGAACGCCTTCTGCGGCGCGGCACTGGAACAACATGGCGGTCGCACCCCGTCGTTCAAGAACCGGCGCATCCTCGACCTGCTGGGCAATAGCGCCCCGGACCCGTCGTGGTCATTGCACGCCTCCTTCCTGCGCATGATCGACTTCATCGCCGGCATGACGGACAGCTACGCCAGTGAGATGGCCCGAGAAATGACCGGGCGCTCCAGCCCGCAATGAAGCAGCGCCCTGGCTTACGGCCAGGGCTGCTTTTCAAAGAATCGCCCTACGCACGGAACAGAGCGGCCTGATCGAAGTTCTTCCCCGCCGCGATGAATAATCGCGCGCCCAGACCGCAGTCTTTCGACACATTTCTACGCCCCATCGCTGGCGGGCCCATTAACTTCTAATTACACGCCCTGTCGGAGCGTCTTCAGGGCATTTGGCCATTTCATGGAAAAACCCATGCTCGAACAACTTCGTATCCTGTTGGTGGAGGATCACCCCTTTCAATTGCTGGCCACCCAATGCCTGTTGCGAAACTACGGCTACCACGACCTGGCCCTGGCTGAGAACGCCGAGCAGGCCATGCGCCTGCTGACAGAAACCGACAGGCCATTCGATATTCTGCTGTGTGATCAATGTTTGCCGGACCTGCCCGGGCTGGAGTTGATTGAAATCGCCAACCGCAGAGGCTTTATAAAATCCGCGATATTGCTCAGCGGCCTGCCCGTGAACGAACTGCAAAACCTCGAGGCCCAGGCACGCGAGCGCAACTTTCCGTTACTTGGCTCCTTGTCGAAGCCGCTGAACCACCTTGAGCTGAGCGAACTCATACGCCAATCGCGCCCCTCCCCGCTCAACAGGAAAGTAGGAAGTTAAACGCCCGCCCACTTCGAACATTCTTCGTTATAACGCTGCTCTCTCACGGGTACTTATTTTCAAACTCCGCTCGCGCAAAATTCTTACACCCGAGCAACAAATACCCGACAGCGCGTAATCCTTTGCTTTTTTTGATGTAGGAATATTCTTGTTTTACGTTTGTTCCACATCAGGCTCATCCTCCTGCATTGCCATGTGAGCTAATGTGCCGACTTTATTTGCGCCTGTATGGAATATGACCATGAACTCAGTTTTTATTATCGATGACCATCCCGTTATACGACTTGCCATTCGAATGTTGTTGGAACATGAAGGTTATAAAGTAGTTGGAGAGGCCGACAACGGTTGTGACGCAATACAAATGGTCAAGGAGTGCCAGCCGGACCTGATCATCCTTGATATCGGGATTCCTAAACTCGACGGCCTGGAAGTGTTGTGCCGATTCAACTCAATGAGCACGCCTACCAAGACGTTGATCCTCACCGCCCAGACCCCGAAGCTGTTCGCCACACGGTGCATGCGCTCCGGCGCCGACGGATATGTCTGCAAGGAAGGTGACTTAAGTGAGCTACTGAGTGCCATCAGGGCAGTCTTGTCGGGTTACAACTACTTTCCGAGCCAGGCCCTTAATGGCAGCACTAATGAAACAGATTGCAATGAAGAACTCGAACTTTTCAAAGTCGTCAACGATCGCGAACTCATGGTGTTGCAACTTTTCGCACAAGGCCGGACAAACAAGGAAATAGCCAAAGGCATGTTCCTCAGTAACAAGACTGTCAGCACCTACAAGAAAAGGCTCATGCAAAAACTAAAAGCCAAATCCTTGGTAGAACTTATCGAGATGGCAAAACGTAACGCGCTAGTGTGAGAAATCGGATGCCCAGGCGTATAAAGGACTATCTAATCATATTGAGTATCGGGGTGTGCCTCAGCACTGCCGTGCCTGCCGAACAAACGGCTCCCGAGCCATACGCGCTGCTGGGACGCGCCGGCGCCGTTCAACTGGATACACCACTGAACAAGACACAACGCCAGTGGCTGCAGAACAAACGGGAGCTGATACTGGGCACGTCTGCGCCAGACTACCCGCCCTTCGACATCACCTCCAGCGGACGGGATTATGAAGGGCTGACCGCCGATTACGCGGGCCTGGTGGCCAGGACGCTGGCAATACCGCTGAAGGTATTGCGCTACTCCACCCGGGAGGCCGCGATCCAGGCGCTGGAAAACGGTGATATCGACTTTCTGGGGTCCGCCAACGGCTTTGAAGCGGCGAATCCCGACATCGCCCTGTCATTGCCCTACGCGGTGGATCAGCCGGTACTGGTCACCCGTGAAGGTGAAAACCGTAACCTTGGCGACGGCCTGGCGGGCTTGCGCCTGAGCCTTGTCTACCACTATCTGCCCATGGATGAAGTGCAGGCGCTGTATCCAAAGGCGACCATCCACGCCTACTCGTCCTATCAAAATGCCTTGAACGCGGTGGCATTCGACCAGGCTGATGTATTCCTGGGCGATACCATTTCCACTCATTACATGATCAACAAGGGCTACCTGAAAAATATCCGCATGGCCAACTTCGGCAAGCACGAGGCCCACGGATTCAGCTTCGCCTTGCGCAAGGATCAACCCATTCTCCTGAGCATCATCGATTCAGTGCTCGATGGCATATCAACCTATGAACGCGACAGCATCGCCAAGCGCTGGAGTGCGGGCAGCGACATTCTCCTGACCGACCGCAAGCTGCAACTGACCCTGCGTGAAGAGCGCTGGCTCAAGGAACACCCGGTGGTGAAGGTGGTGGTCAATGAAACCCTTGCGCCCCTGACATTCTTTGACACCGACGGTAACTTCCGGGGTGTCACAGCCGATCTCCTGGAGCTGATCCGCCTGCGAACCGGCCTGCGCTTCAAGATTCAACACGAGCGTAACGTCGCCAACATGATCGAACTGGTGCAAACCGGCGCAGCGGACATCATCGGCGCAATTACCCCCAGCACCGGCCGCGAGTCCCGGTTGAACTTCAGCCGCCCCTACCTGGAAAACTCCTATGTATTGCTGACCCGCAAAGAGCCGGGCGCCCCCACAAGCCTTGAACAAATGGCCGGCAAGCGCCTGGCGATTACCCAGGGCAATCAGCTGGAAAAATTCCTGCAGCAGGCGTTTGCGCAGATAAACCTGGTGGAAACCGGGGATACCTTCAAAGCATCGGAATTGTTGGCACAAGGGCAAGTGGACGGCGCGGTGAACCCCTTGGTGATCGCCAACTATCTGCTTTCTTCTCCGGCATTCAAGGACAAATTGCAGATCAGCTCCAGCATCGGCACGTTGCCCGCGTCCTTTGCCCTGGCGACGTCCCGTGACGCCACGGAGCTGAGTTCGATTCTGGACAAGGCGTTGCTGAGTATCGCCCCGGATGAGATGGCGGCGATCAACAGCCGCTGGCGCGGCTACAACGCGGCGTCCGATGGCTACTGGCGTAATTACCACCGCCTGATCGCCCAGATCATCATCGGCACCGGACTGCTGCTGCTGATTTCCCTGGCCTGGAACGGCTACCTGCAGCGCCAGATCAAGCATCGAAAACTGGCCGAGCGCGCCCTGAACGACCAGTTCGAGTTCATGCGGGCGCTGGTCAATGAAACGCCCCATCCGATCTACGTGCGCGACCACAACGGCTTTCTGCAAACCTGCAACGACAGCTACCTGCAGACGTTCGACGTCAAGCGTGAAGAGGTCATCGGCAAGAGCATCACCCAGATGAGCATGGCGCTGGAGACGGAGTCGGCCCAATACCATGCCGACTATCAGCGGGTAGTGGCCGAGGGTAAACCGCTGATCCTTGATCGCACCCTGCATGTTCACGGGAAAAAACTCACGATCTACCACTGGATTCTCCCTTACCGCGACTCCATGGGCGAGGTCCAGGGCATCATTGGCGGCTGGATCGATATCAGTGAACGGCGCCAGTTGTTCGATGAACTTCGCGCCGCCAAGGAGCGTGCCGACGAAGCCAACCGCGCGAAAAGCACGTTCCTGGCCACCATGAGCCACGAAATCCGCACACCGATGAACGCCGTCATCGGCATGCTCGAGTTGACACTCAAGCGTGCCGACCAGGGGCACCTGGATCGCCCCGCCATCGAGGTCGCCTACAACTCGGCCAAGGACCTGCTGGAGCTCATCGGCGACATTCTGGACATCGCACGCATCGAATCCGGCCGCCTGAGCCTGGCGCCGGAGCGGGTCAACCTGCGCGAGGTGATCGAGTCGGTGGTCCGTGTGTTCGACGGCCTGGCGCGTCAGAAAACCCTGAGCCTGGTGCTGGAATTCGCCCCCGATGCCGGCGACACCGACGTGCTGATCGATCCGTTGCGGTTCAAGCAGGTGCTGTCGAACCTGGTGAGCAACGCGATCAAGTTCACTGAACGCGGGCAGGTGAAGATCAAGGTGCAACTGAAGGCGACCGGGCAACCTCAACAGATCGAGATGAAACTGGTGGTGGAGGACACCGGCATCGGGATCAATCGCGAAGACCAGTTACGCCTGTTCGAACCTTTTGCCCAAGCCGACAACTCCGGGCACCTGGCCAGGAGCGGCGCCGGCCTGGGCCTGGTGATCTGTCGCAGCCTGTGCGCCATGATGGGCGGGCAATTGAGCCTGAGCAGCGTGCCCATGGTGGGCACCCAGGTGCACGTCAACCTGAAGATGACCAGCCTGCAGCCGGTCAAGGCGGTAGACAAGCTGGAGCCTGCCGCGACCACGCCGGCACCGGTACTCAATGTGCTGGTGGTGGATGACCATCCTGCCAACCGCTTGCTCATGTGCCAGCAACTGGGCTTCCTGGGGCATCAGTTCACCGCGGCCCATCATGGCGCTGCGGGGTTCCAGGCCTGGCGCGAGGAACACTTCGACCTGGTCATTGCCGATTGCAATATGCCGATCATGAACGGCTACGAGTTGAGTCATTCCATCCGCGAGTATGAGCAGCGTGAGCAAAAAACGCCCTGTGTGATACTCGGTTTTACCGCCAACGCCCAACCCGAGGAGAAACAACGTTGCTTCAACGCGGGCATGAATGACTGCCTGTTCAAACCCATCAGCCTCACCGCGCTGGAACAGCAACTGGCGCAAGTCTGCCCGCTGCCCATGCGCAGCGTGTTCACCCTTCAAAGCCTGGACGCGATGACAGGCGGCGACCCTCAGTTGAGCCAGCGTCTGCTTGAAGAGTTACTCAGCAGCAGCCGGCATGATCGAGCCGAGCTGATGGCCCTGCTGGCGCAACAAGCTGCCCCCCAGGACCTGATCGAGCAGGCTCACAAGATCAAGGGTGCCGCACGGATCATCCAGGCGGACATCCTGGCCGGACAATGCGAGGCGCTGGAGCAGGCCTGTGGCCAAGGCGAGAATCGGCACGTTATCGAGGTGGGTATCAAGGCGATGGAGAAATCCATGCTTGAGCTGGAAAGGATGCTGCAGATGCAACTGGACGTGCTGGCCCGTCGATAAACTGTAGGAGCGAGCTTGCTCGCGAAAATCGTCAACGATAACGCGGTCATTCTGGATGCACGCGGTGTTCTTTGGTTTTTCGCGAGCAAGCTCGCGCCTACAGGAGACTCAGTCCGTCAGCAATCGGTCAACCGCAGGAAAATCGCCGCCAACTCCTCGATGCCGGCCTGATCCTGCGGGGTAAACCGCGACAGCGACGGGCTGTCCAGGTCCAGCACACCAATCAAGCGCCCGTCCTTGACCAGCGGAACCACCAGTTCGCTGTTGGACGCGCTGTCGCAGGCGATATGCCCCGGGAATGCATGCACGTCTTCCACCCGCTGGGTTTGCCGCGAGACCGCTGCCGCACCGCACACACCGCGACCAAATGGAATGCGTACACAGGCGATCTGCCCCTGGAAAGGCCCGAGCACCAACTCTTCATTGCGGTTGAGGTAGAAGCCCGCCCAGTTCAAGTCATCCAGCTGGTTGAACAGAAACGCCGAAAACTGCGCCGCATTGGCGATGAAATCCCGCTCATCCGCCAACAGCGACTCCAGCTGTGCATGCAGCATGGCGTAGCCATCAAGGCCGGCTCCGGCCGGTTGCAAATCGATCATGGTTGACGCTCCAACAACTTGAGGCCCACCCAATAGCGGGCGAACTGATAGGCACAACGGCCGTTGCGATTGCCACGCCCGGTTGCCCAGCGCACCGCGAGGATGTCCAGCTCTTCGTCGCGCTGCCACTGCAAACCGGCCTTGCTCGCCAACTCACCGATCCAGTGCTCGACCACATCCAGGAAGTGCTCCTGATTGAACGGGTAGAACGACAGCCACAAACCAAACCGGTCAGACAGGGCAATCTTGTCCTCCACCGCTTCGTTGGGATGCAGTTCGCCGTCTATCGTTTTCCAGTTTTCGTTGTCGCTCTGGTTCTCGGGCACCAGGTGACGGCGGTTGGAGGTGGCATACAACAGGACGTTTTCCGGCGCCTGCTCCAGGGAACCGTCGAGTACACTCTTGAGCACACGGTAATCGCTCTCGCCGGCTTCGAAGGACAGGTCATCGCAGAACAACACAAAGCGCTGTGGCAATTTGATCAGTTGCTCGACCACTCGCGGCAGGTCCGCCAGGTGATCGCGCTCGATCTCGATCAGGCGCAAACCGGCCTTGGCATGCTGGGCCAGCAAGGCGCGCACCATGGACGATTTACCGGTGCCGCGCGAACCCCAGAGCAACGCATGGTTGGCCGGCAGGCCGTCGAGAAACTGTTGGGTGTTACGGGCCAATTGTTCGCGCTGTTTATCCACGCCGATCAAGTCGGACAGGCGCATGTCCAGGCTGACTTCCAGCGGCAACAAAAAGCCGCTGCGACCTTCGCGCTGCCAGCGGGCAGCCAGGCAATGGTTCCAGTCAACCGCCTCGCGTGGGGCGGGTAACAGGGGCTCCAGGCGAGCGAGCACCGCGTCGGCACGCTCAAGAAAGGCATTCAATCGAGAATCCACGACTATTCCTCTGGCAAGTTCTTGTAAAAGATGGCGTATTGGCAACCCTGGGGCAGACCGTGCAGGGCTGCACCGAATAAAATCGATTCATGCCGGGCAAGTTTGAGCCTGTGGATGTTCAGCTATGCTTGCCGGGCGAAAGGAAACGTAAAGTGGTACAGCACCCGATGGATATCAAGTTCGCCCACCGCTTGTCTTATAAACAAGCCAGACTGACAGTGCTGGTCGGATTCGTCTTGGGAACCTTGCTCAGCCTGATACAGATTGGGATTGATTATGCCAGCGAAGACGCTTCCATCAACCGGGAAATACGTGCGCTGATTGAAATCAGCCATAACCCGGCTTCACGCATCGCCTATAACATCGACGCCGAACTGGCCCAGGAACTGACCCTGGGCCTGTTGCACTCCCCTGCCATCACCCGCGCCCAACTGATCGACAACAACGGTTTGGTCCTGGCCGATGTCCAGCGCGCGCGCAAGGAAAGCAGCTACCGTCCCATCAGCGACTTTCTGTTTGGCGCCAACCGCCAATTCGAAGACCGGCTGTACCTCACTCATATGCCCAATGACGCCCTTGGCGTATTGCGCCTGGACGTCGACACCTACGCGTTCGGCAGCCGCTTCCTGCGCCGCGCCGAGATTACCCTGCTCAACGGCTTTGCCCGCAGTCTGATCCTCACCGGCATTCTGTTGGCGCTGTTCTACGTGATGCTGACCAAGCCGCTGGTGCGCATCATCCGCGAGCTGAGCTCACGCAAGCACGAGCGCCTGGACTGCCCGCCGGGGCACGAGCACGACGAGATCGGCGTACTGGTCAACGTTGCCAACCAGCAGTTTGAAAACATGGAGACTGAGATCCAGCAACGCCGACACGCCGAAAACCGCCTGACTGAATACCTCGGGCAACTGGAAGACATCGTTTCTGCGCGCACCACCGAACTCAAGGCCATCAATCATCGACTGACGCTGTCGAACGACGAACTGGAAGCGGCGAAGATGACGGCCCTGTCCATGGCCCAGGCACGGGCGGCGTTCCTCGCCAACATGAGCCATGAAATCCGTACGCCGCTCAACGGCCTGCTGGGGATGATCGCCCTCTCCCTCGACAGCCCGCTGAATGCCGAGCAACGTCAGCAACTGTCGATCGCCCATGACTCGGGCAAAGTGCTGGTGGAGTTGCTCAACGATATCCTCGACCTGTCCAAGTTCGACGCCGGCCAACTGGAACTGGAAAGCATCCCGTTCGACCTCGGCTCACTGGTGGAAGACACCGCCAACCTGCTCTCGCAAAACGCCGCACCCAGCGTGGAACTGACGTGCCTGATCGACCCACAGTTTCCCGCCCAAGTGCTGGGCGACCCGACGCGGGTACGGCAGATCGTCAGCAATTTGCTGTCCAACGCCCTGAAGTTCACGCGCTTTGGCCGGGTGGACGTGCGCCTCAGCGCCCAGGCCGGCCGGGTCAGAATCGAGGTATGCGACACCGGTATCGGGATTGCGCAGGATGCTCAGGTCAAAATCTTCCAGCCGTTCACCCAAGCCGGTGCGGGCATCACCCGCCAGTTTGGCGGGACCGGCCTGGGCCTGGCACTGACCCATAACCTGTGCGAGGCCATGAAGGGCCGCCTGAGCATCAGCTCCGAGGCCGGCTTTGGCAGCCAGTTCTGCGCGGACCTGCCACTGCCGACGCATTTACCGGCTGTGCGCCTGGCGCCGCTGGCAGGGGACGTGATCGCGATCACCAGCAGCAGCAGCGGCCTGGCGGAACTCCTCAACAGCCTGCTGCCGAGTTGGGGTCTGACGCCGCGCTGCTACTCCATCGACGATGACTTGAGCGGGCAGCATCCTGACCTGTTGATCACCGACTGTCCCGAATGCCTGTTTCGCCTGCGCCCGTCGATCACCGCGCCGATCCTGGTGGTGACCGCCTACGGCAACTTCATGCCCAGCGGAGAAGTCGCGGCTCTGGCGCCGTTGCAACAACAAGCCCGGCCCCTGAGCCGCACGGCGCTGTATCAGATTCTGCAACGCAACCTGCGCATCGATCCGGACGTGGTGCTTGACCTGATCCAGCTGGAAACCGGCCCCCTCGCTCACCGGGCACGCGTCCTGCTGGTGGAAGACAACCCGGTCAATCAACTGGTGGCCAAGGGCATGCTCGGCAAGCTCGGCTGCGAGGTAATCGTCGCCGCCCACGGTGGCGAAGCCCTCAAGCTGCTGGAAGAGCAAAGCTTCGACATGGTGTTGATGGACTGCAATATGCCAGTGATGGATGGCTATGAGGCCAGCCGGCAAATCCGTCGCAGCGGGCGCTGGCCGGACCTGCCGATTGTCGCGCTGACGGCCAACGCGATGTCCGAGGAGCGCGAGCGCTGCCGGGCGGCAGGCATGAATGACTACCTGGCCAAGCCGTTTCGCCGGGAAGAACTCAAGGCCTTGCTCGACCTGTGGGTGCCGACTACGACAAGTCTTTGATCTGTCGCAACAGCTGATCCAGGCCGTCACGCAAGGCGTCCGCCTGATTCAGGTCAACCCCGCTGTCACACAACAGGCGAGCCTTCAGCGGCTGCACCTGGTCACGCAAGTGTCGACCTTCATCGGTCAGGCTCAGGTGCACTTCACGCTCATCCTGCGCACTGCGCTGACGCCGCACCAGAGCCAGCTGCTCCAGGCGCTTGAGCAGCGGCGTCAGCGTGCCGGAATCCAGCATCAAGCGCTCGCCCAAGGCCTTGACCGTAGGCTGCGACACCGCTGCAGCCTGCCATTCCCACAGCACCAGCATCACCAGGTATTGCGGGTAGGTCAGCCCCAACTGGTCGAGCATCGGCTTGTAGGCTCGGGTAACCGCACGGGAGGCGGCGTAGAGCTTGAAGCACAGTTGGTCGTCAAGCGCCAAAGACAGGTCGGTCATTTGAGCAGGGCTTCGATCTCTTGGGTCAGGTCCTGAGGCTTGGTGGTCGGGGCGAAACGCTTGACCACCCGGCCGTCGCGGCCGATCAGGAACTTGGTGAAGTTCCACTTGATGCCCTTGGAACCCAGCAAACCCGGGGCCTGTTTTTTAAGCTGTACGAACAACGGGTGAGCATCGCTGCCGTTGACGTCGATCTTCTTGAACAGCGGGAAACTGACACCGAAGTTCAGCTCGCAAAATTCCGAAATGGCACCTTCGTTGCCCGGCTCCTGCTTGCCGAACTGGTTGCAGGGAAAACCCAACACCACCAGGCCCTGATCCTTGTAATGCTGCCAGAGTTCCTCAAGCCCTTTGTATTGCGGGGTGAAGCCGCACTTGCTGGCAGTGTTGACCACAAGAATCGCCTTGCCGGCAAAATCGGCCAGGGTCTTTTGCTCCCCCTTGATGGTGGTGCACGGGATGCTCAGCAGGTTGTCGCTCATGGCAGTGCCTCGAAAGAAATAAGAAGACCTGAACGATAGTAGGCAATTCAATTGTGTGCAATTTAATTGCCGGGACTTATGCCTTGATATAACGGCCCCTGCGGACACGAAGGCCCGCAGGAGCTTGACGGTTCAGCGCGGCACCAGGTCCAGGCACACCGAATTGATGCAGTAACGCAACCCGGTCGGCGGCGGACCATCCGGGAACACGTGACCCAGGTGCGCATCGCACTTGGCGCAGGTGACTTCAGTACGGATCATGCCGTGGCTGATATCGCGAATCTCGACCATTGCCTGCTTGGCAATCGGCTCGTAGAAGCTGGGCCAGCCGCAGCCGGAGTCAAACTTGGCCTTGGAATCGAACAGCGGCTCATTGCAGCAGATGCAGTGGTAAACGCCGTCGGTCTTGGTGCCGTTGTACTTGCCGCTGAACGGTCGCTCGGTGCCTTTGAGGCGGCACACGTTGTACTGCTCCGGGTCGAGCATGGCTTTCCATTCATCAACGGTTTTCTGCAACTTTTCCATCGGTACACCTCGGCAACTGAAAAAGCCTGATCTGTGTCTTTTCCATGGATCAGGCGGCACGTATGATTGCGCCTCTTCAAAGCGCCAGTCTGGCACCCGCGTTACCGGCATTCAAACGTATTTATGGGTCAGGCCAACGCAGGATTCTCAGCACGGTAGTCCTCACACCGTCTGGATCGTTCATTTTCAGGATCACATCGCCATGCAGGTCAGCAAATCGAACAAGCTCGCCAACGTCTGCTACGACATTCGCGGCCCAGTGCTCAAGCACGCCAAACGCCTGGAAGAGGAAGGCCATCGCATCCTCAAGCTGAACATTGGCAACCCGGCACCCTTTGGTTTCGAAGCGCCGGACGAAATCCTCCAGGACGTGATCCGCAACCTGCCGACCGCCCAGGGCTACAGCGACTCCAAAGGCCTGTTCAGCGCGCGCAAGGCCGTCATGCAGTACTACCAGCAGAAGCAGGTTGAAGGTGTCGGCATCGAAGACATCTACCTGGGCAACGGCGTGTCCGAGCTGATCGTCATGTCCATGCAGGCCCTGCTCAACAACGGCGACGAAGTGCTGGTGCCCGCCCCCGACTACCCGCTGTGGACCGCCGCCGTAACCCTGGCCGGTGGCCATCCGGTGCATTACCTGTGTGACGAGGGCGCGGACTGGTTCCCGGACCTGGCCGACATCAAGGCCAAGATCACACCGAACACCAAGGCCCTGGTGATCATCAACCCGAACAACCCCACCGGCGCCGTCTACTCCAAGGAAGTGCTGCTGGGCATGCTGGAACTGGCGCGCCAGCACAACCTGGTGGTGTTCTCCGACGAGATCTACGACAAGATTCTGTACGACGACGCCGTGCACATCTGCACCGCCTCCCTGGCGCCGGACCTGCTGTGCCTGACTTTCAACGGCCTGTCGAAGTCCTACCGGGTGGCGGGCTTCCGTTCCGGCTGGATTGCCATTTCCGGTCCCAAGCACAATGCCCAGAGCTACATCGAGGGCATCGACATGCTGGCCAACATGCGCCTGTGCGCCAACGTGCCGAGCCAGCACGCCATCCAGACCGCATTGGGCGGCTATCAGAGCATCAACGACCTGGTGCTGCCACAAGGCCGCCTGCTGGAGCAGCGCAACCGCACCTGGGAACTGCTGAACGCAATTCCGGGCGTCAGCTGCGTCAAGCCCATGGGCGCGCTGTATGCCTTCCCGCGGATCGACCCGAAAGTGTGCCCGATCCTCAATGACGAGAAGTTCGTGCTCGACCTGCTGCTGTCGGAAAAGCTGCTGGTGGTCCAGGGCACGGCGTTCAACTGGCCGTGGCCGGATCACTTCCGGGTGGTCACCTTGCCGCGGGTGGATGACCTGGAGATGGCCATCGGTCGCATCGGCAACTTCCTGAAGTCTTATCGCCAGTGATGGACATTTCGCTGTACGGCCCAACTGAGGTCGTACAGCGATTATCTGGCAACACTTCTCTGCTCTGCGCGGCCCGCTTCGCCTTTTACACTCAACGGGTCCACCCTTGTTCGGGCATCACCCTATAATTACAGGGCCGCAAGGTAATGGAGCGAGACAGCCGAGCCACCTCAGGCCTCGGAAATTCCCTTCAAGGCTCTACATTCAGGCTGTAGGACACAGTTTGAAATAGTCCCTCGGTTGAATAGCCCCATGCTGCACCTTATATACCCCGCAGTACGCGACATATTTAGCATGAGGAGAATTCTACAACCATGATGCGCATTCTGCTGTTCTTGGCCACTAACCTGGCGGTCGTGCTGATTGCCAGCATCACGCTGAGCCTTTTCGGCTTCAATGGGATCATGGCGGCCAACGGGGTTGATCTGAACCTCAATCAGCTGCTGATCTTCTGTGCGGTCTTTGGTTTTGCCGGTTCGATTTTCTCGCTGTTCATCTCCAAGTGGATGGCGAAGATGAGCACCAGCACCCAGATCATCACCCAGCCACGTACCCGTCATGAGCAATGGCTGCTGCAAACCGTCGAGCAATTGTCCCGCGAAGCCGGGATCAAGATGCCTGAAGTCGGGATCTTCCCGGCCTATGAAGCCAACGCCTTTGCCACCGGCTGGAACAAGAACGACGCCCTTGTGGCCGTCAGCCAGGGTTTGCTGGAGCGGTTCTCGCCCGATGAAATCAAGGCGGTTCTGGCCCACGAGATCGGCCACGTAGCCAACGGTGACATGGTCACCCTGGCGCTGGTCCAGGGCGTGGTGAACACCTTCGTGATGTTCTTTGCGCGGATCATCGGCAACTTCGTCGACAAGGTGATCTTCAAGAACGAACAAGGCCAGGGCATGGCCTATTACGTGGCGACCATCTTCGCCGAACTGGTGCTGGGCTTCCTCGCCAGCTCGATCGTGATGTGGTTCTCGCGTAAACGGGAATTCCGCGCAGACGAAGCCGGTGCTCGCCTGGCCGGTACTGGCGCCATGATCAGCGCCCTGCAGCACCTGCGCTCCGAACAGGGCTTGCCGGTGCATATGCCGAACACCCTGACGGCCTTTGGCATCAACGGTGGCATCAAGCAAGGCATGGCTCGCCTGTTCATGAGCCACCCACCGCTGGAAGAGCGGATTGACGCACTGCGTCGTCGCGGCTGACAGCGACAAGAAGAAGGGGCGATTTGATCGCCCCTTTTTTGTGGATGCGATTCAGCCCTTGGTCAACCGATACACCCGCTCTTCCAGGCGCGTGACGCCGTCCTGAACAAACTTCCAGCTGTCACCCAGAATGTCCTGCTCCTCGAGTACATCCAGGCCCCATTGCGCACCAAGCAGCAGCCTCGCCTCCTCATCACTGACCGCAAACGGCGGGCCTGCCTTCTGCGACTGTTCATAGTCGAGGGTGATCAACAGGCCACGACTGCCTCCCGCCAGGAGCCCGTTCAAGTGCGCGGCATACTGCTCCCGCATCAACGGCGGCAGGGCAATCAACGCCGCCCTGTCGTAAAGCGCCCGGCAATCAGCCACTGCGCCAGCATCCAGCGCGAAGAAATCCCCGCACCAGAGTTCGATGGAGCCCGCCTGAAAGACCTTGAAGGCACCCCGCCGACTAATCTGTGGCGTCAGCTCCTGCTCGCTGAAAAACTCTTCAACGGCCTTTTCCGACAGCTCAACCCCCATCACCCGATGCCCGACGCTCGCCAGCCACACCAGGTCCAGGCTCTTGCCGCACAACGGCACCAGCACCTGCGCCCCGTTCGCCACACCCAGGCCGGGCCAATGGCGCAACAGGTAAGGATTCACCTCGGGCAGATGGAAGCCCGTCTGATTGCGCGCCCAACGCTCATGCCAAAATCCAGGCTCCATGATTCACCCTAAAACTTGATCAAATAGCGCTAAAACTTATATTAGATTTAGATCAATGATCTGATTGAAGATGGTCCCATCTTAACCCTCAGGACCCGATCATGCTCCCCAGCCTGTTTATCTCCCACGGTTCACCGATGCTTGCCCTGGAACCCGGTGCCAGCGGCCCGGCACTCAAGCGCCTGGCAGCCGAGTTGCCACGGCCCAAGGCCATTGTGGTGGTCTCGGCACACTGGGAAAGCCAGGGTTTGCTCGTGACCGGCAGCGCCGCGCCCGAGACCTGGCACGACTTCGGCGGCTTCCCGCGAGAACTGTTCGCCGTACAGTACCCGGCGCCCGGTGACCCGGCATTGGCCGCCGAGATTGTCCAATTGCTCAAGGCTGACGGCCTGGAGGCGCGGATTGATGACCAGCGCCCCTTCGACCACGGCACCTGGGTCCCGCTGTCGCTGATGTACCCGGCCGCCGATATTCCGGTGGTGCAGGTATCGCTGCCAAGCCGCATGGGCCCTGCCCTGCAAACCCGTGTCGGCCACGCACTGGCGAGCCTGCGGGAACAAGGCGTGCTGCTGATCGGCTCCGGCAGCATTACCCACAACCTCGGCGAGCTGGACTGGCATGCCGGGCCCGAGAGCATCGAGCCCTGGGCCCGGGATTTTCGCGATTGGATGGTCAGCAAGCTGGCGGCCAACGATGAAGCCGCCCTGCACGACTATCGTCGCCAGGCCCCCCATGCCGTGCGCAGCCACCCCAGCGATGAGCATTTGCTGCCGCTGTATTTCGCCCGGGGCGCCGGCGGTGAATTCAGCGCAGCCCACCAAGGCTTTACCATGGGCGCGCTGGGCATGGACATCTACCGTTTCGCCTGATCGCAGGCAAAAAAAATCCCCGAACCAGTCGGGGATTTTTTATGTTCGATCAATCAGCCCAAGGGCGGATCAATCTTCGCGGTAGCGACGCAGCTTCAACTGCTTACCGGCAACGCGAGTGTCCTTCAGCTTGGTCAGGAGTTTCTCCAGACCATCTTCCGGCAGCTCCACCAGGGAGAAGCTGTCACGCACCTGGATGCGACCGATTGCTTCACGTGCCAGGCCACCCTCGTTGAGGATAGCGCCCAGCAGGTTCTTGGCGGCAATACCATCACGCGCGCCCAGCGCGGTACGGCAGCGAGCACGGCCTTCAGCCAATGGGACCGGAGCACGACGCTCACGATCACCACGGTCTGGACGGTCGCCAGTACGTTCTGGACGATCACCGCGCGGAGCGTTGTTCGGCACCAGTGGACGTTCTTTCTCGATGGCTGCCAGGGTCAGGGCCTGACCGTTGGTAGCCTTGCGCAGCAGGGCGGCAGCCAGGGCACGCGGGGTGCAACCGATATCGGCAGTCAGGCGGTCCAGCAGGTCGCCGTGGGTCGATTCAGCGTCAGCCACCAGCGGCGACAGGCTGTTGGTCAGTTTCTTGATGCGGGCATCAAGAACAGCCTGGGCATCCGGCAGGCGGACTTCGGCAACTTTCTGACCGGTTACACGCTCGATCACTTGCAGCATGCGGCGCTCACGTGGAGTCACCAGCAACAATGCACGACCTTCGCGACCGGCACGGCCGGTACGGCCGATACGGTGAACGTAGGACTCTGGATCGTAAGGCATGTCAACGTTGAACACGTGAGTGATACGTGGAACGTCGAGGCCACGAGCGGCAACGTCGGTCGCCACAACGATGTCCAGGCGGCCATCCTTGAGGGAGTCGATCACGCGCTCACGTTGGTTCTGGGCAATGTCACCGTTCAGCGCAGCGGCTTTGTAGCCTTTGGCTTCCAGGGCACTGGCCAGGTCCAGGGTCGCTTGCTTGGTGCGCACGAACATGATCAGGGCGTCGAAGTCTTCGACTTCCAGCAGGCTCAATACAGCCGAGGTCTTCTGGTCAGCGTGAACCAACAGGTGAGCCTGTTCGATCGCGGTAACGGTCTGAGTCTTGGTCTGGATCTTCACGTGTTGCGGATCGCGCAGATGGCGTTCGGCAATGGCACGGATCGACTGTGGCAGGGTAGCCGAGAACAGTACGGTCTGACGGGTTGCTGGCAGCGCCTTGAAGATGACTTCCAGGTCGTCCATAAAGCCCAGCTTGAGCATTTCGTCAGCTTCGTCCAGAACCAGGTGGTTCACGGTCGACAGCACTTTTTCGTCGCGACGCAGGTGGTCGCACAGACGGCCCGGAGTGGCGACAACGATCTGTGCGCCGTTACGGATTGCTTTCAGTTGTGGGCCCATAGGCGCGCCGCCGTAAACGGCCACAACGGTAACGCCCGGCATTTGCTTGGCGTAGGTTTCGAAAGCGGTTGCTACTTGCAGCGCCAACTCACGGGTTGGCGCCAGGATCAGGGCTTGCGGCTCGCGCTTGGCAGGATCGATGCAGTGCAGGATTGGCAGGGCGAACGCGGCGGTTTTACCGGTACCGGTTTGCGCTTGGCCAATCATGTCTTGGCCGGCCATGATGATCGGGATCGATTGCTGCTGAATAGCCGAAGGTTCTTCGTAGCCAGTCGCGATGACGGCAGCAAGAATATTCGGGTTAAGATTAAAAGCGGCGAAGCCGCCGGTTTCCTGGGTCATGGGTCTGCCTCTAAGTGCATCCGCAAAGACCCATGCTCCAAAGCTGCGCATGCCGTGTTGAGACTCAAGAGTCGCCCTGGCTGCTTTGTCGGCGGGGATTTGCGAAAACGAATGAATGAAAAAGATTCGTCAAGGAAGAGTCCGCTGTGCGGACGTGCAGCCGAAGCTGACTTCGGGGAATTGCGCTACCTAAACGCGGCCCGGTTAAAGGCCGGCGCGCACTATACCGGAAATCGCTGAAAAAGGGAGCTTTTTTTATCGGAAAACACAGGTGAACGGCTCTGCATCAAAGGCTTTGCGCATTGCGGTGAGCGGGTCTATTTTTCAAAGGCCCGGCCCTGTTGGTCATGACGCTTAAACGCTTCACCTTTCACAGCGGGCCCTTCGGTCCGAAACCTCCCTTTGCGCCCGAGGGCACACCCCATGAACCAAGCCAGCAGCAGCCGCGTCAGCCGTGAACAGCAGGGCCATATCCTGTTGTTGGGTCTGGATCGCGTGGCCAAGCGCAATGCGTTCGACCTGGAATTGCTCAATGAGCTGAGCCTGGCGTATGGCGAATTTGATCGCAATGAGGAGGCGCGGGTGGCCATTGTCTTCGGGCATGGCGATCATTTTACCGCCGGGTTGGACTTGGCGAATGTGGGGCCGACGATGGCACAAGGTTGGCAACCGCCTCTGGGTGGCTGTGATCCGTGGGGAGTTTTCGCGGGGCCCCGGGTCAGCAAGCCGGTGATTGTTGCGGCTCAGGGGTACTGCCTGACCATTGGTATCGAGTTGATGTTGGCGGCGGATATCAACCTGTGTGCCAGCAATACCCGCTTTGCGCAGATGGAGGTGCAGCGTGGGATTTTTCCTTTTGGGGGCGCGACGTTGCGTTTTCATCAGATCGCGGGCTGGGGGAATGCCATGCGCTGGTTGCTCACGGGGGATGAGTTTGATGCCCATGAAGCGCTGCGGTTGGGGTTGGTGCAGGAGGTGATGGCCAGTGAGGATTTGTTGCCTCGGGCGGTGGTGCTGGCAAATCGCATTGCCCAGCAGGCGCCGCTGGGGGTGCAGGCCACGCTGATGTCGGCACGCCAGGCACGGATCGAGGGGGAGACCGCGGCGGCGGCCGGGTTGCCCGTTTTGGTGGAGAAACTGCTGAACAGTGAGGATGCCAAGGAAGGTGTACGGGCGATGGTCGAGAAGCGGCCTGGGGTTTTTAAAGGCTGTTGATGGGGAGCTTGGGGCGGGGTACATATCCATTGTTTTTGTAACGGCCA
>NZ_JAIWYM010000017.1:0-117355 GCF_020515595.1 Pseudomonas sp. MWU16-30323
AATAGAAGCCGTAACCGAAGGAATGGATATGTACTCCCCTGCCCTGATCGCAGACCAACTTCAAAGTTTGTAATCAGTATCCGTACGCTCCAACTGCCGAATCAACGCATTCCAATGCCGCGCCACCCCCGGCCCATCCCCGCTCTTGAACACCTCCGCCTGCTTCTCCACCTTGGCCACCACCTCCGCCGGCGGAAAGATCAACTCGGCATTCCCCCCCGCCTGCGCCGCGATCTGAATATTGCACGCCCGCTCCAGCCCCTGCAGCTGCTGGAACGCATGCTCCACACTCACCCCCGCCGTCAGCAACCCATGATTACGCAAGATCATCACACTCTTGTCCCCCAGGTCCGCCACCAACCGCTCACGCTCATCCAGGTCAAGGGCCACACCTTCATACCCGTGGTACGCCACGCGCCCGGAAAACCCGATGGAATGCTGGGAGATCGGCAACAACCCATCCTTCTGCGCCGACACCGCAATACCATCGCGTGTATGCGTATGCAGCACCGCCTGCAAATCGTGGCGAGCCCCATGGATAGCACTGTGAATCACATAGCCCGCATAGTTGATCCCCAGGCCCGTAGGGTCATCGACAATCGTACCGTCAATATCCACCTTGACCAGATTCGAAGCGCTGATCTCATCGAACAACAGCCCATAGGCATTGATCAGAAAATGCTCCTCAGGCCCCGGCACCCGGGCGGAGAAGTGCGTGTAGATGTGGTCGGTCCACTTGTACAAGGCCGCCA
Source organism: Pseudomonas sp. MWU16-30323 (assembly GCF_020515595.1). NCBI lineage: Bacteria > Pseudomonadati > Pseudomonadota > Gammaproteobacteria > Pseudomonadales > Pseudomonadaceae > Pseudomonas > Pseudomonas sp. MWU16-30323. The sequence goes on from NZ_JAIWYM010000017.1 coordinate 753, forward strand.
GCCGATAGGCCGCCGCCAGCTTGACGCGCACCTCCCACTCTTCCGGGGTGACCCGCTGGCGGACGTTGTTCGAGACACTGGAGATCGAGGTGACGCTGCTCATGGCAAAACTTCCTGGATGGCCTTAAGGACTTCCAGGCAAGCCTAGGGGATGACCAAAAATAATAAAAAGCACATTTTAATCTAAGCTAATTATTATTTTTTTTCATATCACGCCGCATTGCGCACCTTGTGTAACGACGCCGCCACCAGCTTGCCAAACGCATCCACCGGCCCTTGCAGGTTGCCAAGGAAATGCGGGTAGATCAGCCACAGGTCCATCACCGGCTTGAAGTCCTTCAGTGGCATGGCCGCCAGTTGATCGCGATGGGCACTGCGCTCCAGCAGCGGGCGTGGCACCAGGCCAAGGCCCAGGCCGTCAGCCACCAGGCCCAGTTGCAGCTCGGTGCCAAAGGTCTCCAGGTTGACCCGCAGCGCCAGGCCCTGGTCCGACAAGGTGCGTTGCAGCCCGGCACGGAAACCGCAGCCATCCGGGTTGAGGATCCAGCCGTTCTGGTACACGTCCGCCAACTTGCAGGGCTTCTTCGGCAGTTGGGCCTTGGCACACACCACCACCAGTTCCATCTTGCCGATGGACTCGCCAACGATGTTGTCCGGGAAGATCTTGCCCGCCGGAAACAGCGCCGCCGCCGCGTCCAGTTCGCCGCGTTCGATCTTGCCCACCAGTTGGCTGCCCCAGCCGGTAGCCACCTGGGCGCGCAGCTCGGGGAATTCACTGCGCAGGTGCTTGAGGGCATCCAGCAGCACCACGTCGCCGATGGTTTGCGGCACCCCCAGGCGCAGCAGGCCGGTGGGCGGTGCGTCGGTGGCCACCAGTTCGCGCAGGGCGTCCATTTCCCGGAGGATCGAACGGCACTGTTCATACACCCGCGTACCGATCAAAGTAGGCTTGAGCGGCTTGGTGTTGCGGTCGAACAACTCCACCCCCAGCGCCTGCTCGAAGTTCTGCACGCGACGGGTGATGGCCGGCTGGGTCAGTTGCAACGACTCGGCGGCATGGCTGATGGACTGGCAACGAATCACTTCGACAAAGGCATCGATATCGTCAATTTTCATTTGGGCCGCACATAGAGAACCGTCATTAAGATGTGTGAAAAGCATAGTTCCATAAACGGAGGCTGGATAGCCTGCCGCTCGATCGATAACGTCTAACGCTATTCAAACCGGTTCTAAATTACTTTCGGCTATATCCTAATCATTAAAAAATAGCATATTAACTATAAACATTATGCTTAGATAAACCCATCACCACGAACCACCCCACGATGGAATTGTCATGACCCAGGCCCGACACCCGGAGAGACTCAGAGCATTCATTGGCGCCCTGGCGGAATTGATCGACGGCAACCCTCGCGAAGGCGACCTGCTGCACCGCGGCGGCAAGCTGCTGGCGCAACTGGTGAGCCACGATGACTGGTTGCCGGACGAGTTTGCCCAACCCGACCCCGAGCGCTATCAGCAGTTCCTGCTGCACGCCGATTCGCGCCAGCGCTTCAGCATCGTCAGTTTTGTCTGGGGGCCGGGGCAGACCACGCCGATCCATGACCATCGCGTGTGGGGACTGATCGGCATGCTGCGGGGTTCCGAGTATTCCCAAGGCTTTGAGCGCAACGCCGAGGGCGCACTGGTCGCCGACGGCAAACGCATTCAGCTGGAGCCCGGCCAGGTGGAAGCCGTGTCGCCGAAGATCGGTGATATCCATCAGGTCAGCAATGCCTTCAGCGACCAGGTGTCCATCAGCATTCATGTCTACGGCGCCAATATCGGTGCCGTGCGCCGCGCCGTGTACCAGCCGGACGGCAGCGAGAAACTGTTTATCTCCGGTTATTCCAACGCCTTTCTCCCGAACATCTGGGATTTGTCCAAAGACGCCCTGTCCAAAGAGAGCCCTGCCCCATGACTGCATCGAACCGCAGCTTCGCCCAGATTCGCCAGGCCCTGCTGGACCGTGAAGAAGTCGCCCTTGTGGATGTACGCGAGGAAGCGCCTTTCGCCGAATCCCACCCGCTGTTCGCCGCGAATATCCCGCTGTCGAAGCTGGAACTGGAAGTGTATTCACGCATTCCACGCCGGGATACCCAGGTGACGGTGTACGACAACGGTGAAGGTCTGGCACAGGTCGCCGCCCAACGCTTGCAAGCCCTCGGCTATACCCAGGTCAGCCTGCTGGAAGGCGGCCTGGACGGTTGGCGCAACGCCGGTGGCGAGCTGTTTATCGACGTCAACGTGCCGAGCAAAGCCTTTGGCGAACTGGTGGAAAGCCAGCGCCACACGCCGTCCCTGGCGGCTGAAGAAGTGCAGGCCTTGCTCGACAGCAACGCCGACGTGGTGGTGCTCGACGCCCGGCGCTTTGATGAATACCAGACCATGAGCATTCCCACCGGCATCAGCGTGCCCGGCGCCGAACTGGTGCTGCGCGCCCGTGAGCTGGCGCCGGACCCGGCCACCCGCATCATCGTCAATTGCGCCGGGCGTACCCGCAGCATTATCGGCACCCAGTCATTGATCAATGCGGGCATCGCCAACCCGGTGTCGGCCTTGCGCAACGGCACCATCGGCTGGACCCTCGCCGGGCAGAAGTTGCAACACGGCCAGGCTCGACGCTTTGCGCCGACCTCGGAAGAACACCGCCAGATCGCCGCCAGGGACGCCCGCCAGGTCGCCGACAAGGCCCGCGTAGGCCGCGCCACCCTCGCCGACCTGCAACGCTGGCAGCAGGAAGCGGCACGCACCACTTACCTGTTCGACGTACGCACCCCGGAAGAATTCGCCGCCGGCCATCTGCCCGGCTCGCGCTCCACGCCGGGGGGCCAGTTGGTGCAGGAAACCGACCATGTCGCCAGCGTACGCGGCGCCCGGCTGGTACTGGCGGATGACGACGGCGTGCGGGCCAATATGTCTGCGTCCTGGCTCGCACAACTGGGTTGGAAAGTGTATGTGCTGGACGACCTGCAACCTGCGCACTTCAGCGAACCGGGCGCCTGGGTCGCCCCCGTCCCTCCACCGCAACAGGCCGAACTGATCAGCCCGCACACCCTCGCCGAATGGCAGGCCCATGGCGACACCGCGGTACTGGATTTCACTGCCAGCGCCAACTACGTCAAGCGCCATATCCCCGGTGCCTGGTGGGCGTTACGTGGGCAACTGCCAGAGGCCTTGCGCAAAGTACCTGCGGCCGAACGCTACGTGTTGACCTGCGGCAGCAGCCAACTGGCGCGCCTTGCAGTAGCCGAAGTCGAAGCGCTGACCGGCAAGCCGGTGTTCCTGCTGCAGGACGGCACCGCCAGCTGGATCGCCGCGCAGCTGCCCCTGGAGGAAGGCGAGACCCGCCTCGCTTCACCGCGCATCGACCGCTACCGGCGCCCGTACGAAGGCACCGACAACCCAAGGGAAGCCATGCAGGCCTACCTCGACTGGGAATTCGGCCTGGTGGACCAATTGGCCCGCGACGGCACCCATGGGTTTTATGTGATCTGAATACCATCGGGAGCGAGCCCGCTCGCTCCTCTTCCCACTACCGGCCGACCCCTTCTCCAGGCGGAGGCGACTGAATTCAAGACCTAGCCTGGAGCCCGCCCGATGCGCTTGACCCTTGCCCTTTTACTGGCCGCCCTCACCCTGGGCGCGACCTGCCAGGCCGCCGACCTGCAACCCCTGCGGGTGGCCAACCAGAAATCCACCATCAAGGCGCTGCTGGAAGTCGCCGGCGAAACCCGGGAGGTGCCCTACGAAATCCAGTGGTCCGAGTTCCCCGCCGCCGCGCCGTTGGGCGAAGCCCTCAACGCTGGCGCCGTGGACATCGGCGCCCTGGGGGACGCGCCCTACGTGTTCGCCCTCGGTGCCGGTGCGCCCCTGAAAGTGGTGAGCATCATCCACGCCGAAGGCCGCAACACCACCGCGCTGATTGTTCCGAAAAACTCGCCGATCAACGATCTCGCCGACCTCAAGGGCAAGCGCATCGTCACTACACGCGGCTCCATCGGGCATTTCCTGGCGATCAAGGCACTGCGCAGCGCCGGCCTTTCCACCCACGACGTGCAGTTCATCTTCCTGCTGCCCAGCGAGTCACGCCTGGTGCTGGATAACGGCACCGCCGATGCCTGGTCGACCTGGGACCCCTACACCACCGTGGTCACCAGCCAGAGCCAGGCCAGGGTCCTCGCCAGCGGCAACAACCTGCTGAGCAACCACCTGTACCTCGCCGCCACCAGCAAGGCGATTGCCGACAAGCGCGTGCAGCTGGACGACTTCGTCGCCCGGGTCGACCGCGCCTACCGCTGGAGCAACGATCATCCGCAAGCGTTCGCCGCCGCCATGGCCAAAATCACCGGCTTGCCGCTGGAGGTGCATGTGGCCGTGGCCAACGCCACCCATATGCAGCCCGTGGCGATTGACGACACGGTGATCAGCGGCCTGCAAACCACCGCCGACATCTACCAGGACGAAGGCCTGCTGACCAAACACATCGACGTATCCCAAGGCTTCGACAAGAGCTTCAACGCCAAGCGTGCCCCACTTACCCAGGCTTCCCGCTAAAAGGAGAGAGAACATGAGCAAACGCCAACTGAAACTCGGTGCCATGGTGCACGGCGTCGGTCACGGCTGGGGCGAATGGCGCCACCCGCGGGCGCAACCCGACGCCAGCGTCAACTTCGGGTTCTACAAGCATCAAACGCAACTGGCCGAAGGCGCGAAGTTCGATTTCGTGTTCATCGCTGACAGCCTGCATATCCATGAAAAATCCAGCCCCCATTACCTCAACCGTTTTGAGCCCCTGACCATCCTTTCGGCCCTCGCCGCCTTGACCTCGAATATCGGCCTGGTGGCGACCGTCACCGTGAGCTACACCGAACCGTTCCAGGTCGCACGCCAGTTCGCCTCCCTGGACCACATCAGCGGCGGCCGCGCCGGCTGGAACGTGGTGACCTCGTGGCTCAGCGGCACCGCCGACAACTTCGGCAAGGCCGAACACCCGCCCCACGCCGTGCGCTACCGCATCGCCAAGGAACACGTGAATGTGGTCAAGGGCCTGTGGGATTCCTGGGAAGACGATGCCTTCGCCTACAACAAGCAAAGCGGCGAGTTCTTCACCCCCGGCAAGCTGCATGCATTGGGGCACAAGGGCGAGTTTTTCTCGGTCAAGGGCCCGCTGAATATCGCCCGGTCACGCCAGGGCCAGCCGGTGATTTTCCAGGCGGGCACTTCCGAGGACGGGCGCAATTTTGCCGCCGAGTACAGCGACGCAATTTTTGTCCACGCCGAGACCTTCGACGAAGCCAAAGCCTACGCCCAGGACTTGAAGAAACGCGCCCGCAGTTTCGGTCGCGCTGCCGATCACCTGTCGATCCTGCCGGGCATCCGGCCCATTGTTGGCCGCGACGAAGCTGAGGTGGAACGCCGCTATCAGCAAGCCGTGGAGCTGGTGACTGTCGAGGACGCAATCGTCGCCCTGGGCCGCCCGTTCAACGACCACGATTTCAGCCAGTACCCGCTGGACGAACCCTTCCCGGAACTCGGCGACCTGGGCTCCAACAGCCAGAAAGGCGGCTCCGACCGCATCAAGCAACTGGCCCGCGATGAACGCCTGACCCTACGGGAAGTGGCCCTGCGGTTCTCCCGGCCCAAGCGTGATTTCGTCGGCACCCCGGAGCAGGTCGCCGACGCAATCCAGACCTGGTTCGAAGCGGGTGCCGCCGATGGTTTCATCATCAATTCACTGCTGCCCGATGGCCTGCAGTACTTCACCGAGCTGGTAGTGCCGGTGCTGCAACAACGCGGTCTGTTCCGCCGTGAATACAGCGGCGTCACCCTGCGGGAAAACCTTGGCCTGGACGTGCCGGCCAACCGCTACAGCGCCGCCCTTGAAACCCAACCCACACAGATCGCCATCTGACCAGGGCACGACCATGACGAACACGATCAAACACGGACAGTTCAATCGTCGCGGCTTCCTGGGCGCCAGTTCGATTGCCTTTGGCGCGCTGGGCCTCGCCTCGCTGGTGCCACGGGCTTTCGCTGCACCTGCGAAGCTGTCAGACCTGACCCTGGCCGTCGCCACCTACCGTGGCCAGGACTCGTACTTCACCGACGACGCCGGCACCTCCAACACCCCCTACAAGGTCGATTACGCCGAGTTTGCCGGCGGCAACCTGATCGTCGAAGCGCTGGCCTCGGGCAGCCTGGACATTGGCGGCATGAGTGAGATCCCGCCGATCTTCTCGATCCAGAGCCACCGCGAGCCGAAGTTGATCGCGGTGCTGCAAGGCGACGTGAATAACCAGGTGATCCTGATTCCCAAGGAGTCGAAAATTGAATCCATCGCTCAGCTCAAAGGCAAGCGTGTGGGCTACGTACGCTCCACCACCTCCCACTACTTTCTGATCAAGGCCTTGAAGGAGCAAGGGCTGACCTTCAACGACATCACCCCCGTGGCGCTGACGCCGCAGGATGGTTTCAGCGCGTTCCAGAGCGGCCAGCTGGACGCCTGGGTGATCTACGGGGTGTTTATCCAACTGGCGAAATTCCGCAGCGGTGCCCGAGTTTTGAAAACCGCCCTTGGCTACCTCTCCGGCAACTACCTGATCGGCGCCCGCCCCGCAGCCCTGGAAGACCCGCTGCGCAAACAGGCGATCCAGGATTACCTGCAGCGCCAGGCCCGCACCCTGGAATGGATGAACAACAACCCCGAGCCCTGGGCCGAGAAATCGGCGAAGTTGCTGGGGGTGGATAAAGCGGTGTTCCTCGATGTGTACAACAACCGCAGCCAGCCCTACAGCGTGATCGAGGTGAACGACCAGGCCATCGCTTCGCAGCAGGAAGTGGCGGATCTGTTCTTCAACGCCGGGGTGCTGAGCGAGCGGCTGGATGTCAGCCCGTTGTGGGACCGGCAGTTCAAGTTGCTGCCCATTTAGAAGACGAACACGATCCAGTGTGGGAGCTGGCTTGCCTGCGATAGCGGTGTATCAGATTGCATTTTCAGCGGCTGACACTCCGCTATCGCAGGCAAGCCAGCTCCCACATTGATCGGTGTACACCCATCCAGAGTGAACCGACCATGAGCTTTTCTTCTCAACCGTCACTGCGCTCCGTGGAAGTGGCCAATTTCGAAGCCTTGCTGGAACGCCTCAGCGCCCAGCTCGCCGCCACTGCACACATCGTTGATGAAAGCGGCACCTTCCCCCACGACAACTTCAAGCTGCTGCACGAACACGGCCTCGTCGCCCTGACCGTGCCCAAGGCCCTCGGCGGTGGCGGTGCCAACCTCGCCCAGGCACGCAAGGCCATCAGCGCCATCGCCAAGGGCGAGCCTTCCACCGCGTTGATTTTGGTGATGCAGTACCTGCAGCACGCTCGCCTGCAAGACAGCAAAACCTGGCCGCCCGCCCTGCGCACCCAAGTCGCCGAAGACGCCGTGCGCAACGGCGCGCTGATCAACGCACTGCGTGTGGAGCCCGACCTCGGCACCCCGGCCCGTGGCGGGCTGCCAGCGACCATCGCCCGGCGTACCTCCGCCGGTTGGCGCATCAGCGGGCGCAAAATCTACTCTACCGGCAGCCACGGCCTGACGTGGTTCAGCGTCTGGGCCCGCAGCAGCGATGAAGACCCGCTGGTGGGGGCCTGGCTGGTGCCCAAGGACAGCCCCGGCATCAGCATTATCGAGACCTGGGACCACCTGGGCATGCGCGCCACCTGCAGCCATGAAGTGGTGTTCGATAACGTGCTGGTGCCGCTGGACCACGCGGTCAGCGTCAGCCCCTGGAGCGCGCCGCAGGCGGAACTGGACGGCGATGGTTTCCTGTGGATGTCGGTGCTGCTCTCATCGGTGTACGACGCCGTGGCCCAGGCCGCGCGCGACTGGCTGGTGGACTGGCTGGAACAGCGCAAGCCCTCCAACCTCGGCGCAGCGCTGTCGACCTTGCCGCGCTTTCAGGAGACCGTCGGGCATATCGACACCCTGCTGTTTGCCAACCGCAGCCTGCTGGATGCCGCCGCCGACGGGCACACCCCGGCGGCCAATGCCGCGCAGATCAAATACCTGGTGACCGGCAACGCGATACGCGCCGTCGAGTTGGCCATCGAGGCTTCCGGCAATCCCGGCCTGTCGCGCCACAGCCCGCTGCAACGGCATTACCGCGACGTGCTGTGCAGCCGCGTGCATACACCGCAGAACGACGCCGTGCTGCAGGGCGTCGGCAAAGCCGTCTTCGCGCAACGTCAGAAGGAACGCACATGAGCCAGGTGATTATCGCCAGCCAGCTGGACGAAGATTTCAATGAAGTGATCCGCCAGCGCCTGGCCCTGACGCACCCTGGCGCCGAGGTCATCGGTGTACCCGCCGGCGTGCCCAGCGACTTGCCGCCCCAGGCCAATATCCTGCTGGCCCGACCGATCAACGTGCGCGGCTACACCGCCCCGGACACACCACCACCGGGTTGGCCGTACGGTGTGCAGTGGATTCAGGTGGTGTCGTCGGGTATCGATTTCTACCCCAAGTGGCTGTTCAACGGGCCGCCGGTGAGCACCTCGCGGGGCAGCGCCGCCGAGCACATCGCGGAGTTCGCCCTGGCGGCAATCTTCGCGGCGGCCAAGCATTTGCCGGATATCTGGGTAAAGGATTCCCAGTGGCAGTTCACTGCGTTGCGCCCGCTCAAGGGCACCACCCTGGGGATTCTCGGGTTTGGCGCGATTGGCCGCAGCCTGGCGCAAAAAGCTCATGGGCTGGGGATCAAGGTCGTGGCCTTACGCCAAAGTGACACACCGTTTGACGTGGAGGGTGTGGAGGCGGCGCGGGATATCCATGATCTGTTTGCTCGCTCCGACCACCTGGTGCTGGCCGCGCCACTGACCGAAGCCACGCGGCATATAGTGGATCGGGAGGCGCTGGAGAATGCCAAGCCAGGGTTGCACCTGATCAATATTGCCCGAGGTGGCTTGGTGGATCATGAGGCGCTGCTGGAAGCACTGGACAACGGCAGCCTCGGACTGGCCTCGCTGGATGTGACCGAGCCGGAACCGTTACCGGATGGGCATGCGCTGTATGGCCATCCGAGGGTCAGAGTATCGCCCCATACGTCGGCGATTTCGACCAATAGCCGGCATGATATTGCGGACAGTTTCCTGGGCAACCTGGAAAGGTATCTGAGTGATCGGCCGCTGGAGAACCTCGCTGATACCCAACGCGGTTACTAAGCCGAATAGAGATCAAAATGTGGGAGCGGGCTTGCTCGCGAATGCGGGGTGTCAGTCACTATCAATGTTGACTGATCCACCGTATTCGCGAGCAAGCCCGCTCCCACATTTGTTTTTCATCAGCTGAAAAATATCATCAGCCTTACGCATTACAAACAAACCACTACATACCCATTTTTTATAATTAACTTATAACTAATCGGACTTTTACGCCCAGCATTTATACAAATACTGTTACATCCAATACCGACCCCTGACCAGGTGGAGGCCCGACTTTGCCTAAACCGTCAACCACCCCAGGGGTCCATCATGAGTCCTACCGCCGTACCCAATCGCCTGACACTGGCCATTTCCCTCGCCCTGTTCGGCCTCGCCGCCCATGCCGACGACACCGCCCTGCCGGTGGTCAACGTCACCGCCGAGCACCGCAGCGAAGACCTGCAAAAGACCCCGCTGGCGATTTCCGCGTTCGATGAAAAGGCCCTGGAAGACAAGCAGATCAACAGCGTGCGCGACCTCGCGGGCCAGGTACCGAACCTGACACTCAGCCGCCAGTCGATCTCCTACAGCGCCCAGACCTACGGCATCCGCGGCATCGGTGAAACCGACCCGATTCAGGAAGCCGCCGTCGCCGTTTACGCTGATGACCTGTACATCCCCCGTGCGATTTCCTCGATGCTCGACTTCAACGATGTGGAGCGCGTCGAGGTGCTGCGTGGTCCCCAGGGCACGCTGTACGGGCGCAACAGCAGCGCCGGTGCGATCCGCGTGATCACCCGCGACCCGACCCAGGAAACCCGCGGTTTTGTAGAGCTGGGCGCCGGCAACTACGACGCGCAGAACGCACGCCTGCTGATCAGCGGCCCGTTGGTGGACAACGCGCTGTTCGGCAGTTTCTCCGCTATCCGCCTGAGCCGCGACGGCACCGTGTCCGATCCCACACGGGGCAAGGACGTGAACAACGTCGACATCCAGTCCTATCGCGGCAAGCTGCGCTACAAGCCGGTGGATTCGCCCTGGGATGTGCAATTGACCCTGGCCGGTACCTTCGACCGGGGCGACACCACCAGCTATACGCCCTTCGACGCCAACGGGCATTTCGACAAGTTCAAGAGCTACAGCAGCCTCGACCCGAAAAACCGCCTGGACCAGGGCAGCTCGGTGCTGCGGGCGATCTACGCGATCAATGACAACCTGAACTTCAAATCGGTGACCGCCTATTCGGCATTCCACCAACCAGTGGATTACGACAACTCAGGGCAAGCCGCGCTGATCCAGAACAACCTGATCCTGTATAAGCAGAACTACGCCACCCAGGAATTCCAGCTCAACGGTGACTACGACGATTTCAGCTTCAGCACCGGCGTGTACCTGTACCGCGAAAAGTTCGACGCCGACCGCGACAACCTCACCTATTCCGTCGCCCGCAACCGGGTGATCGGCCAGGGCCAATACAGCACCACCAACACCGAAAGCTACGCGCTGTACGGCCAGGGCACCTACAAGCTGACGCCGCAACTGTCGCTGATCGCCGGCCTGCGCTTTACCCGCGAGCACAAGAATTTCGACTTCACCAACTACGCGATCAACACCGACCGGCAGATCACCGGCACCAACTTCACCGCCGAATCGAGCAAATCCTGGCAGTCCACCAGCCCGAAAATCGGCTTCGAATACGCCTGGACCCCTCACTTGAACCAGTACGCCTACGTCGCCAAAGGCTTCAAGGCCGGCGGCTACGACAACCGCGCACCGACCCAGGCCGCCGCCGAACAGGCGTTCTCCCCGGAGGATGTGACCACCTGGGAAACCGGGGTCAAAGGCGACTTCTTCGACCAACGCCTGCGGGCCAACGTCGCGGTGTTCTACAACGACTACAAAGACCTGCAAACCAACGCCTATGACCCGGCGCTGGGGGTGAGCCTGCGCACCAACGTCGGCCGCGCCCACACCTACGGCGTGGAGCTGGAAACCCTCACCGCCCTGAGCCGCGACCTGCAACTGACCGCCAACCTCGGCTACCTGCAAAGCAAGTACGACGACTTCCAGAACGCCAGCGGCGCGGGGGTGGATGCCAACGGCAAGCAGCTGGTGTTCTCGCCACGCTGGAACGCCAGCCTGGGCCTCAACTACACCATCCCCGCCGGGCTGCCCGGCACCTGGCTGGCAGGCACCGATGCGCAGTTCCAGACCCAGTCCTATGCCAACGCGCTGAATGACGACATCCAGGAAATTCCGCAGCAGACCTTCTGGAACGCCAACACCCGCTACATCAGCGGCGACGGCCACTGGACCACCACCCTGGCGGTGAAAAACCTCCTGGACCGCGCCTACCCGCAGTCGGTGGGCTACGTGCCTTCCAGCGGCGCCCGCTACTACTCGGTCAACGACCCGCGAACCCTGTTGCTGACCGTGCGCTACGACCTCTGACAAACCGCTATCTCAAGGAGCGAATCATGGCTTTTACCCGCAGGGAACTGATTTCCCGTATTGCCGCCGTGGGCGGTTATTCCGCCGCTGTCAGCGCATTGGGCGCGCTGGGGCTGACGCCTCAGGCAGTGGCCGCGAGCTTTACCCCGCTGCAATTGGGCAGCACCGGCAAAGGCAAGAACGTGGTGGTGGTCGGCGCCGGGATCTCTGGGCTGGTCAGCGCCTACGAGCTGCGCAAGGCCGGGTTCAACGTGACGATCCTGGAAGCCCGCGACCGGGTGGGTGGACGCAACTGGACCCTGCGCCGAGGCACCAAGGTCGACTTCGACGACGGCGTCAGCCAGACCGTCGACTTTGATGACGGGCAGTTTTTCAACGCCGGCCCCGCGCGTATTCCCAGCCACCACCAGACGATTCTCGGCTACTGCCGCGAGCTGGGCGTGGAGTTGCAAGTACTGGTCAACAGCAGCCGCAACGCCCTGGCCCGGCCGGATACGCAACAGCCGGCGTTCCAGTTGCGCCAGGCGGTCAATGACACCCGTGGCCAGCTCTCGGAACTGCTCGCGCGCACCGTCAGCCGCAAGGCCCTCGACCAGGACCTGAGCGTGGATGACCGCAAGGCGCTACTGAGTTTCCTCAAAGTGTACGGCGACCTCAACGGCGACCTGCAATACAAGGGTTCGGTACGCTCCGGCTACACCCGCGTGCCCGGTGCAGGCGACCAGACTGGCGTGACCCGCGCGCCACTGGAGCTGCAAACCCTGCTCAATCCCAAGCTGTGGGGCGCGCTGGTGTTCGATGAAATCCCGGAGTTTTCCTCCACCATGTTCCAGCCGGTGGGCGGCATGGACCGCATTCCCTATGCCTTCTACGAACACCTCAAGGATGCGGTGCGCTTCAACGCTGAAGTCAGTGATATCCAGACGTCTGAACAAGGCAGCCGCATCAGCTACCGCGACCGTATCAGCGGCAAGACCCAGGTCCTGAGCGCCGACTACGCCATCGTCACCGTGCCCTTGCCACTGCTGGCGAAACTGCCGAGCAATTTCACCGCGCCGTTCAAGCAGGCGATCCAGACCGCGCAAAGCGACCAGGCCAACAAGGTGGCCTGGCAGGCGCCGCGCTTCTGGGAGACCGACTTCAACATTTATGGCGGCCTGTCGTACCTCGACCATGAAGTCAAAGGCTTGTGGTACCCCAGCGACCGCCTCAACAGCGCCCAGGGAATTCTGGTGGCGGCCTACAACACCAGCGAATCGGCCCAGGCCTTCAGCCAGAAATCCCTGGCCGAACAGTTCGCCTCTTCACGCCAGGCGGTGGAACTGTTGCATCCCGGCCACAGCGCCAAACTGCAGAAGCCGGTGGCGATCAACTGGTCGAAAGTCAGCTACAGCAAAGGCCCGTGGATCGTTAACGACGAGGTCGGCGAAAGCGCCTACCGCCTGCTCAACGAGCCCCAGGGCCGCACGTACCTGGCCAGCGACGCCCTCGCCCACGGCGGTGTCGGCATCTGGCAGAACAGCGCCGCCGATTCGGCGCGGCGCATCGTCTCGCTGATCGGCCGGCATGCCGAACGCCAGCAACCGGGCGTCGCCGCCTGAAATTGCTCACTCAAGGAATGACCGATGAAAACTCTTTTTGCAGGACTGCTGATGACCGCCACCACCCTCGCCGCCCACGCCGATGAGATCAAGCGCGTGCCGCTGCCCAACTCGAACTTCCCGATCTCACTGGCGGTGTCGGTGCCGCCGCAGACCGAACTGCTGTTTGTCAGCGGCTTGCTGGCCGACCTGCATGACCCCAAGGCACCGAAAGACTCGTTTGCCGCCTATGGCGACACGGCCATCCAGACCACGTCGATCCTCAATAAGCTCAAGGGCGTGCTGCAAAGCCAGGGCCTGGATCTGGGGGATGTGGTGCAGTTGCGGGTGTTCCTGGTGGGCGATCCCGCCAAGGGCGGCAAGCTCGACTTCGCCGGTTTGCAGGAAGGCTACACGCCGTTCTTCGGCAGTGCCGAGCAGCCGAAAAAACCGGCCCGCACCGCTGTGCAAGTCGTCGCCCTGCCATTGCCCGGTGGGCTGGTAGAAATCGAAGCGGTTGCCGCGCGCAAACGCTGACAGGGACATCACTCGAGACCAAGGAGCTCCACTCTCATGCGAACATTCAACTGGCTGACGGCACCTCTGTGGCGAGGGAGCTTGCTCCCGCTGGGGCGCGTAGCGGCCCTGAAGCCTGACTCTGACTGTGGCGTCGATATTGGGGCTGCTACGCAGCCCAGCGGGAGCAAGCTCCCTCGCCACAGCAAGCTCCCTCACCACAGCAAGCCCCCTCACCACAGCAAGCCCCCTCACCACAGTAAGCTCGCTCACCACAGCAAGTCCCCTCACCACAGCAAGCTCGCTCACCGCAACAGGCTACATCGGCACCATCATCTGAAACTCCTGCCGCTCTCGCTGGCGTGCGGCCTGGCGTCCTTCGGCGTCGAATCCGCCGAAGACCGCTCTCCCACCCTCGACACCGTCGTCGTCACCGGCAACCGTGGCGCCGAACAACGTACCGTTACCACCAGCCCCACGCCCATTGATGTGATCAGCGGCGAACAGTTGCGGGCCGTGGGCAAGCCGAGCTTGCTGGAAGCCCTGGGCAAGCTCATCCCCTCGTTCAACCTGCCCGACCGCGCCGGCTGGGATGCCAGCGGCGTGGTGCGCTCGGCCACCTTGCGCGGCTTGACCGCCTCTCATGTGCTGGTGCTGGTCAACGGCAAACGCCGTCACACCAGCGCCACCCTGAACATCAACGGCATCAACAGCGGCGCCGCTCCCAGCGACCTCGACCTGATCCCGGTGGCCGCCATCGACCATGTGGAAGTGCTGCGCGACGGTGCGGCGGCGCAGTACGGTTCGGATGCGATTTCCGGGGTGATCAATATCATCCTCAAGCAGACCACCGGCGGCAGTTCCGACACCACCCTGGGCCAGAACTACGACGGCAAGCGCGGCACCGGCCAGGAGGCCCTGAACTATGGCTTCCAGGTAGGCGAAGCCGGGGTGCTCAACGTGTCCCTCGATACCCGCTACCAGGAGCGCGACAACAAGGCCGGCAGCAACGGCTACAGCAGCCATTACTACCCGCTGGCGGATGGCTCCCCCGACCCGCGCGAAGCAACTTCCAGCCACCACACCTACAAAGGCTACGGCTCGCCCCGCAGCCAACTGGCCGACGTCGCCTACAACCTCGACCTGCCCCTGAACGACGACCTGACGCTGTACTCGTTCTCCACCCTGGCCACCCGGGAGAACAACGACGGCCAGAACTTCCGCCTGCCCAATGGCCGCAACACCATCACCACCGGGCCCAATGGTTACCCCAATGGCTACAGCCCGTACTGGCTGGTCAACGAGACCGACTTCCAATCCGCCTTCGGTGCCAAGGGCAACGACCTCGGCGGCGGCTGGGCCTGGGACTTGAGCAGCACCTACGGGCGCAACTATGCCAAGCAGCGTACCTACGACAACCAGAACCCGTCCCTGGGTGAAAGCACGCCGAACAGGTTCACCTCCGGGATCTATATTGCCGACCAGCTCACCACCAACCTGGACCTGAAAAACACCTACGAGATCGGCCTGGCCAAGCCGCTGGACGTGGCGTTCGGCCTGGAGCACCGGCGCGAAAGCTACGAGACCCGCGCCGGTTCCGAGGCCTCTTATATCGATGGCGGCTACGTGTTCCCGGCGGGCCATCCACGGGCCGGGCAGCGTCCCGATCCGGGCGCCCAGGTCACCAACGGCATCCGCCCCGAAGACGCGCAGAAGGTCAGCCGCAACAGCGTCGCCAGCTATGTCGACCTCGGGTTCTACCCCACCGAGCAGTGGTACGTCGGCGTGGCCGGGCGCTACGAGCATTACAACGAAGGCGTCGGCGGCACCCGCAGCGGCAAGCTCAGCACGCGGTATGCGTTCAACCCGGTGTTTGCCCTGCGCGGCACCGTGAGCAACGGTTTTCGTGCGCCGTCCCTGGCCAACGAGATTTTCACGGCGCGCTCCACCGGGTTCGACACCATCAATGGCGTGTACCAATCGTATAACTACGTGATCCTGCCGGTGGATTCCGCCGGCGCCCAGGCCTTGGGTGCCAAGTCATTGAAACCGGAGCGCTCGACCAACTTCAGCCTCGGGTTTGCCGTTACCCCAAGCGATGACTTGAGCCTCACGGTGGACGGCTACGTGATCAACCTGCGGGACCGCCTGGTACTCAGCGAACGCTTCCAGGGCCCGGGCATTGCCTCCTTGCTGGACAGCATCGGCGTACCGGCCACGGCGGGCGCGCAGTACTTCACCAACGGCGCCAACACCCGCACCTCCGGGGTGGACGTGGTGGGCAACTACCGGCAAAACCTCGACCGCTACGGCTCGGTGAAATGGACCGCGGCGCTGAACTACAACCACACGCAAATCCTCAGCGTCAACGACACCCCGGCGCAGCTCGCCGCCCTGGGCGACTTCCAGTTGATGGGCCGCCAGTCCCGGGCGCTGATTACCAAAACCTCACCCAGCAGCAAGATGATCTTCTCCGCCGACTGGGCGATCCACGACGTCGACGTCAACCTGCGCTTGACCCGCTACGGCAACTACACCGAGGTCAACAGCTCCAGCGACCCGAGCCTGGACCGCACGTATTCGGCCAAGTGGATCACCGACCTCGATGTGGCCTATGCAATCACCAAACAGCTGACAGTGGCCGTGGGTGCGCAGAACCTGTTCGACAAATACCCGGATCATATCGGCGTGAAGAACTCTTCGTTCGGCGATAACTGGGGCAGCTATTCGCCGTTCGGGTTTACCGGCGGGTATTACTACAGCCGGGTGCAGTACGCGTTCTGACTCAACAACCGCCGGCCAGGCGCTCACGCAGAAACTCGATCAACGCCTGCACCGGGCGCGAGCTCTGGCGGTGCTGGGGGTACACCGCTGACAGGGTCAGGGAGTCCGGCGTAGAGTCTTCCAGCAGCGTCACCAGCCGGCCGTCCTGCAAGGCTTGGGCGACGATAAAGGTTGGCAGATACGTGATACCCAACCCGGCGATCGCCGCGTCCCGCAGCAGCTCACCGTTGTTGACGCGCATGCGTCCGCTGACGTTGCGTGTGTGGGGTTTGCCATCGACCTTGAAGTGCCATTGCACCTGGCGACCATGGCCGTAAGGCAGGCATGCGTGATCGGCCAGGTCATCGGGACTCTGCGGCGTACCGTGGCGGGCCAGGTAGTCCGGGCTGGCGCAGTAGACGCGCTGCACACTGGCGATGCGCCGGGCGATCAGGGTCGAGTCTTCCAGGGCGCCGATGCGCAACACCAGGTCGTAGCCTTCGCTGATCAGGTCTACCGGGCGGTCGCTGAGGTCGACTTCCACGGTGACGTGGGGGTGGCGTTGCAGGAACAACGGCAACAGGCTGCCCAGGTGCGCCATGGCAAACGACAACGGCGCGCTCAGGCGGAGGGTGCCGCGGGGGTCGGTGTTTTGCCCGGCGATACCCTGCTCCACTTGCTCGACTTCACTGAGCAGGCGCAGGGCGGATTCGTAGTAACTCTGGCCCAGGGGCGTGACATCCAGGCGGCGGGTGGAGCGGTTGAGCAGGCGTACGCCGAGGCGCTCTTCCAGCTGGATCAGGCGGCGGCTGACAAATTGCTTGGACAGGCCAAGGTGTTCGGCGGCGGCGGTGAAGCTGCCGGATTCCATGACCTGGCAAAACAGGCGCATGTCTTCGAAGGGGTTCATTGTCGCTTCTCGGTGGACGCTGAAGCTCTTTATAACCGGGTTGTCGCATCACCACCAATCAAATATCGATACCCATGTGGCCAGGGAGCTTACTGTGGCAAGGGAGCTTGCTGTGGCGAGGGAGCTTGCTCCCGCTGGAGTGCGAAGCGCTCCCAGGATTTCTGGGGCCGCTACGCAGCCCAGCGGGAGCAAGCTCCCTCACCACAGCAAGCTCCCGCGCCACAAGGAGGTTGCTTCAACCCTGAGGTTACTTGGCCGTCAGCGCCGAGTAGCTGTTCATCAGGTTGCGATAGTTGGGAATGCGCGGCGACAGCAGGTTGGCCAGGCCTTCCATGTCGTTGCGCCAGTCCCCTTGCAGCTCGCAGGCCACCGAGAACCAGTTCACCAGTTGCGCACCAGCGGCCGTCATCCGCGCCCAGGCGGCCTGTTGCACGGTTTCGTTGAAGGTGCCCGACGCATCGGTGACCACGAACACTTCAAAGCCTTCCGCCAGGGCCGACAGCGTCGGGAAGGTGACGCAGACATCCGTCACCACACCGGCAATGATCAGTTGCTTGCGCCCGGTGGCTTTCACCGCCTGGACGAAATCCGCGTTGTCCCATGCGTTGATCTGGCCAGGACGTGGGATGTACGGCGCGTCCGGGAACAGTTCTTTCAACTCCGGCACCATCGGGCCGTTGGGGCCGTTTTCGAAGCTGGTGGTGAGGATGGTCGGCAGTTTGAAGAACTTGGCCAGGTCCGCCAGGGCCAGCACGTTGTTCTTGAACTCGTTGGGCGAGAAGTCCTGTACCAGCGAGATCAGGCCGGTCTGGTGATCCACCAGCAGGACCACGGCGTCGTCTTTGTTCAGGCGTTTGTAAGTCATGGGAACACTCCTTTGGGGTTAGATTCAGAAGGCAAAACACGAGCAGCCAAACGCGCCCCAGAAACCCTGGAAGTCGCTGACCGGCACGTTCGAAAGACGCGCCCGTTCATGGCTATGGGAATGAACACCACAGGGGCCGCTGCACTGGTGCACCTGGGCCTGTAGCGGTGAAGTCGGGCGCCAGTGGCCCGGCACCTTGACCACCGGCGACCAGTCCGGCAGCACCGGCACGCTGGGGGGCGCGAAATCTTCAAAGTCGCCGGCGCCGTAGACCACCTTGCCGCCGACCACGGTGAGCACCGATTCGATCCACTTGATGGCTTCCTCGTCGACGCTGAAGAAGTCCGCCGACAACGCCGCCACGTCCGCCAATTGGCCGACCTTGATCTGGCCTTTCTTGCCCTGCTCGGAAGAGAACCAGGCGCTGCCGTGGGTGAACAGTTCCAGGGCGGTCAGCCGGGGCAATCCTTCGGCATGCAGTTCCAGCCCGCCCACGGTGCGGCCGCTGACCATCCAGTACAGCGAGGTCCAGGGGTTGTAGCTCGACACCCGGGTGGCGTCGGTGCCAGCGCCCACCGGCACGCCCTCGGCGAGCATGCGCTTGATCGGCGGCGTGGCCTCGGCAGCCTTGGCGCCGTAGCGCTCCACGAAGTACTCGCCCTGGAACGCCATGCGGTCCTGGATCGCGATGCCGCCGCCCAGCGCCCGCACCCGCTCGATGTTCTGCGGGGTGATGGTTTCGGCGTGGTCGAAGAACCACGGCAGGCCGTTGAACGGGATGTCGCGGTTGACCTTCTCGAACACGTCGAGCATGCGCGAGATCGACTCGTTGTAGGTGGCGTGCAGGCGGAACGGCCAGCGCTGTTCTACGAGGTGGCGCACCACCGGTTCCAACTCCTGCTCCATGGTCAGCGGCAGGTCCGGGCGTGGCTCGAGGAAGTCTTCGAAGTCGGCTGCCGAGAACACCAGCATTTCGCCGGCGCCGTTGTGGCGCAGGTAGTCGTCGCCCTGGTGCAGGGTCACGCTGCCGGTCCAGTTCTTGAAGTCGCTGAGTTCTTCCTTGGGCTTCTGGGTGAACAGGTTGTAGGCGATGCGCACCGTCAGTTGCTGGTCCTTGGCCAACTGTTCGATCACGGCGTAATCGTCGGGGTAGTTCTGGAAACCGCCGCCGGCGTCGATGGCACTGGTCAGCCCCAGGCGATTGAGTTCACGCATGAACTGGCGGGTGGAATTGACCTGGTATTCCAGGGGCAGTTTCGGGCCCTTGGCCAGGGTCGCGTAGAGAATCATCGCGTTGGGCCGCGCCACCAGCATGCCGGTGGGGTTGCCGTTGTGGTCGCGCACGATCTCGCCGCCGGGCGGGTTCGGTGTGTCCTTGGTGTAGCCGGCGACCCGCAGGGCCGCGCGGTTGAGCAAGGCACGGTCATACAGGTGCAACACGAACACCGGCGTGTCGGGGGCGGCCTGGTTGAGTTCGTCGAGGGTGGGCATGCGCTTTTCAGCGAACTGGAATTCGTTCCAGCCGCCCACCACCCTCACCCACTGCGGCGTGGGCGTGCGGTCGGCCTGGTCCTTGAGCATGCGCAGGGCATCGGCCAGGGACGGTACGCCTTCCCAGCGCAGTTCAAGGTTGTAGTTCAAGCCGCCACGGATCAGGTGCAGGTGCGAGTCGTTGAGGCCAGGGATCACGGTGCGGCCCTTGAGGTCGATGACCTGGGTACCACTGCCGCGCAGGGCCATGGCTTCGCCGTCGGTGCCCACCGCGACAAAGCGTCCCTGGTGGATCGCAACTGCCGTGGCGCGAGGATTTTCACGGTCCACGGTGTGGAACTGGCCATTGAACAGAATCAGATCGGCGTTCATAGGTTTTCCTTTACAGAGGCTTCAAGCCAGGGCGCGAACAGGCGGGTGGCCGCCGGCATCAGCAGGTAGACCACCAGCACGACGATGGTCAGGGTGACCAGAAAGGTGGCGACGATGTAGTTGGACAAGAACGGGTGCAGCCTCAGTACCGGGCCCCAGATGATCGGCACCAGCAAGGTCAGCGGCAGGATCACCAGCAGCGTGACCACCGCCTGCTTCCAGCGCGGCGGCTTGGCAGCGGCATCGGCCAGGGGCGAAAACCAGAACTCGTTGACCGCGCCGACTTCAGTCTGGTCGCCGTCGGCCAGCATCGGTGCGGCTTCATTGATCAGCGCCAGGCGCTGCGGCGACTCCAGCCAGCGTTCCAGGTCATCGGTGGAGCGGTAACGCAGCACGCAGGTGAACAACGCCAGGCCGCCCTGCTTGCTGCGCACCACGTCAACGCCGAGGTGGCCGGGGCGCTCGCCGGCAATGCGCACGATGCGCCGCAGCCAGGCTTCGTAATCGGCTTCGTGGCCGGGTTTGATGCGGTGTTTGACCACCAAGGTGACCACCTCGTCCGGGCCGCCTTGCTGCGTGACTGAGTCCATCGTGCCCCTCCCCCCTGAATACGTGAGCGATGGCCGCAGTGTGGGGCGTCGCGCAGCGTAAAAATTGGATGTACGTGCTCTGTTAAAGCGTCCGGGACATGTGTTCGCCAATCCGCGATCGCAACCAGCGCTCCGCCGGATCGTTGTCGTGCACCCCGCTCCACACCATCGACAGCTCTGCCGCGTCGATGGCGAACGGTGGGTCCTCGGCCCGCAAGCCGCTGCCTTGGGTCAACGCGCAGGCGGCATAATCGGGCACCGTCGCAATCATCTCGCTGCCGGCCAACAGGTCCCGTAACCCACTGAATTGCGGCACCGCCAACACCACCCGCCGCGCCCGGCCAACCCGCGCCAGGTCCAGGTCGATGTTGCCGCTCAAGTCACCGGAAAACGACACCATGGCATGGGGCCGTGAACAGTAGTCGTCGAGGGTCAACGGCTCCGGCCGGTCGTCCCCCCGCAGGACCTTGCACGGAATATCCCGCAGCTTCTTGCGCTTGGCATTGGCTGGCAGCTCGGTGGTGTAGCTGACCCCCACGGAGATCTCGCCACTGGCCAGCAATGCCGACATCAGCAAGTAGTTCGCACGCCGCACCACCACGATGATCCCGGGCGCCTCTTCCCGCAGTTGGCTGAGCAACGGCGGGAACAATCCAAACTCGGCGTCATCCGACAGCCCGATGCGAAACACCGCGCAACTGGTGGAAGGGTCGAAGTCCTTGGCGCGGCTCACGGCGCCGGAAATGATGTCCATGGCCGGTTGCAACTCCTTGAGGATCGCCACGGCCCGTGGCGTGGGCTCCATGCCGCGACCATTGCGCAACAGCAGCGGGTCATCGAACAGGTCGCGCAACCGACCCAGGGCCGCACTGACCGCTGGCTGGCCCATGAAGAGTTTTTCGGCAACCCGGGTCAGGTTCTTTTCGAACATCAGGGCCTCGAAAATCACCAGCAGGTTCATGTCGACGCGGCGCAAGTCGTTGCGATTCATAGGGTTTCCCGGGAGGTGAGCACCCCGTCAGCTAACCACGCTCAAGGCCGCTGCAATTGCATTCCTGTGCTGTCTTTTTTGCGCAGGCACCTGGCGAAATTAACAACGATTAACTCGCCAGCCAGACGGTCCGGCACCAAGAATACGGCGGTCTACACTGGATTTTCATCAACAGGACACGCTCCCATCGACCACGGAATCTGTCATGGCCCGACTTGAGCAAATCGCACCCACACCGCACACCCGAGCCCCTGCCACCGGCGGCCTGTGCCCCCGCCGCGAACGCATGGTCAAGCAGTTGATCCTGGCCAACCTCGGGGACAGCCTGGAAGTCGCCGAACTGGCACGGGCCTGCGCCCTGTCCCGCAGCCATTTTTCCCGCGCGTTTAAATGCAGTACCGGCCTCTCTCCCCAGGAATGGATTCGCCAGCAACGCATCCAGCGGGCCAAGGAGCTGATCATCCACTCCGCCTTGAGCCTGACCCAAATCAGCCAGGAATGCGGATTTTGCGACCAGGCGCACTTCTGCCACATATTCAGCCGCAGCGAAGGCGTAAACCCGATGACCTGGCGTAACCACCAACTTCGCATGATCGCCGCCTAGTGGTGATTGCACCCCAGCGCAAAC
The DNA here is from genome assembly GCF_020515595.1 of Pseudomonas sp. MWU16-30323. Taxonomy (NCBI): domain Bacteria; kingdom Pseudomonadati; phylum Pseudomonadota; class Gammaproteobacteria; order Pseudomonadales; family Pseudomonadaceae; genus Pseudomonas; species Pseudomonas sp. MWU16-30323. The sequence continues at coordinate 23,138 of NZ_JAIWYM010000017.1, forward strand.
CTCTGGAATATGCACCACAGACCTCGTTCCAGAGACCGCGCATGAGCAACCCCAGCGACCAGGCCATGCATTTCGGCCCCTACCGGATCCACCCGCGCCAGCGCGCGGTGCTGGAGGGTGGCCGACCGTTGCGCCTGGGCCGCCGGGCGGTGGATATCCTGCTGATTTTGCTCGAGCACGCCGGCCAGGTGGTGAGCAAGCAGGAGCTGATCGCCCGGGTCTGGCCCAGGACCGTGGTGGAAGACGGCAACCTGCGGGTGCACATGGCGGCCCTGCGCAAGGCCTTGGGCGATGGCCAGGCCGGGCAGCGCTATATCGTCACCGTGGCCCAGCGTGGCTACAGTTTTGTTGCGCCCCTGAGCGTCGAGCCCACGGCGTTGGAAGGCGACAGTACAGGGGCTCATCCAGGGCACAACCTGCCACTGCGGCGCACCCGAATGCTGGGACGCCAGGCCCTGATCGAAAGCCTGGTGCAGCAGTTGCCTCAACACCGCTTCATCACCCTCACGGGGGCCGGCGGTATCGGCAAGACCACCGTCGCCTTGCGGGTGGCCGAACTGCTGATCGGGCGTTACCGCGACGGCATCCGCCTGCTGGACTTGGCCCCCCTGAACCAACCCTCGATGATCCTGCCCAACCTGGCGGCCCTGTTGGAACTCACGCCACCGAGCCACGAGCCCTTGTGCGGCCTCGCCAGCCTGCTGCGCGAGCGCCAGATGCTGTTGGTGATCGACAACTGCGAGCACCTGCTCGACGATATCGCGCTGATCAGCGAAACCCTGCTGCGCAATGCCCCCCAGCTGCACATCCTGACCACCAGCCGCGAAGCGCTGCGCGCCGAAGGCGAGTTCGTGCAACGCCTGGAGCCTCTGGCGTGCCCGCCGGCCACGGGCGACCGCACCGAAGCGATGGCGTACCCCGCGCTGCAATTGCTGGTGGAACGGGCGTTGTCGCGCTGGGACGGCTTTGAACTGAGTGACGCCGAGCTGCCCCTGGCCATCGACATCTGCCGACGCCTGGACGGCATTCCGCTGGCAATCGAGCTGGTGGCGGCGCAAATCAAACGCTTTGGCCTGCCGGGCTTGCTGGTGCAGATGGAGGATAACTTTCGCCTGTTGACCCGCGGTCGGCGCAGCGCCCTGCCCCGGCACCAGACCCTGCGCGCCACCCTGGAGTGGAGCTTCGATCTGCTGACCGCCAGCGAGCAGGTCTGCCTGCGGCGCCTGGCGGTGTTCCGGGGTGTGTTCACCCTGGAATCGGCGGCGGCAGTGATCGGCGGTGAACACATTGCGCCGACCGAGGTACTGGGTTCGATCACGCAGTTGGTGGCCAAGTCCCTGCTCAACGTTGAGGTAGGCGATGAAGCGGTGACGTATCGACTGCTGGACATCACCCGCACCTATGCCCTGGAGAAACTCAGCGCCGCCGGTGAGCTTGAGGCCAGTCGTGAGCGCCACGCTGCCCGGTGCCTGACGCTGATGAATCAAGCGCAGGCCGACTGGGAACACGTGTCCACCCAGCAGTGGCTCGACCGTTATGCCGCCTGCCGCGAAGACGTGCGTGCCGCCCTCGACTGGGGGTTGAGCCAGGCAGGCGCGCCGTTGCTGGCCATCCGCTTGACGGTCAGCGCGATGCCGCTGTGGCAGGAGCTGTCGCTGCTCGCCGAGCACGGTTTGTATGTGGGCAAGGCCCTGGCCCTGCTCCAGCAATCAACCACGCCCTGCGCGCACTTGCACCTGCAACTGCAGTTGGCCCTGGGCAGTTTTTCCTATCACACCCAGGGCGCAACCCCACAGACCATCGAGGCCTTTGAGCGCGCCAGGCAACTGGCTGAAAACAGCCAGGATGTCGCCGGCCAGCTCAGGGCCGTGTCCGGCCACCTGGCAGTCAACCTGTGCAGCGGTAACTACCAGCAAGCCCTGCGTCAAAGCCTGCACTTCGATCACCTGGCCCCCAACGCCCCACCACTGCTGGGCTTGAGCGCACAGCGCCTGCGGGTACTGGCGCAACATTTTGCCGGCAACCAGGCCCTGGCACGGCACAACGCTGAACAGGTGATGCAGCGCATGGCGCAGAGCGGCCACCGCAATCGGTTTACCCATGGGTTTGGCGTGCAATACGACCAGAGCGTGGCGTCGCTGACGGTGCTGGCGCGCATCCTCTGGCTCCAGGGTTTCCCGGAGCGCGCCTGGCGCACCGCCCGTCAGGCGCTGGAGCTCGCGCTGCAAATCAATCACGGCACCTCGATCTGCTACACCCTGGCCCTCGCGGGTGTCGTCATCGCTCAATACAACGGTGACGACCGAGCGGCGAGATCGATGCTGGAGCTGCTGTCACAGCAGGCGCAGAAGCACTCGGTGCTGCTGTTCGACACCTGGGCCAGGCATTACACCCAGGCACTGGACGGCGTGGTGCACGAAGAGAACGTCGAAGGCCTGGGCCTGATCAAGGACATCGTTGTGACCCTGCACACAAGGGACGTGGATGAGGCCTGCTTCGAACGGGCCCGGCGGGGCGATGCGGGATGGTGCACCGCAGAAATCCTGCGGGTGCGCGCCGAATCCCTGCTGCAGCGGGCTGACCCGCCCCCGACGCAGGTGGCTGAAAGCCTGTTGCTGGAAGCGCTGGGGCTGGCTCGTCATCAGGGCGCCTTGGCCTGGGAACTGCGAAGCGCCCTGTCACTGGCCCGCCTATGGCAACGCGAGGGCCGGCACGCCGCCGCGCGCGACCTGTTGCAAGCCGTCCACGGGCGCTTTACCGAAGGGTTTTCCACGCCGGACCTAGTGAGCGTGCGCCGCCTGCTCGACGAACTGCACCACAAACTGCCGGCCTGAGAACGGACCAAGATAATGCCCGTAGCCTTGCTGCAACAACCTCACCTGTGCCCGGTCACCCAGGCGGCCCAGCGCATAGGCACGTACGCTATTGAGCAGGCGATAACGCCGGGGGCCGGGACCGGGTTCGACGGTCAGCAGCGAGGTGTCCACCAACCGTGCCAGCAGATAGGGCAAGTCGGCGTGTTCCAGTTCAGTACCGGCAATCAGCGCGCTCAGTCTCGGCAAAGTCACCGCCAGCTTGAACAAGCCTAACTGGAGGAACAGCCAGCGCTCCGGCAGGCTCAAGCGATCGTAGGTCCAGTCCAGCGCCGCGTTCATGGATTGATGCCGCCCTACCGCGGTTCGCCGCCCGCGAGTCAGCACCAGCAAGCCGTTCGCCAACTGTACCTGCAAGCCCTTGATGCCCAGGGCATCGACCTGGGCCGCTGCCAGCTCCAGGGCCAGCGGGATACCGTCGAGGCGCCGGCAGATATCCCGCAGGGGGACCAGGTCTTGCCTGCGCAAGTCAAAGCCCTGCTGGCAGGCCTGGGCCCGGCTGACAAAAAGCTGCACCGCAGGATAAGCCAGCGCTTGCTCGACAGAGGCCAATGCCGACAGCGGCGGCACCGCCATCGCAGGCACGCGCTGAACCCATTCGCCGGGGGTATGCAGCGCTTCGCGGCTGCTCAACAACAGCGTCACCCGGGGCGCCATTTCCCGCAGGGCAGACACCAGGTTGCGACACGCCGCCACCGCCTGTTCGCACCCATCAAGCACCAACAGCAATTGCCGCGACGCCAGGTGCCGGCAAACGCCTTGCAACGTAGCACCCGCTTCAACCTCCATCCCGAGCGCCTTGCCCAACTGACGGAGCACGCCGGATAACTGGCTGATCCCGGCCAGCTGCACCAACCATACGCCGTCGCGATAGCGCGGCAGAACCTGTGCGGCCAGGTACAGCGCCAGGGTGGTTTTGCCGATGCCGGCGCCCCCGGTGAGCGTCATCAGCGTTTGCCCCGGCAACCGCCGGGCAAGGGCATGCGCCAGCGGCTCCAGGCCGAACACCGGCACCAGGCGTGCTGGCAGGTTATGTTGAGGCAAGGGCTGTGCAGCTTCTGCCTGCATGGGTGGCGTCGCGACAAAACAATAACCGCGCTGCGGCACGTTGATGATGTAGCGCCGCCCGCCCTCGCCCTCGCCCTCGGCCAAGGCACGGCGCAGGGCCGCGATGTGCACCCGCAGGTTGTTCTCCTCCACCACGCTGCTGGGCCACACCCGTGCGATCAGGACCGCCTTGCTGACAAACTGCCCCGCCTGCTCCACCAGCAGCGCGAGAATGTCCAGCGCACGCCCGCCCAGCGGCAGCGGCCGGCCCTCTGCGCACACCAGGCGCTGCTGGGGGTAGAACGTGAAGGGTCCGAAGCGCACTGCGCATTCCGGTTCAATCGTATGAAGGCTGTTCATGCTCGTCAAAGCGCTGAAACACCCGTTCTTGGGCGCCTGCGCATCCTTTTCCATGGGACTGACCGCTATCTTGCCAGCTACCGGAGACAGGACAATGCTGGCACGGGGATCCACACGGACATTCAGGTGCGCCAGACGGACATCAGCTGAATTGCTGGCGGTATTGAGTTGGATTCAAGCCGAGTTTTTCACTGAACAGAAACCGCATATGCCGCACGCTGCCGAACCCCGCATGGAACGCAACGGTCTTGAGCGGCAGGTCGGTGCTTTCCAGCAAGTGCCGGGCACGATCGATGCGCGCACCTTGCAGGAACGCCATCGGGGTCATCTGCACTTCCTTGGCAAACACCCGCGCAAAGTGCCGCGTGCTCATGCCCGCCAACTGCGCCATGGATTCGATGGTAAAGGCCTGTTCCAGTCGCTCCAGCACCTGGGTCTGCACCCGGGTAATCGCGGTTTCCTGAGGGGCCACCGCGGCGGTCATCGGGCTGAACTGGGCCTGGCCACCCTGGCGTTTCATGACCACCAACAACACTTTGGCCACGTCGACAGCCACCTGCTTGCCGTGGTCCTGGGACACGATGGACAGCGCCAGGTCGATGCCCGCCGTCACGCCGCCCGAGGTGATGAGCCGGCCGTCCTGCAGGTAAATGCGGTCGGTCTCAACGATGGCCTTGGGAAAGGCCTTGATCAGCCGTTCGGTGTAATGCCAGTGGGTGGTCACGTGCTGGCCGTCCAGCAAGCCCGCATACCCCAGCACAAAGGCGCCGGTGCAGATGGAGCCGAACCGCCGGGCGCGGGGCGCAGCGGCCTTGAGCCAGGGCAACAGGGCGGGATGGCATTCGTTGTAGGCGCCGGGGCCGCCGGGGACCAACAGCAAGTCATACGCCTCAAGGGCCTGGTCCAGCTGCAGGTCGGGGTGTACCACCACGCCATTGGAGGCTCGCAGTGGCCCGGGCTCGGTACCGATGGTCAGGATCTGATAATGGGCTGGCGGTTCAAGGTAGCGATTGGCAATGGAGAACACCTCCAGCGGCCCGGCCATATCCAGCAGAAGGAAATCAGGAAACAGCGCCATGGCCACGGTTTTCATTGTCAGGAATTGTCCGTTCAGGAGGTGAATCCGAGCATTATGGCACGCCGCCCACTGTCAACTCACACAGGACAGTCATTCCGATTTCAGCTTCTTAATCAACCTGCTGCTAACCAGTAATCTTCTCCTCACACCGAAGCCCTGCATCTCGCAGCCCAGCTTCCCTTAAGGAGAACACCCCATGCTGACCCTTCGCAAAGCCTCGGAACGCGGCGCCGCCAATCACGGTTGGTTGAAGTCGTTCCACACCTTCTCGTTTGCCAACTACTGGAATCCCAAGGAACAGGGTTTTTCCGACCTGCTGGTGATCAACGATGACCGGGTTGCCGCCGGCAAGGGTTTCGGCCAACACCCGCACCGCGACATGGAGATTTTCTCCTATGTGCTCGAAGGCGCCCTGGAACACAAGGACACCCTGGGCACCGGTTCGGTGATTCGCCCCGGCGATGTGCAACTGATGAGCGCCGGCAGCGGCGTGGCCCACAGCGAGTTCAACCACAGCCACACCCAGGGCGTGCACTTCCTGCAAATCTGGATCGTGCCGGCGGTGGCGGGCGCGGAACCGCGCTATCAGCAGGAGCACTTCACCGAGGCGCAGAAACGCGGCCGGTTGCAGTTGATCATCTCGCCGGAAGGCACCGACGGCTCCCTCGGCGTGCGCCAGGATGCGCGGGTGTATGCCGGGCTGTTCAACGGCTTTGAAACCGCCAGCCTGCCACTGGCCCCGGAGCGCTACGCCTACATCCATGTGGCGCGGGGCAGCGTTGAAGTCAACGGCCAACGCTTGCACGAGGGCGACGGTGCCCGAGTGCGCGACGAGCGGGAGATTCACCTGAGCCATGGCGAAAATGCCGAGGTGCTGGTGTTCGACCTGCGCCCTCAGGAACGGCCTGAAATGCCGTGATGATCGGCGCGATGGCCCGCGAAAACGGGCCATCGCTGGCGTCGATAGTCACCATCAGCCCAATGAAGTTCTCTAAAAAAATCCACCGCGTAACATCGCATCCATACCAACCAATGACATCCCGGAGCACACCCTCATGAAACGCCAACTCTTGCTTAGCCTCGCTTTCTCGGTACTTGCTGTAAGCGCCTTTACCCAACCTGCCCTCGCTGAAGGCGGCGCGGATCGCCTGATGGACAGCCGCGTGGCTGAGGGTGGTTCTGACCGTTTGCTGGAACGTCGTGTTGCTGAAGGTGGGTCTGATCGCCTGCTGGAACGTCGTGTAGCGGAAGGTGGCGCTGACCGTCTTCAAGAAAACCGTGTAGCTGAAGGTGGTGCTGAGCGTCTTCAAGGCAACCGTGTAGCTGAAGGTGGTGCTGAGCGTCTTCAAGGCAACCGTGTAGCTGAAGGTGGTGCAGACCGCCTGATGGAAAATCGCGCATAACCGCTGCTGCTTGCGGTTCACCCCAAGCCGGCCTGATCAGCCGGCTTTTTTTCGTCTGCAGTTATTGAGGATCACGCGCTTGCGACGGTGCCTGTCAGCCTCAATGGCGCGGTATATCCGACAGATTATTACAACCAAAATGTAGGACCGCTCTTGATTGTCGACGCGTGATTGAGACTCAAGTCCCGCCTGCCTAAAGTGTCCAGCACTGCGGACCGGCCTGCTTCAAGCGCCATTTTGGCTGATACGGGGCGTGAGGCTCGAATGGCTGGATAACGGAGAACCCGCATGACCGACAACCCATCGGCGCCTCGTGTGGCGCCCATGACCTATAACGCCCGGGGTAATCCCGTGCATACCTGGACGATGACGCCCAGCAGCATGACGGACGCGGTGCACTGCATATTGCCGCCGGATGGAATTTTGCCGGTGATATTCGTGCCGGGGATTATGGGGTCGAATTTAAAGAGTAAGCCTGAAAACCTTGAAGTTTCAGGCGTCCCAGTCTGGAGGTTGGATGCCGGATTCTTGGGTAAAAATATGTGGCTGGCCACAAACTGGATTCGAAAGTCAGCGGGTGTCAGGCAGAAAAAACTTCACCCGCTTCGGACTGATGTTGATAACCAAGGTGCTGTGCCCAAGCGATCTGCGGGCACGGTCTTGGTGCCGCCTGGGCGGGACAAGAAAGAATCAACTCTGGCACTGACCAAGCGCTACATAGAACGCGGTTGGGGCGAGGTCAGCGAAACTAGCTATCACGCTTTCCTTCTTTGGCTGGAAGATACCCTGAACAGCGAATTTCTGCCTCACCAATGGCCACAGTTCGACATCCGGCCCGAGCACCTGCATACCGTTGCTGTCGAACCTGGGCCGACGCATATCACCCGGTTAAAGCCCGAAATCCCCATTGGCATGCCAGGGCTGGGTGCCACCCTGGCCAGTCAGTTGCCGTCGATTGTGTCGGATGAGCTGGTAGCGCGAGGTGGTTACCGCATGCCGGTGCATGCGTGTGGGTATAACTGGTTGGACTCCAATGAGCAGGCAGCGTTAAGGCTGGCTGAGCGCATTGACGAATTGATGCGTCAATACGGTCGCAACTGTCAGCAGGTGATTCTGGTCACCCACTCCATGGGCGGCTTGGTGGCCCGGCGGTGTGCGCAGTTGCCCGGTATGGCCGCCAAAATTGCCGGTGTTGTGCATGGGGTAATGCCCGCCACGGGTGCACCTGTGGCGTATCGCCGTTGCAAGGTCGGTATGAGCGACGAAGATCCGATTGCCGGTGCAGTGATTGGCCCGACTGGCCAGGAAGTAACCGCCGTTTTTGCGCAGGCACCTGGTGCCTTGCAACTGCTGCCTACCCAGGATTACACCCCTGGCTGGCTGAAGCTGATCGACGATAAAGGCGTTTCGGCCATGCCGCGCCAACCCGTAAAAGATCCTTATGAAGAGATCTATTTACGCCGCGATCGTTGGTGGGGGTTATTGCGCGAAGAATGGTTGGCGCCCAAGGATGGTGATGCGATTACGTGGAAAGATTTCGCCGAGAACATCGGGAGTGCAAAGGAGTTTCACCAGGATATCGCTGGTTCATATCACCCTCAAACCTATGTCTACTACGGCAGTGAAGACAAGCATCCCAGCTTCGAGTCCATCACCTGGCAAATGACGCGCGGCGCTAACGTCAATGGCCCTCATGGTTCACGCCCGGATAGCTTCACGGTTTCCAATCTGCAGATGCATCAGGTCAGGGATGATGGCCGCAGCCCTGTGTATGTCGGCGGCCATGAGCAACCCATACCCCCCCTGCGTGGCGATCCTAATGCGCCCGTTAAAACTGTGCAGACCAGCTATTGGGAGCTGCATTGCAAAATGCAGGACGGCTCTGGCGATGGCACCGTACCGGTCAGTTCTGGCAGCGCGCCGATAAAGCAGGCGCGCAATGGTGGCGTCCGCCATCAAATCAAGGCACCCGGTTTTGATCATGAAGCGTCCTACGCCAACCCGCTGACGCAGCAGTTCACCCTCTATTCACTCATCAAAATAGCGGCAAATGCCAAGAGGCCCCTATGCGTCAGCTGACCATTTTTTTTGCCTGCCTGGTGCTGGGTTCCTTCACTGCCTGTAGCACCTTCAAACAACCCAGTGAACAGGAGAAACGAAACGTGAGCGAAATGACTACCCACATGCGCACCTGGGCGCTGGGCCGTGGCTTGATCGACTTGCCCGCGAACTGGAGCGGTGGCGGGGATGTGAAGCTTTTCTATGGGCTAGGTGCCGATCACTCGTCCGTTGAAGTGCGTGTGTTGGGAGAGGGTGTGACACAGGCGCGATTTGATGCCGCGTTAAATGAGCGGTCACATCGAATCGCTGCGTTCAAAAACTATAAGCAGTCTGATGTGTCCATGTTGGTTTCGGCGGTACGGGTCTCACCGCAGAGTGTAACGCTGCAGTACTTCAAGCAAGCGTCGCGCCGTCAAACCTTCGTTCACGAATTTCACCTTCTGGTAGACGACGCCTACGTCATGCTCCGCGCTGATTCGTATGATGGCAACACCGCCCCGGTTGAAGCACGCCTTTTAAAACTCTCCAAGGAAATCTTCAAAGTTACTGCACCGCAGAACGCAGGTGCGGGCTTCGCCTTGGGCCCCGTCGTCATCAGAAGCCATCACGATCAGGAAATCGCGACATTTAATTTTCGGCCACCAGCTTCGGATGTATCGCTGGAGGTCTACGTCAATGCGCTTTCGCCAGGAGAGAGTGAGCGCTTGCTGGCCCGCACCAAAGAAACAACCAGGATTTTTCTTGCCGACGATTACGACAGCTTGCGAGCAGGCACTACGAATATCGCGAGTATGCGAGCCGAGGAGCTTTTGATTGGCTTCAGTGATGACACCCATCGTCAACTGCTATTCCTCGCCGAAAACTACCGTGAAGCGCGCTCATTAAGTAGCCCCTTCATGAGTTTCAGCTTGTCAGCAGGGGGGGTTAAAAGCAGGCCAAAGAACCCTGATGTCGAAGCCGATCTTGTCCGTTGGACATTGCCGGCGTTCGCCAACAAAGGCTACGACCTGCCGCTCTGGCAACAACCGGCCACGCCAGAGCCCGTCAACCCCTCACTCACCGACTACGAAGCCATGGCCGTCTGGGACGCGATCCTCAAGTCCGTGCGCATTCGCTACGGCGCGGTCGCGCCCAAGCCGGATCCTTGGTTCAACCCCCGCGGGCCTAGCCCCGAAGAGGCGGCCGAAAGCAAACGCATCCTCGATGAATTCATCGCCAGCTTCGGAGAACCCAAGCCGGGGCCGGGGCAGAAAGACTGATCAATCCAGCCACACCACCGCCTTGCCAATCTGCTGCCTGGCTTCAATCCGCGCGTGCACCTGCTGCACCTCTTCCAGCCTGTAATGCCCTTCGATATCCACCGTCAGCGAACCCTCAAGCATCGCCGCAAACACTGCATTGGCACGCCTCTGCACCGTCGGCCCGTCGGCCATGTGGTCGTTGAGCCGTGGCCGGGTCAGGAACAGCGAGCCGGCTTCCCCCAACTCCATCGGGTCCAGATCAGTGATCGAACCGGAGACGTTGCCGTAATTGACGATCAGCCCCCGCGTACGACAGGCCTTGAAGCTTTCACGCAAGGTGGCCTTGCCCACCGAATCGAACACCACGTCCACACCCCGCCCCTGCGTTACCTGCAAGACTCGCTCGGCAAACCCGTCGTATGGCCAGGCGTGATCAGCACCCCGCTGAAGGGCAATCGCACATTTTTCAGTGCTGCTGCCGGTGGTGAATACCGTGGCGCCGAGTCGACGGGCCATTTGCACCAGTAACTGGCCGATGCTGCCGGACGCGGCATGGATCAGGCAGCTGTTGCCTGCCTGCAACCGTGCGACATCTTCAATCAGGTAGTGAGCCGTACAGCCCTGGAACATCGCCGCAGCCGCCTGATCGAAGCCGATCGCATTCGGAATCTGCGCCACTCGCGCGGCCGGCACACGGGCGTATTCAGCAAACGCGCCCCAGGCAATGCACCACGCCACCCGGTCACCTGGCGCCAGATGGTTAACGCCCTCGCCCACTTCCACCACCACACCCGCGCCTTCCATGCCCAGGGTGCAAGGCACTCGCACCGGGTACGTCACCGACTGGGCGTACTTGCCCTGACGGGTATGCACATCCATGAAGTTGATCCCGGCGCAGGCCACCTTGATCAGCACGTGGCCGGGTGTCACTGGGGGTTTGGGCACATCAAGGCGCAGTTGAACGACCTCCGGGCCGCCATAGGTTTCAAGGGTGAGGGCTTTCATCGCGGGACAACTCCGTTTGCGGTGGGAATGCGCCATGGTAAAAGGCGCTACTCTGTACGAGAATTCCCCAACACCTCCCACCCTCCGTGCGGAAATAACCCGATGTTCGACTGGCAGGACCTGTATTACTTCACCGTACTGGCGCGCACCCAGTCACTGTCGGCTGCCGCCCGCGAGCTGCAGGTGGAACACGCCACCGTGGGCCGGCGCGTCGATGCCCTGGAAAAAGCCCTCGGCGTAAAGTTGGTGGATCGCCTGCCCCGCAGCCGGCCGCTCACCGAGGAAGGGCTGGCATTGGCGAAGCTGGCGGCCGGTATGGGCGAGATGGCCACCGAAGTGATGCGCCTGTCCCGCGTGGCCTCCATCGAGGTGGCCGGCACCGTGCGGGTCAGTTGCCCGCCGTCGATTGCCATCCACTGCATCGCGCCCCATGTCGCCCGGTTCAGGGCGCAGTATCCCAAGCTGAATATCGTGTTGATGTCCTCGACAACACTCGCCGCCCTCGACAAAGGCGAAGCCGACATTGCCCTGCGCACGGTGCGTCCCGATGAGGAAGCGCTGGTACGCAGAAAGGTCGGCGCCGTGCGCTTCGGCCTCTATGCCACGCCCGAGCTCAAACAACTGCCTGCCGAGCAGTGGACATTCATTGCCTATGACGCCACCCGCGACCACCTGCCCCAACAGGCGTGGATGCATCAGGTGCGCGGCAACCGCACCATTGCCTTCGCCGCCAGCGACCTGATCACCCAGCAAATGGCCGCCCGGGCCCAGGTGGGTGCGGTGGTGTTGCCCACGCTGGTGGGGGATCACGACGGGGCATTGGTGCGGTTGGCAACGAACACCGAAGGCCCGGTTCGCGATATCTGGCTGACGGTTTACCCGGACATGCGCCGCTCGCCTTCGGTGAAGGTGGTGATGGAGTTTTTGGTGAGTTGCATTGAAGGCGAGCCGCAGTTGCGGCGGTGAGACCGATTACTGCGCGGCGTACTGTTCGTCGCTGACCTGCTCCATCCAGTCCACCACCTTGCCGTCGAGCATTTCGTTGATCGCGATATGGGTCATGGCGGTGTTCGCCGTCGCGCCATGCCAATGCTTGACCCCGGGTGCGATCCATACCGTGTCGCCGGGGCGAATGGCCCGCACGGGCTGTCCCCATTCCTGAACCTGGCCCAGGCCTGCGGTGACGATCAATGTCTGGCCCAACGGGTGGGTGTGCCAGGCGGTTCGTGCACCCGGTTCAAAGGTGACGAAAGCCCCGGTCACGCGTGCGGCGTCGGTGCCCTTGAAGGGTGAGTCGACGCGTACCGTGCCGGTGAAACAATCCGCCGGGCCTTTGGCTGAAGGCTGGGAACCGTTGGGCGTGATGGTCAGCATGGGCGTCTCCTGTGCCGGTGAATCCAACGCAAGTAGGGAAAGTGAAAGTGCAGTGGCGGCGAAGCTGGTGTTCATAGGCCGGTCATCCTTTCCAGGGCTTCGGGATAGCGGTCGCCGTGCACGGCTATGTTCGCGGCGGCCACGTCCAGTTCATTGAGTTCTGCCGCACTGAGCTGCACTTCGAGCGCACCCAGGTTTTCCGTCAGGCGCGAGGTTTTGGTGGTGCCTGGAATCGGCACGATCCAGGGCTTCTGGGCCAGCAACCAGGCCAGTGCGATCTGCGACGGCGTGGCGTGTTTGCGCAGGGCGACCTGGCGCAGCAACTCCACCAAAGACTGGTTGGCCTGCAACGCTTCAGGGGTAAACCTTGGCAGATTGCTGCGAAAGTCCGAGCTGTCAAAGGTGCTGTGGCTGTCGAACTTGCCGGTCAAAAAGCCTTTGCCCAGCGGGCTGTAAGGCACCAGGCCAATCCCCAGTTCCTCCAGCAACGGCAGCACCTCGGCCTCCGGCTTGCGCCACCACAGCGAGTACTCACTTTGCAGAGCGGTTACGGGTTGAACAGCATGGGCGCGGCGGATGGTTGAGGCACCGGCTTCCGACAAACCGAAATGCTTGACCTTGCCCTCCAGGATCAAATCCTTCACGGCACCGGCCACCTCTTCGATCGGCACATTCGGATCAACCCGATGCTGATAAAACAGGTCGATAACATCGGTCTTCAGGCGCTTCAGAGAGGCTTCGGCTACCTGGCGGATATGTTCGGGGCGGCTGTCGAGACCGGACCATTTACCATTGCCGGACGGGTCTGGGGCAAAGCCGAACTTGGTGGCAATCACCACCTGCTCACGCAGCGGCGACAGGGCTTCACCCAGCAGTTCTTCATTGATGAACGGGCCATAGACTTCGGCGGTATCGAAGAAGGTCACGCCTTGTTCAACCGCGCCGCGCAGCAAGGCCATCATCTGCTGTTTGTCGGCCGCAGGGCCGTAGCCGAAGCTCATGCCCATGCAACCGAGCCCCAGGGCCGAGACTTCAAGTTGGCTGTTACCGAGTGTGCGTTTGCGCATGGTCATTCTCCGGGTAAGGGGACTGAATCCAATCTAACAGTTACGAATTGTGATAATTAGCCGCTAGAATCCGAAAATACTTATGAGGATGACTCACCAATGCTCAGGGAAAACGCCAACGACCTGCTTGCCTTTCTGGCGGTAGCCCGTGAGCGCAGCTTTACCAAGGCGGCGGCCAAACTCGGGGTTTCCCAGTCCGCGCTGAGCCACACCATCCGCGCCCTGGAGGCGCGCCTGGGGCTGCGCCTGTTGACTCGCACCACCCGCAGCGTGTCACCCACCGAAGCCGGCCAGCACTTGATCGATACGGTCGGGCCGCACTTCGATGAAATCCAGGTGGGGCTTGAAGGCTTGAGTAATTTGCGCGACCGGCCGTCCGGCACCATTCGCATCAACGCCATGGACCACGCGCTGGAATTCATCCTGTGGCCGGTGTTGAAACCGTTCCTGGCGCAGTACCCGGACATCGCCGTGGAGGTATGTTGCGACTATGGCTTTGTCGACATCGCCGCCCACGGCTTCGACGCCGGTGTACGGCTTGGGGAAGATGTGGCCCAGGGCATGATTGCCACGCGCATCAGCCCGGACATGCGCATGCTGGTGGTGGGCTCACCGGCCTACTTCGCCCAGCGCCCGGTCCCCCGCACGCCCCGGGACTTGACCGATCACGCCTGCAACAACTTGCGCCTGCCCACCAATGGCGGCCTGTATGTGTGGGAATTCAGGAAAGGCGACGAAAGCCTGAATGTGCGGGTGTCTGGCCAGGTGACCTTCAATGGCGTGTACCCATTGCTCAAGGCGGCGGTCGACGGCTTCGGCTTGAGCTACGTGCCTGCCGATCTGGTGGCGCCTTATCTGGCGGATGGGCGACTGGTGCAGGTACTGGATGACTGGTGTGCGCCGTTCGCCGGCTTCCATCTGTATTACCCCAGCCGCCGCCAGGCCTCGCCCGCATTTGCATTGCTGGTTGACGCGCTGCGTTATCGCGGCTGAAGGAAATCTGTCAGGGCCGCGCCCAACCCATCGAACACCACGGCGATGCGCGGGACCTTGCGCGCGACCACGGTGGATTCGACCGGACGACGGATGCGCAGGCGTTGAGCGTTGCTCTGTAAGACATGACTCACACAAACCCTGTGGCGAGGGAGCTTGCTCCCGCTGGGTTGCGCAGCAACCCCGAAAGCATTGACCGGCTCACCCTGAAGGACTGCAGTGGCCTACCAGGGGGTGCTTCGCACCCCAACGGGAGCAAGCTCCCTCACCACATTGGGCTCTTCGTCGGCTTTGAGGATCAGCACTTCTCCATTGCGCAACTGCCAGTCGAAAAAGTCTGAAAAATCATTGCGAACCAAGGCGCGAATCACCTTGGCCACCACCCCATGGGCAACCAAGCTACAACTGCATATTGTGTCCTTCATCCTGACGCTGAAAGGCCGCGAACGGCGCACCCGATAAAGCCCTAAGCTAAGACCGAAAAATTATTTATCGAATAATTTTTAGAACAATAAGCTGACCTTAATCCATTAAGAGTCGAGCACGCCATGCCCCTGTTTTCGCTCCATCGTCTTTTCATCACTGGC
The DNA here is from genome assembly GCF_020515595.1 of Pseudomonas sp. MWU16-30323. Classification (NCBI taxonomy): domain Bacteria; kingdom Pseudomonadati; phylum Pseudomonadota; class Gammaproteobacteria; order Pseudomonadales; family Pseudomonadaceae; genus Pseudomonas; species Pseudomonas sp. MWU16-30323. The sequence continues at coordinate 38,227 of NZ_JAIWYM010000017.1, forward strand.
CTGGCCACGCTGGGCCTCTGCACCGCCCTGAGCGCTCAGGCCGAGGAAACCGTGCGCATCGGTTACCAGAAATCCTCGACCCTGATCACCTTGCTGAAAACCCAGGGCACCCTGGAAAAAGCCCTCAAGGCCGACGGCATCGACGTGACCTGGCACGAGTTCCCCAGCGGCCTGCCACTGCTGGAAGCGCTCAACGTCGGCAACGTCGACATCAGCGCCGACGTGGCCGACACCGTGCCGATCTTTGCCCAGGCCGCCCAGGCCAAACTCACCTATTTCGCCCAGGAAGCGCCCTCGCCCCAAGCCCAGGCGATCGTGGTGCGCAAGGACTCGCCGATCCAGCAACTGGCGGACTTGAAAGGCAAGAAAATCGCCGTGACCAAGGCCGCCGGCACTCACTACTTATTGATCGCTGCCCTGAACAAGGCGGGCCTGGCCTTCTCCGATATCGAGCCGGCGTACCTGACCCCCGCCGACGGTCGCGCTGCGTTTGAAAACAACAAGGTTGATGCCTGGGTCACATGGGAACCGTTCCTCACCAGCGTGCAGCGCCAATTGCCCACCCGCACCCTTGCGGACGGTACCGGGCTGGCCAGTTACAAGCGCTATTACCTGACGGGCACGCCTTATGCCAAGGCGCATCCCGAGGTGTTGAAACTGGTTTACGAGCAGTTGCACCACGCTGGTGAGTGGGTGAAGAGCCATCCGCGGGATGCCGCGAAAATGCTGGGGCCTTTGTGGGGCAACCTGGATGTGGAGACTGTCGAGGCGGCCAATGCTCATCGCAGTTATGAGGTGCAGCCGGTGACGCTGGATCAGTTGGGTGAACAGCAGAAGATTGCCGATGCGTTCTTCAAGGCGGGGTTGTTGCCCAAGGCGGTGGATGCGCAGGATGTGCAGGTGTGGAAACCCTGAGGCAGTCAACTGTGGGAGCCGGGCTTGCCCGCGATGCAGACAACTCGGTACTCCAGTCATACCGCGGTGATGCCATCGCAGCCTCGCCAAGGCTCGACAGCTCCCACAGGTGATGTTCAGGGCTTGGACTATCGGGGGTGTCAGCCTTTACGCGTCGCATCATCCAGCGCAAGGATGGTATGGGCATTGGTCACCGTGGTCGCCAGGGTATTGATCACTCCCGAGCGCAACGCCCCCAGCGTCGCCGCCGCCTTGGTATTTTCACTGGCAATCGCCACCACGTCCGGAATGCGGAACAGCTCCTGCACCGTCAACCCGATCACCCGCCCCTGAATCGCGTTGACCGCCGGCTGGCCATGAATGTCGATGAAGTCATAGCCCATCATGTCGCCCACGGTGCCGGACAACCGCGCCTGGGCGATTTCCTGGGGTGAGAACCAGCCCATGCGCACCATGTTGCTGTTTTCACTCATGTCGCCAATGCCGATCAACGCCATGTCGGCACGGCGGGCGCGGTCGAGGGTGGAGCGCACCGTATCGTTGCTGATCAACACGCCCCGCAGTTCCGGGTTGGCCACCAGCGCCGGGGCGTACAAGCTTTCACTCTCGCCGCCAAAGCGCAGGGCCAGGCGTCGGCAGATGTGGTCGGGGTTCATGTATTCGCCCGCCTTGAGCGAACCGCCGATGGCGCACACAAACGTGCAGTTGCGGGTCACCGGCAAGAACACATTGTCGGCCACCGCGCCGACGTTACGGCCCATGCCGACCGCGACGATCATCCCGTCGCTCAGGGTTTTGTTCAGGTAGTTGGCCACCAGGCTGGCAACCGCCGAGCGCTGGGTGTCGGGGTCGCTGTGGTCGACCGCGATCAAGGCGCGGTCCAGCTGGAAGCGATCCACCAGCGCCTGTTCCAGTTCGTTGTTCATCGCCGGGTGCTGCAACACCCGTACCTCGACAATCCCTTCATCCCGTGCGCGTTTGAGCAGGCGGCTGACTTTTGCCCGAGACAGGTCGAAGCGCTTGGCGATGGCTTCCTGAGTGACGTTCTCAAGGTAATAGAGCATCGCCACTTCGGTCATCAGGTCGATGTCGCTGGCGATGCGCTGGGTACTGTCACTCATGGGCACGGGCTTCCGTTTCGGTGTCAAAGGCGCATTCTCCCGACTCTTGCCCCGTTCCGTCCACTACTGATGCCCGTCACGCTCGATCGCGTTGATGCGGTCGACCTTGGCCCCGGAGCGCGCGGCTTCGAACTCGGACTCCAGGAACGCCTTGACGATGCTCTTGGCCAGTTCCGCGCCGATCACCCGCGCACCGATGGACAGGATCTGCGCATCGTTGCTCTTGCGCGCCCGCTCCGCCGAATAGGTGTCGTGGGCCTGGGCCGCACGAATCCCCAGGACTTTGTTGGCCGAGATGGCCATGCCGATGCCGGTGCCGCACACCAGCACCCCCAGCCGCTGCTCACCGGCATTGATTGCCGTGGCCACCGCCAGGGCAATGTCCGGGTACAGCACCGGCGCCGTGGAATGGGTGCCGAAGTCGGTCACCGGATAACCCAGCGCCTCGATATGGCGCTTCAACAGTTCTTTGAGCTCATAACCCGCTTCATCGCATCCGATAGCCACCGGGAAAGGTGTGTTCATGGCGTTTGGCTCCGCTGCCGTTTTGGGTACTTTCGAATGATCATATGATCACTCAATGAAATTTTGCTCAGTCATTTCTCGAACATTCCAGGCGCCCTGTCAAGCAGGATTTAGCTGACCTTACAGTCAAAGCCCTCTAAACCGGCTAACCTTGCGCAAATCCGCCCATTTACAACTTTTAAGTGAAAGAGATTGACTGATCAGAATTTCATTTGATACACATATGCTCACAGCGAAACATGACTGTGCGACCTAATAAGAATTCACAGCACGAGGACACGCCGATGGCCACGCCATTACTGCTCCAGGCTGAACACGTCGCCAAGGCTTACGCCGGGATCCCTGCCCTGCGTGAGGGGCGCCTCTCTCTGCGGGCCGGCAGCGTCCACGCCCTGTGCGGCGGCAATGGCGCAGGCAAGTCGACTTTCCTGAGCATCCTGATGGGCATCACCCAACGTGACGCCGGGACCATCCTGCTCAACGGCTCCCCCGTCCAGTTCAACCGCCCTAGCGAAGCATTGGCGGCAGGGATCGCGATGATCACCCAGGAGCTGGAACCCATCCCCTACATGACCGTCGCCGAAAACATCTGGCTGGGCCGCGAGCCGCGCCGCGCCGGCTGCATCGTCGACAGCAAGGAACTCAACCGACGCACTCGCGAACTGCTGGAAGGCCTGGAGTTCGACGTCGACGCCACCAGCCCCATGCATCGCCTGAGCGTGGCGCAGATCCAACTGGTGGAGATCGCCAAGGCATTCAGCCACGACTGTCAGGTGATGATCATGGACGAGCCCACCTCGGCCATCGGCGAGCGTGAGGCCGAAACCCTGTTCAAAGCGATCCGCCGCCTCACCGCCCGTGGTGCCGGCATCATCTATGTGTCGCACCGCCTCAGTGAACTGGCGCAGATTGCCGACGACTACAGCATCTTTCGTGACGGCGCCTTCGTTGAGACCGGGCGCATGGCGGATATCGACCGCGCCCATCTGGTACGCGGCATCGTCGGCCAGGAACTCACCCGCATTGACCACAAGGTCGGCCGCGAATGCGCCGCCGAATGCTGCCTGGACGTCGACAGCCTGAGCCGCGCCGGCGAGTTCCAGGACATCAGCCTGCAACTGCGCCAGGGCGAGATTCTCGGCATTTATGGACTGATGGGATCGGGCCGAAGCGAATTCCTCAACTGCATCTACGGCCTGACCACTCCGGACTCCGGCAGCGTGACCCTGCAAGGCAAACCGATGCCCATCGGCCTGCCCAAGGCGACGATCCAGGCCGGCATGTCGCTGGTCACCGAAGACCGCAAGGACAGCGGCCTGGTGCTCAGCGGCAGCATCCTCTCCAACATCGCGTTGTCGGCGTACAAGCAGCTGTCGAGCTGGTCGCTGATCAACGCGCGCAAGGAAAACCAGCTGGCCCAGGACATGGTCAAGCGCCTGCAAATCAAGACCACCTCCCTGGACCTGCCGGTGGAATCCATGAGCGGCGGCAACCAGCAAAAAGTGGTGCTCGCCAAATGCCTGTCGACCCAGCCGATCTGCCTGCTGTGCGACGAGCCGACCCGGGGCATCGATGAAGGCGCCAAGCAGGAGATCTATCACCTGCTGGACCAGTTCGTGCGTGCCGGTGGTGCGGCGATTGTGGTGTCGTCCGAAGCCCCGGAATTGCTGCACCTGAGTGACCGTATTGCCGTGTTCAAAGGCGGAAGGCTGGTGACCATCAGCAGCGATACCGCCCTTTCCCAGGAAGCCTTGCTGAGTCTTGCCTCATGAATGCCAAATCACTTTCTACACCCGCAGCCGCCCCCATCACCACTGCACCGCGCAGTCGCCTGCGCTTGTCCCTCGACCGCTTCGGCCTGCCGCTGGTGTTTATCCTGCTGTGCCTGGTGATGGCCTTCGCCAGCGAATACTTCATGACCTGGCGCAACTGGATGGACATCCTGCGCCAGACCTCGATCAACGGGATCCTCGCCGTGGGCATGACCTACGTGATCCTGACCAAGGGCATCGACCTGTCGGTGGGTTCGATCCTGGCGTTTGCCGGGCTGTGCAGCGCCATGGTCGCGACCCAGGGCTATGGTGTGCTGGCGGCGGTCAGCGCCGGGATGTTCGCCGGGGCGATGCTCGGGGTGGTGAACGGCTTTATGGTCGCCAACCTGTCGATCCCGCCCTTTGTCGCGACCTTGGGCATGTTGAGCATTGCCCGGGGCATGACCTTCATCCTCAACGACGGCAGCCCGATCACCGACCTGCCCGACGCGTACCTGGCGCTGGGCATTGGCAAGATCGGGCCGATCGGTGTGCCCATCGTGATCTTCGCCGTGGTCGCGCTGATCTTCTGGATGGTGCTGCGCTACACCACCTACGGCCGGTATGTGTACGCGGTGGGCGGCAATGAGAAGAGCGCGCGCACCTCCGGGATCGGCGTGCGCAAGGTGATGTTTTCGGTGTACGTGGTCTCGGGGTTGCTCGCCGGGTTGGCCGGTGTGGTGCTGTCGGCGCGCACCACCTCCGCCCTGCCCCAGGCGGGCACTTCTTATGAGCTGGACGCGATTGCCGCGGTGGTGATCGGCGGCACCAGCCTGTCGGGCGGTACCGGCACGATTGTCGGAACGCTGTTTGGTGCACTGCTGATCGGTGTGATCAACAACGGCCTGAACCTGCTCGGCGTGTCCTCCTATTACCAGCAGGTCGCCAAGGGCCTGATCATCGTGTTCGCAGTACTGATTGACGTGTGGCGCAAGAAGAAACGCTAGTTCTGGAAACTACCACTACAACAATAACGGAGTTCTCTCATGAAACTTGGTACGACTTTGGCCGCCGTCGCGGCACTCTCCCTGCTCGCCAGCAGTGTCACCCTGGCCGCCGATGGCAAGACCTACAAGATCGGCGCCGCCGTGTACGGCCTCAAGGGCCAGTTCATGCAGAACTGGGTGCGCGAGCTGAAGGAACACCCGGCCGTCAAGGACGGTACCGTGCAACTGACGGTGTTCGACGGCAACTACGACGCCCTGACCCAGAACAACCAGATTGAAAACATGGTGACCCAACACTACGACGCGATCCTGTTTGTACCGATCGACACCAAGGCCGGCGTCGGCACCGTGAAGGCGGCCATGAGCAATGACGTGGTGGTGATCGCCTCCAACACCAAGGTGGCCGACGCCAACGTGCCTTATGTCGGCAACGACGACGTGGAAGGCGGCCGGCTCCAGGCCCAGGCCATGGTCGACAAGCTCAAGGGCAAGGGCAACGTCGTGATCATCCAGGGCCCGATTGGCCAGTCGGCACAGATCGACCGGGAAAAGGGCGAGATGGAAGTGCTGGGCAAGTACCCGGACATCAAGATCATCGAGAAGAAAACCGCCAACTGGGACCGCGCCCAGGCCCTGGCCCTGACCGAAGACTGGCTGAACGCCCACCCCAAAGGCATCAACGGGGTAATCGCGCAAAACGATGACATGGCCCTCGGCGCGGTGCAGGCATTGAAGTCCCATGGGCTGACCTCCAAGGACGTACCGGTGACCTCCATCGACGGCATGCCGGATGCGATCCAGGCAGCGAAGAAAGATGAAGTGACCACCTTCCTGCAGGATGCCCAGGCGCAATCCCAAGGCGCGCTGGATGTGGCGCTGCGGGCGCTGGCCGGCAAGGATTACAAACCGCAGTCGGTAATCTGGGAACGTTATGGCAAGGACGTGAAATGGGGCGATGGCACTGCCAAGAACTACATCCTGCCGTGGGTACCGGTGACCAATGCGAATGCGGATGCGCTGTACCAGCAGGTGAGCGGTACGAAATAAAAACACGATCAATGTGGGAGCTGGCTTGCCTGCGATGCAGACGACTCGGTCTATCAGGAGTACCGAGGTGATGCCATCGCAGGCAAGCCAGCTCCCACATTTGACCGGGCTCCACCCTTAGATCTCGATTGTCAGCAAGAGGAGTCATGTTCATGTCTGGATTCTGGAATCAAGCCTTCGACCTCACCGGCCGCTGCGCCGTGATCACCGGCGGGGCCGCCGGGATCGGTCTGGCTTGTGCCAGCCTGCTGGTGGAACGCGGCGCGCGGGTGGCCTTGCTCGACCGCGACCCGGCCGTGGTCGAAGTCGCCGCCAGCCTCGGCGCCGGGAACATCGGCATCGCCGTGGACCTGCGCCAACTCGACCAGGTGCACAGCACCGTCGACTACGTATTCGATCATTTCAAACGCCTGGATTACCTGGTCAACAGCGCCGGGGTCGCGCTGCTGGACAAGGCCCTGGACGTCAGCGAAAACGCCTGGGACACCACCCTCGACATCAACCTCAAGGCCAGCTTCTTTGTGGCCCAGGCCTGCGCCAAACACATGCTCGCCCAAGGCAGCGGGCGCATCGTCAACCTCGCCTCCCAAGCGGCGGTGATCGGCCTGGACCGTCACGTCGCCTACTGCGCCAGCAAGGCCGCCGTGGTCGGCATGACCAAGGTGCTCGCCATGGAATGGGCGCCCCACATCAACGTCAACGCCATCTCTCCGACCATCGTCGAAACCGCCCTGGGTAAAAAGGCCTGGGCCGGCGAGCTGGGGGAACGGGCCAAATTGCAGATCCCGGCGGGCCGCTTTGCCCAGCCGGAGGAAATCGCCGGGCTGGCGTTGTACCTGCTCAGCGACGCCGCGCAGATGATCACCGGCGAAAACGTGGTGATCGACGGCGGCTACAGCATCCAGTAATTCATCTTTTGTCGTGAGGTTTATCGTCATGTCTACCGTTACCGAGCGCACGCCCGAGCAACTGTCACCCGTCATTCCGAAAACCATGCAGGCCGTGGTCTGCCATGGCCCCGAAGACTACCGCCTGGAGACCGTCGATGTGCCGACGCCCGGCCCCGACGAGATCCTGACCAAGGTCGAGCTGTGCGGCATCTGCATGGGCGACATCAAGACTTATCGCGGTGCACCGTCGTTCTGGGGCGACGCCGAGCAGCCGCGCTACGTGAAGCCGCCGATGATTCCCGGCCACGAGTTCGTGTGCCGCGTGGTCGCCCTCGGCCCCGGCGCGGAAAAGCGTGGGGTGAAGGTCGGCGACCGGGTGATTTCCGAGCAGATCGTGCCGTGCTGGGGCTGCCGCTTCTGCAACCACGGCCAGTACTGGATGTGCCAGAAACACGACCTGTACGGTTTCCAGAACAACGTCCAGGGCGCCATGGCCCAGTACATGATCTTCACCAAGGAAGGCATCATCCATAAAGTGCCGGACTCGATTGCCCCGGATGAAGCCATCCTGATTGAACCCCTGGCCTGCTCGCTGCACGCAGCGGAACGGGCCAATGTGGATTTCGACGACATCGTGGTGGTGGCCGGTGCCGGTACGTTGGGCCTGGGGATCATCGGCGCGGTGCGCATGCGCAACCCGAAAAAACTCATCGTGCTCGACATGAAATCCGAGCGCGCCGCCCTCGCCCTGCGCATGGGTGCGGACGAAGTGTGGAACCCGGCCGAAGTCGACGTGATGGCGAAGATTCGCGAGATCACCGACGGCTACGGTTGCGACATTTACATCGAGGCCACCGGGCACCACAAGGCGGTGAACCAGGGCCTGGCGATGCTGCGCAAGCTGGGGCGCTTTGTGGAGTTCAGCGTGTTCAACGACGAGGCCACGGTGGACTGGTCGATCATCGGCGACCGCAAGGAACTGGACGTGCTGGGCTCCCACCTCGGGCCCTACATGTACCCGCGTGCCATCGACTTTATCGGCAACCGCAAGATCGACATGCGCGACGTGGTGACCCACAAATTTGCCCTGGCAGACTTCAAGGAAGCGTTTGCGGTGATGGAGCGCGGGGACAAGTCGCTTAAAGTGGTATTGGAACCCTGATTTGCTCAATAACACAGAACCCTGTGGGAGCCGGGCTTGCCCGGCTCCCACACCAAGAATAAGAACACAGGAAACCGCGTTATGAATCGAGTGATAAACGATCCGGATCAGGTGGTCGAGGACATGCTGCGGGGTATTCTGGTCGCGCACCCCGAACTGCGCCAATACGAAGCCAATCCACGGGTGATCGGCAAGGCCAAGCCGTCGCCACAGGGCCGTGTGGGCATCGTGACCGGCGGCGGTTCTGGCCATGAACCCGCCTTCCTCGGCTATGTCGGCCCAGGCCTGGTGGACGCCGTGGCCGTCGGCGAGATCTTCTCCTCGCCCACCGCCAAAAGCTTCTTCGATGCCTTCCGTGCCGCGGACCACGGCGCTGGCGTGGCGTGCCTGTACGGCAACTACGCCGGCGACAACATGAACGTGAAGCTGGCAATGAAAATGGCCGCCAGCAAGGACATGCAGATTCGCACCGTGGTCGCCAACGATGACGTGGCCTCGGCGCCCAAGGCCGACATCGCCAAGCGTCGCGGGGTGGCGGGCGAGATCTTCATGTGGAAGGCCGGCGGTGCTGCCGCTGCCCAGGATTACGATCTGGACGGGGTGATTCGCGTCGCCCAGAAGGCCGTCGACAACTGCCGCTCCATCGGCATCGGCCTCACGCCCTGCACCATCGCGGCGGTGGGCAAGCCGAACTTCCAGATTCCCGACGGGCAGATGGAATTAGGCATCGGCCACCACGGCGAACCGGGCATTGAAGTGATCGCCATCGAATCCGCCGAGGCCATGGCGGCCCGCATGCTGGCGCCGATCCTCGCCGACCGCGACTTCAGCCAGGATGACAGCGTGGTGGTGCTGGTCTCGGGCCTGGGCGCGACGCCGGTGATGGAGCTGTACATTTTCTACGCCGAGGTTGAACGTCAACTGCTGGCCAAGGGCTTGAAGATTCACCGCTGCTACGTGGGCAACTACTTCACCTCCCTGGAGATGATGGGCGTGACCCTGACCTTGCTGGGCCTGGACGCCGAGCTGAAAACCCTGATCGACCAACCCTGCCGCTCCATCGGCATGACCCAGGCGGACTAAACCATGAGCCAGCATTTCTCCACCCACGACGGCAGCGCCATCGTCGCCGACCTGGTGAGCGTGATCGTTGCCAACCGCGAATACCTGAGCGAAGTCGACGGCGCCATTGGCGATGGCGACCACGGCATCAACATGGCCAAGGGCTTTGCCCATTGCGGGCGCACCATTGAAGGCCGCCAGTTGACCCTGGCCGAAGCGCTGGATGAGTTGACCCTGAGCCTGATGGAAGGCATCGGCGGCTCCATGGGGCCGCTGTATGGCAGCCTGTTTATCGGCATGGCGGATGAGGTGCGGGGCCGCGAAGAGATTGACGCGGCGACCTTTGCGCATTTGCTGCGGGGCGGGCTGACGTCGCTGCAAGACATCACCGAAGCCGGCGTGGGTGACAAGTGTTTGATGGATACGCTGATTCCGGCGGTGGAAGCGTTTGAACAGGCCCATGGGGCGGGGGCGTCGTTCAGTGAGGCGCTGGACGCGATGAAAAGTGCCGCGTCACAGGGGCGGGATTCCACCAGGGACCTGGTGGCAAAAATCGGCCGCGCCAGCCGCCTGGGCGAGCGCTCGCTGGGTGTGCTGGATGCCGGAGCGGTGTCGTGCTGCTTGATACTGACGCGATTGGCGGATTCGGTTCAACATCGGTTGGTGTAGCGCCTGGTCAGGCCTCATCGCAGGCAAGCCAGCGCCCACAGCTGACCGCGCACGCCCGGACAACTCGGTCAACTGTGGGCGCTGGCTTGCCTGCGATGGCCGCGACCCGGCTTAACTTTTATCACCAAAGCCAGCCGCACTCAGTTTGACCTGCTCGATGTACCGCGCCACCGCCGGCGCCTTTTCAAAGCGCCGGTGAATCAGCGACAACCAGGACGACGCCTCACTGCCCTCAATCGTGCGGTACACCACGTTCGGCAAGCTCACATGCCCCACCACCGACGCCGGCACCACCGCCACGCCCTGCCCCAGTGACACCAGGGCAATCACCGCCACCAACCCGCCCGGCTGCGGCCCCAAGCGCGGCGCATAACCACCCTGCGCAGCCACCTGCAGCGTGCCGCTGATCTGTTCGGGCAAGATAAAGGTCTCGTTTTGCAGATGCTCACAACTGATTGCCTTTAATCCCAGCAGCCAGGAATCCTGGGGCAACGCCAACACAAACCCTTCGCTAATCAAGCGCACTGCCTCAACGCCCTCGGGCAATGTCATCGGCGAGCGGATATAGCCAATATCGAAGCGCCCTTCCGCGACCAGCCCCGGCAACGTCGCCATCGGACTCTCGCGCAGGTTGAGGCTCACGTCCGGGCAATCCTTGCAGAACGCCTGCACCTGGCGCTGCAACAGACCCGAATAGACTGCCGACGCAACGTACCCCAGTTCAATGTGACCAATCTCACCGCGCCCGGCGCGCTGGGCATTGCGCTGGGCGAATTCGAACTGACGCACCGTGGCCTCTGCCTCGATCAACAGCGCCGCCCCCGCTTCGGTGAGGCTGACTTCGCGCTGCTGGCGGATAAACAAGCGCGTACCAAGGGTGTTTTCCATGTCCTGGATCTGCCGGCTCAGGGTCGGCGGAGCGATGCCCAACTGCTCGGCAGCACGCGTGAAATTGCGTTGCCGGGCAACCGCCAGGAAGTAGCGGAAATGACGTATTTCCATCACAGGATTAGCTCAAAGGTAATGAAGTGCTCCACCACGCCTAATAAACACACCCCAGGTCGTAGATAAGCTGGCAGCAGGTCCACCTTAGAGAGCCTTTGCGATGCACGTCAAATTCTGTTTCAGGATTGCCCAAGAAGTAATCCAACCATGAGTAGCATTAGCCCGCGCCTGACGCTGCTGACCGCCTCCGGGGTCTGCTCACTGATCGTGCTCGACACCAATATCGTTGCCGTCAGCCTGCCGAGCATCGCCCGGGACCTGGGGGCGAACTTTGCCGATATCGAATGGGTGGTCAGCGCCTACATGCTGGCCTTCGCCGCCCTGTTATTGCCGGCCGGAAGCATTGCCGACCGCTTTGGGCGCAAGAAGACCCTGATCTGGGGCCTGGGTATTTTCATCCTCGCATCCATTGGCTGCGGCGCGGCGCCGAATGCGTTGTTCCTGGATATCGCCCGCGCCGTCAAAGGTGTCGGCGCGGCGCTGCTGCTGACCTCGGCCCTGGCCTCCATCGGCCATACATTCCATGACGAAGTGGAGCGCGCCAAGGCCTGGGCCTTCTGGGGGGCGTGCATGGGCGTGGCGATGACTGCCGCGCCGACCCTCGGCGGCTTGATCACCCAGTACCTGGGCTGGCGTTGGATTTTCTATCTGAATTTGCCGGTCGGCCTGGTGCTGATGGGACTGGTACTGCGCGCGATTCCGGAGTCTCGGGACGCCCAGTCCGCCCGGCTCGACCCCTGGGGCAGCCTGACCTTCAGCGCCAGCCTGCTGTGTTTGATCTGGGGCCTGATCGAAGCCAATCGCATCGGCTGGGACAACCCGCTGACCTACGCGCGGCTGCTGGGTGGTGCTGCGCTGTTAGGTTTGTTTGTACTCGCCGAACGCCTGCAACAGCGGCCCATGGTGGACCTGCTGTTGTTCAAGCACCCGCGCTTTATCGGCGCGTTGCTGGGGATGTTCGCCTATGCCGGGTGCGCCCAGGTGATGATGACGCTGCTGCCGTTCTACCTGCAAAACGGCCTGGGGTTCTCCGCGATCGCCTCGGGGCTGGGCATGTTGCCGTTTGCCTTGACCATGCTGATCTGCCCGCGAATTGGCGCACGCCTGGCCAGCCGTTTTGCCCCGGCAACCATGATGGCGACCGGGCTGGCGTTGGTGGGGTGCGGCAACCTGCTGAGTGCCTGGGCGGTGAATGTCGGCGGTTATCTGCCGTTCGCCCTGGCCATAGCGGTCACGGGGGCCGGCGCCGGGTTGCTCAATGGCGACACCCAGAAAAACATCATGGCCTGCGTGCCACGGGACCGCGCCGGGATGGCGTCGGGCATGAGCACCACCATGCGCTTCAGCGCGATCATGTTGGCCATCGGCGTGTACGGGGCGTTGTTGAGCAGCCATAGCGAACAGTTGCTGCACACGAGCATCGGCTCCCAGTGGCAGGAACAGGTGGCAGGAATTGCTTCACGGGTAGTGGCAGGCGATATGCCGGCGGCCATGGCGCTGCTGCCTGAGTCGGCACGGGTGATGGTGCAGCCACTGGCGCGGCAAGCGTTTGTCGGCGGGTTCAGCGTGGTGTTGTGGGTGGCAGGGTTGTTGGGGTTGCTGGGGGCTTTGGTGGTGGGGATGTTGATGAAGAATCCGATCCCCGCTGCACCGATACCCAACTGTAGGAGCGAGCTTGCTCGCGATGGACGTTAACGATAACGCGGGGAGCCTGACTCCCCGCGGCGCTCTCAGGTTTTTCGCGAGCAAGCTCGCTCCTACAAGGTACTACCAGAAACGCTGCTGGGTCAGGCGGCTCCACCAGGTCAGCAGAACGCGGTCTACCGAACCGCTGGCGGCCAGGCCCACCCGCTCTTGCAGGCTTTTACGCTCGGCATAGTGCAGATGGAACACTTCGGCTGTCTTGGCCTTGGTCGCCAGGTATTCGTCGCTGGTTTGCAGCTGGTCTACCAGTTGCTTGTCCAGCGCCGCGACGCCCAGCCAGACTTCGCCAGTGGCCACATCATCAATGGCCAGCTGCGGGCGGTAGCGCGACACGAAGTTCTTGAACAGTTGATGGGTGATGTCCAGGTCTTCCTGGAACTTCTCGCGGCCCTTCTCGGTGTTCTCGCCAAACACGGTCAGGGTGCGTTTGTATTCACCGGCGGTCAGCACTTCGAAGTCGATATCGTGCTTCTTCAGCAGGCGGTTGACGTTAGGCAATTGCGCCACCACGCCGATGGAGCCAAGGATGGCAAACGGTGCGCTGATGATCTTTTCGCCGATGCACGCCATCATGTAGCCGCCGCTGGCCGCGACCTTGTCGATGCACACGGTCAACGGTACGCCCGCCTCGCGGATACGCGCCAGTTGCGACGACGCCAGGCCGTAGCTGTGAACCATGCCGCCGCCGCTTTCGAGGCGCAGTACCACTTCGTCCTTGGGCGTGGCCAGGCTCAGCAGCGCGGTGATCTCATGGCGCAGGCTTTCAGTGGCCGAGGCCTTGATGTCGCCGTCGAAATCCAGCACGAACACCCGAGGCTTGGCTTCGGGTTTCTTCTTGCCTTTCTTCTTTTCGGTCTTGCTTTCGGACTTGCGCAGGGCCTTGAGCTGGTCCTTGTCGAGCAGGGTCTGCTCCAGGCGCTCACGCAGGCCTTTGTAGAAATCATTGAGCTTGCTGACCTGCAACTGGCCGGCAGCTTTACGGCGGCCCTTGCTGCGCAGCGCGGCAAAACTGATCAGCACCACCAGGATGGCGACGACCAGGGTGACGGTTTTAGCCAGGAAAGTAGCGTACTCGGCCAGAAAATCCATGTGACTCCTTACAAGTGCAGTGCGCCAGGCGCGGATTGCCCAAGCATACCGACGCCACCGCCAGGGGGCCAGTGATCAAACCGCCAGCAGCGGGCCTCTAACGACCTTTTAAAACAAGCGTATGTTTTTTCATTGACAGCTTCCCGGCATCCTCATAACCTCGCCAGACTTTCAACGTACCGGGAAAACGGACGTGGGCAGCATTTACCTGATTCGACATGGCCAGGCCTCCTTCGGTGCAGACGACTACGACGTGCTGTCGCCCATTGGTGTGCAACAGGCGCAAGTGCTGGGCCGCCACCTGGCGGAACTGGGCCTGAGCTTCGACCGCTGCGTGTCGGGTGACCTGCGCCGGCAGCAGCACACCGCCACCGCTGCCTTCGAACAATACAGCGCCCTCGGCCTGCCGGTACCCACGCTGGAAATCGACAGCGCGTTCAACGAGTTCGACGCCGAGGCGATCATTCGCGCCCTGCTCCCGGACCTGCTGCACAGCGAACCCGAAGCCCTGCACATATTGCGCAACGCCGCGCAGAATCGCGGCGAGTTCCAGCGCATCTTTTCCCTGATTGTCGAACGCTGGCTGGCCGGCACCTACGACCCGCCGGGGCTGGAAAGCTGGCTGGGGTTTGTCGAGCGCGTCCAGGGCGGCCTGCAACGCCTGCTCGAAGCCGCCGATAACAGTGACAAAATCGCCGTGTTCACCTCCGGCGGCACCATCACGGCCCTGCTCCACCTGATTACCCGGATGCCTGCTGCACAGGCCTTCGAACTGAACTGGCAAATTGTTAACACCTCGCTCAACCAGCTGAAATTCCGTGGTCGCGAGGTGGCACTGGCTTCCTTCAACAGCCATACCCATTTGCAACTGTTGAAGGCGCCGCAGCTCATCACCTTCCGATGAATTGCGGCCAACCGTGACCCCAAGGTCACTGGACTCACCATAAAAGGATCGAAACCATGACTGACGTAGCTAAAGCCGTAGAAGCAATGAAAGCCAAATTCAACCCAGCCGCTGCCGACGGCCTGGACCTGGTGTTCGGTTTCCGCATCGACGACACCCAGAACTTCTCGCTGGTCGTGAAAAACAAAACCTGCGAACTGCTGGAAGGTGAAAACCCAGACGCCCAAGTCACCCTGGTGATGGACGGCGAAACCATGAAAGGCATCGTCGACGGTTCCACCGACGGCATGCAGGCATTCATGGGCGGCAAACTGCGCACTGAAGGCGACATGATGCTGGCCATGAAATTGAGCGAGCTGTTCCCGGCCTGATCAAGGCAACCCTGGCCAGACCCGTGTGGGAGCGAGCAAGCCCGCTCCCACAATTTGATTGTGCTGTTTTCAGGTTTTTGGCTGCAACAACAGCGCCACCAACGCACTCCACCCCGTCTGATGCGAAGCCCCCAACCCGCGCCCGGTCTCGCCATGAAAGTACTCATGAAACAACACCAGATCGCGACTGCCCGGATCCGCCTCCAACTGCGCATACCCCACCATTGACGGCCTCGAACCGTTCTCATCCCTCAGAAACAATCGCGTCAACCGCTGACTGAGCCCATCCGCCACCTCTTCCAGCGAAGCCAGATACCCGCTCCCCGCCGGATACTCCACCGAGAAATTATCCGCGTAGTACCGATGAAACTCCCGCAACGACTCAATCAGCATGTAGTTGACCGGCATCCACAACGGCCCACGCCAGTTGGAATTACCACCGTACAACCGCGAATCCGACTCTGCCGGCTCATAACGGGCACACAGCGTGTTGCCATTCATCTTCAGCGCCAGCGGCTCTTCGGCAAACGCTTTCGACAGCGACCGCACACCAAACGTCGAGAGAAACTCAGACTCACCCAGCATGCGCCGCAGCAAATCCTTGGTCCGCTCCCCCCGCAACAGCGCCAGCAACAGGCGATTTCCCTGCCCCGGCTCGTTCCAGCGCGACACCAGCTTGGCCAGGTCCGGCCGATGCTTCATAAACCCCAGCAACCGCTCGCGCAAACCCTCCAGCCCTTCATGCTCGCGCTGCTCCAGCACCAGCACCGCAAACAACGGCATCAGACCGACAATAGAACGCAGTCGCACCGGCTCACTTTCACCGTCCGGACGATGCAGCACGTCATAGAAAAACTGATCCTGCTCATCCCACAAGCCGTCAGCGCCATCGTCAACGCGGTTGATCGCCCCGGCGATATACAGGAAGTGCTCAAAGAACTTCACCGCGATATCCACATACACCACGTTGCGCTTGGCCAGTTCCAGGCCGATACGCATCAGGTCCAGCGCATACGCCGCCACCCACGCCGTGCCGTCCGCTTGGTCCAGCTGATAACCCGGCGGCAAATCAGCCGAGCGATCGAACAGCGCAATGTTGTCCAGCCCGAGAAACCCGCCCTGGAACAGGTTGCGGCCCTCGGCGTCCTTGCGGTTAACCCACCAGGAGAAATTCAGCAGCAGCTTGTGGAAGATCCGCTCGAGGAAATCCATGTCGCCCACGCCGTTCAGCGCCTTGTCCTGCTGATACACCCGCCAGCTGGCCCAGGCATGCACCGGCGGGTTGGCGTCGTCGAAACGCCATTCGTACGCCGGTAACTGCCCGTTGGGGTGCATGAAGCGGTCTTTCACCAACAACAGGAGTTGCTGCTTGGCGTACCCCGGATCCATCAGGGCAAACGCCACCGCCTGGAAACCCTGGTCCCACGAGGCGTACCACGGGTACTCCCAGGTGTCGGGCATCGAGAGAATGTCGAAATTCGACAGGTGCCGCCAATGGGTATTGCGGATATGCAAACGCTCGGGCGGCGGCGCGGGCTGGGCCGGGTCGCCGTCGAGCCATTGATTCACGTCGAAGTAATACAGCTGCTTGGACCACAACAACCCCGCCAGAGCCTGGCGCTGCACGTTGCGTGCGTCTTCATCGGCGATGCCCTGCTGCAGCGCCGCGTAGAAATCATCAGTCTCCTGACGACGCTCTTCGAACAGCTTGCGCGCGTTGATCCACGGCGCCTCCGCCGGGGCGAAGCGCAGGTACAGGATTTTGCTTTCCTGGCCCGCCAGTTCCAGGATGAAACGCGCGGCCACTTTCGTGCCCGAATCCCGGCGAATCGCCGACTCCAGGCCCGTGGTCACATAGTCGTTGATCCCGTCCTTGAACGGCCCCGGCCCAGGCTGCCCGTCCAGCTTGGGGAAGTTGGTTTCGTTCTCGCAGAACAACCACTCCACACCGTCCTGGCCCCAGGCACTCAGGTGGCGATCAAACAGTTCATGGTGCCGGGCCACCACCTGATCGCCTTCCAGCCGCAGTTCCGGCTTGGGGGCATCGTGGGTCCAGCTCCAGTCGTTACGCGCCCACAGGTGCGGCAACACCTGCAAGCGTGTGGGCTGGTCCGATCGGTTGTGGACGGTGATGCGCATGAACACGTCATCGGGCTGATGCTTGGCGTATTCCACCGTGACGTCGCAGTAGCGGTTGTCTTCGAAAACCCCGGTATCGAGGATTTCGTATTCGGCATCCCCCAGGCCACGCCGGGCGTTTTCGGTGATCAGGTCGTCGTAGGGAAAAGCCGCATGGGGGTATTTGTAGAGCATGCGCATGTAGGCATGGCTCGGCACGCCATCGACGAAAAAGTACAGTTCCTTGACGTCTTCGCCGTGGTTGCCCTCCGCGTTGTTCAGGCCGAACAGGCGCTCCTTGATGATCGCGTCGTGCTCGTTCCACAGGGCCAGGCCCAGGCACCAGCGCTGGGCCTTGTCGCTGAAACCCGCCAGGCCATCCTCGCCCCAGCGGTAGGCGCGGCTGCGGGCGTGTTCGTGGGGGAAGTAGCGCCAGGCATCGCCGTCGGCGCTGTAGTCTTCGCGCACCGTGCCCCATTGCCGCTCGCTCAGGTAAGGGCCCCAGTCACGCCAGCGCTCGGCGTCGTCCTTGGCCAGGCGCTGGCCTTCAATCGTGTTCAGAATGTTCGTCGCAGGCTGTGCCGTCATCGAGTCTTCCGTCGCATTCAGAGGTGACGGCCAGTGTAGAGCCCATCGGCGGTGAGATGCACGTGAAGCTAATAACATCCAGCTCATTCATTTGCAGAATGAAGTCCAGAGGAATCTTCGTTTGCAAGGCCATGGCGGGCCCAACAAAATCAGGCAACCGTGTAGTTCACCTCAACAGCCGCCAGGAATTTTTCTATGCCCACCGCCCGCCATGTCAGCCCTGACGACATTCGCAAAGGCTTCTCCAAAGCCATGTCCGACATGTACCGCGATGAAGTGCCGCTGTACGGCGCGCTGATGGAACTGGTGGCCGAGACCAATGCCCGGGTACTGGAAACCGACACCGCGCTGGCTCACCAACTGCAGCGCACCGGCGAAATCCAGCGCCTGGACATGGAGCGCCACGGCGCCATCCGCCTGGGCACCGCTGAGGAATTGGCGACCATCAGCCGCCTGTTCGCGGTGATGGGCATGCAGCCGGTGGGCTATTACGACCTCACACCAGCCGGCGTCCCCGTCCATTCAACGGCCTTTCGCGCCGTACATGAAAGCGCCCTGCAAACCAGCCCGTTCCGCGTGTTCACCTCCCTGCTGCGCCTGGAACTGATCGAAAACCCTGAACTGCGAGCCTTCGCCGAGTCAGCCCTGGCCCAGCGCTCGATCTTCACCCCACGCGCCCTTGAGCTGATCCAACAAGCAGAAGCCGACGGCGGCCTCGACGCTACCCACGCCGAAGCGTTTATCCAGCAAGCCCTGGAAACCTTCCGCTGGCACCACACCGCCACCGTCACCGCCGCGCAATACCAGCAACTGAGCGACCAGCACCGGCTGATCGCCGACGTGGTGGCGTTCAAGGGCCCGCACATCAACCACCTGACGCCGCGCACCCTGGACATCGACCAGGTACAGGCCGCGATGCCCGGCAAAGGCATCACCCCCAAGGCCGTGATCGAAGGCCCGCCCCGCCGCCAGTGCCCGATCCTGTTGCGCCAGACCAGCTTCAAGGCCCTCGACGAGGCAATCGCCTTTACCGACGCCAAGGGCAGCCACAGCGCGCGCTTCGGTGAGATCGAACAACGCGGCGTGGCGCTGACCCCCAAGGGCCGCGCGCTGTATGACCAACTGCTGAATGCTGCACGGGATGAATTGGGCGCGTTTCCGAATGAGGCCAATGCCGCGCGCTACACCGAATTGATGGAGCAGCACTTTCAGGAGTTTCCCGACAATCACCGCGAGATGCGCGAGCAGGAACTGGCGTACTTCCGCTACTTCGTGACCGAGAAAGGCTTGGCCGCCCAGGAGAAGGTTAAAACCCTGGACGAACTGATCGCCGCCGGCCACGTGGACGTGGAACCGTTGGTGTACGAGGATTTTCTGCCTGTGAGTGCAGCGGGTATTTTCCAGTCGAACCTGGGGGATGCGGCGCAAAGTCACTACGCGGCCAACTCCAACCAGGCCGAGTTTGAAAAGGCCCTGGGCCGCCAGACGATTGATGAGCTGAAGTTGTACGGAGAAACCCAGCAGCGCTCGATTGACGAATGCAAACGCGCGCTGCTGGCTTGAAAGAGAGAGTTCGCCCGGCCACGGCGCATTCCATGCGCCGTCTAAAAGCCCCAGTGCCGGGCGAACGATTGGCATGATAGGCAGCGGCGGTGGTGCTGTCTTTCAGGCAATTCTGAACAAATCTCAGCGGCGTTGGTACGCCGCCTGCAGGATCGCTGCTGAAATCTGCTCCAGGGGAAGCTCACGCTCCACGGCCCCCAGCTTGAACGCCTCCTTGGGCATGCCATACACCACGCAAGACTCTTCGTCCTGGCCAATGGTTCGCGCACCGCTGTCGTGCATCTCCTTCAGGCCACGGGCACCGTCATCCCCCATGCCCGTCATGATGATCCCCAAGGCATTACACCCGGCACTGCGGGCGGCGGAACGAAACAGCACATCGACGGAAGGCCGGTGACGGCTGACCGGCGGCCCGTCGACAATTTCCACCTGGTACTGGGCGCCACTGCGCTTGAGCAGCATGTGCCTGCCGCCGGGTGCTATCAAGGCGCGGCCCGGCATGACCCTGTCGCCATTTTTCGCCTCTCGCACCTCGATCTCACACAGTCGGTTGAGCCGCTCGGCAAAGGCTGCGGTGAAGTGCTCCGGCATGTGCTGCACGATCACAATCCCTGGGCAAACCCTGGGTAGCGCAGTCAGTACCAGTTCCAGGGCCTGGGTCCCCCCCGTTGAGGTACCAATGGCGACGATGTTTTCAGTGGTACGCGCCATGGCCTGGGTGCCTGGAGGCAGAATCACGTCGGCATTCAACCTGACTGGTACCCGTTCAGGCGCAGGCACCATGCGTTTCATATTGGCTTTGGCAGCCGCTTTGACCGCACCGGCCAATTCGTCGGAGCTGTCGGTCAGAAACTGGCGCAAGTTGAGTTGCGGCTTGGTGACAATGCTCACCGCGCCGGCGGCCAGCGCCTGCATGGTGGTGGCCGCACCTTTCTCGGTCAACGTCGAACAGATCACCACCGGCGTGGGTCGCTCGGCCATCAGTTTTTTCAGGAAAGTAATGCCATCCATCCGCGGCATTTCCACGTCCAGCACGATCACGTCCGGCCACTGCTTGTTCATCTTGTCCATGGCAAACACCGGGTCTGCGGCCGCGCCAATGACTTCGATCGCCGGGTCCTGGCCAAGCGTCGCGGTCAGTACCTGGCGCACCACGGCGGAATCATCAATGATCAGCACTTTGATACGGCTCATATCGCGCGCGCTCCTCGAGAGCATCCAGAGGCCCGATCCAGGGCCAGGTATTTAAGCTCAATGTCTCCAGTGGCCAGGTCGAACACCACCGTTCGATATCCCACGCCCTCCACATGAAAGTTGTGGCAATGCAGATGATGGGCATCGAGCAACTGCCTGGCCTGCTCGACGTTACGCTGCCCGACATAGTGGTTATCGGCACGCGCCAGGCCAGGAAACATATTCCCGCCACCAAACACGCTAATGCGGAATTCCCCGGGCCGGGCCTTGAGGGCCTTGATCCGTAGCAACATGAGTTCAAATGCCTCGTTGCCATAACGGCCGTCCAGTTCGCGCCGGTCCTTCAGCGGGCGCTGGGGCAACAGGTAATGACACATGCCCCCCAACAACCGTCGCGGGTGCCAGAACACCAGTGCGACACAGGATCCGAGCACTGTGCGCAATCGGCCGGACCCGGCCCCGAAGAACAATTCGCCGGGGTTGAGGAAGCGCTCACGGAACAGCTGTTCTTCAGGCATGGGGCCTCCGGTAGATCGAAGGCTTGATCAGCCGCAACTCATCGGTAATGCCATTGAGACTCTCCGAATGGCTGACGATGAAGTAACCCCCAGGCTTGAGGTGACTCAACAGGCGTTTGACCACTTGCACCTTGGTGTCGTTGTCAAAATAGATCATCACGTTGCGCAGGAAGATCACATCAAACAGGCCCAGTTTCGGTAGTGGGTTGTTCAGATTGATCGACTGGAAGTCAATCCGCGAGGCCAGTGCCGGCTCGACCATGAAGCAACCATGGTTTGAACCCACGCCCTTGAGGCAGTACTTCTTGAGCAGCGCCTCGGGAATCCCGCGAATCCCGTCCAGTGGGTAACGCCCCTGCCGGGCTTTGTCCAGCACCCGGCTGCTGATGTCCGAGGCGACAATTTCCCAGGGCCGGCCCACCAGGCTGTCGGCCAGGACCATGGCCAGGGTGTAGGGTTCTTCGCCGGTGGAACAGGCCCCACTCCAGACACGCAACGGTCCGCTGCCACGCAGTTCGGGAAGCGCCACATCCCGCAGAAAGTCGAAATGCTTGGGTTCACGAAAAAAGTAGGTTTCGTTGGTGGTCAGCAAATCAACCGCCACCTGCAACTCGGCGCGGTCTTTCATCAGCACCTTGTAGTAAGCGCCATAGGTGTTGAGCTTGAATATTTGCAAGCGTTTGGACAGGCGCCCACTCACCAACTGCTTCTTGGCATCGGACATGCTGATGCCGGCGATCTCATGAATCAGGCTGCGAAACTGCAGAAACTCAGCGTCGGAAAGAATTACGTTCATAGGGTGCATCCACCGTCGTCTTCAATCCGTTAATAAGCCACTGGGGGCGAGTGAAGCCAGGGCATCGATCTGCTCAAAGGAGAGCACTTGACCAATGTCCAGCAGCAACACGAACCCGCTGTCCAGCTTGCCAATGCCCAACAAGAAGTCGGCCCGCACATCGGTGCCGAAATTCAGCGACGGCTCGATGTCCTGATCGGCAATTTCCAGCACCTCGCTGACCGCATCGACGATGATTCCCACGGGCTTGCGCTGCGCGTTCGCCTGCACTTCCAGAATCACAAAGCACGTCCTTGACGTTTGGACCGTGCGCTCACCGCGAAAGCGCACGCCGAGGTCCAGCACGGGAACCGCCGCACCTCGCAGGTTGATGACCCCGCGAATACTGGCAGGCAGCAACGGCACGCTGGTAATTGGCCCGTACTCGATGATTTCCCGCACATTGAGTGTCCCCACAGCGAACATTTCATCTCCCAGTTCAAAGGTGAGGTATTGGCTCGGGTTCGGGACGGTGGTACTGACGGATGGGCCCATGATTCACCTCGGATGGTTGGCTTGTTGGTCACGTGTCGAGGGTCGGCAATCAGCAGGAGTCACTGCGCGGCGGCTCACATCTGACCTGCCAGTTCATCGACACACAGCACCTGCTCTATTTGCAGCAGCGTGACGAATTCGCCACGCACCTTGGTCATGCCCTTTATGAAATCGGTCCGGATACGATTACCGAAGGCCGGCGCGGGCTTGATATCGACATCCTGGATCTCGATCACCTCGCTGACCGAGTCCACCACCACTCCCAGTACCTGTGCCTCGCCCTCGCTGGCCGCATCCAGAATCACAATGCAGGTGCGGCTGCCCAGAACAGTGGTGCCTTTGCCAAAGCGGGCCCGCAAGTCCACCACCGGGACGACCGAGCCACGCAGGTTGATCACCCCCCGCATAAACACGGGCATCATCGGCACCGCCGTCACCTGGTTGTATTCGATGATTTCGCGAACACTCAGGGTGTTGACCGCAAACATTTCGTGAGCGGCTAGGAAGGTCAGGTACTGCAAGGGCTCATCAACCGGTAACGCCGGCTCGAATGCACTTGGCTGAACGGCGGAGGCGGACATGGCTCAACTCCCGAAGCGGACAAAGCCGCCCTCCACCAGATTGGCCTCGTGCTCAGGCATCTGCGTCGCACGCGCCTGTACCGGCGATGACAATGCCCGCCCCTGGCGCTTGCTCTGCACGGTGAAGAAGCCCATCAGCTCTTGCAGTTGCTCGGCCTGGCCACTCATTTCTTCGGCCGTGGCCGCCAGCTCTTCGGAAGCGGAGGCATTCTGCTGGGTCAGCTGACTCATCTGCGACATCGCACTATTGATTTGCTCCGACCCGATGGACTGCTCCTCGGACGCCGCGGTAATTTCCTGCACCAGATCGGAGGTCTTGGCAATCGAGGGCACGATCTCATCCAGCAGGTTCCCGGCCCGCTCAGCCAGGGCCACGCTGCTCTTGGCCACTTCACTGATTTCCTGGGCGGCAATCTGGCTGCGCTCGGCCAGTTTGCGGACTTCGGCGGCCACCACCGCGAAGCCTTTGCCATGCTCGCCGGCGCGGGCCGCTTCAATGGCAGCGTTGAGTGCCAGCAGGTTGGTCTGATAGGCGATGGAATCGACAATGCCGATTTTTTCCGCGATGGTCTTCATCGCCGCCACGGTGTCCTTGACCGCCCGCCCACCTTCAGTCGCCTCTTTGTTGGCCTTGCCGGCCATGCCATCGGTGACTTTGGCGTTCTCGGTGTTCTGGGCAATGGAAGCCGACATCTGCTCCATCGACGCGGATGTCTGCTCTACCGACGCCGCCTGCTCGGACGCCGACTGGCTCATGCTTTGTGCAGTCGCGGAGATCTCCTCGGAGGCACTGGACAGTGAATCGGCGGAGCTACGCACCTCGCCAATGATCTCCGAGAGTTTTTCCACGGTGCCGTTGACCGAGTTCTTGAGTTCCAGGAACTTGCCCTGGTAGTCGCCGGTGATGGATCGGGTCAGGTCGCCGCCAGCAATCGCCGACAAGATATCCATGGCTTCGGTAATCGGCACGATGATCGCGTCCAGGGAGCCATTGATCCCCAGGATAATCCTCCGGAAATCTCCCTGGTGACGGGCGCTGTCAGGCCGGGTGTCCAGCTTGCCGATCATGGCGCTGTCGCTGATCTGGCGTGTGTCTTCGACCAGGGCCAGGATATTGGCCCGCAGTTGCTCGATGTTTTCGTTGATAAAGGCTTTTTTGCCCGGGAAACGCTCCAGCGGCGCCGACAAATCGCCTTCCCCGAATGACCGGATGCAGGCCATCGCCTTTTTCTTCACGCTGATATGGCCGCTGACCATGTCATTGATGCCTTGGCCGATATCCCGGTACGAACCGGAGAAGCGCGCGACATCAATCATGACATCAATGTCACCTTGTTCGTGCTCGACGGACATGTGCTTCATTTCATTGATCAGGGCCAGAATATTGGTGCGCAGCAGCTCAATGTTCTCGTTGATAAAGGCTTTTTTACCCGGGAACCGCTCCAGCGGCGCCACCAAATCCCCCTCACCAAAAGAGCGGATACAGGCCATGGCTTTTTTCTTCACTGCGATATGGCCATTGACCATGTTATTGATGCCTTCGGCCATGGACCGGTAGCTGCCATTGAACTGGCCGGCATCAATCTGTGCGTCAATTTCGCCCTTGTCGTGCTCACTGGACATGCGGTTCATTTCCACAACCAGTTCATGCAAGGTGGTGCCCAGTTGTTGCATGGAGGCCATCAGGCTGGTGGTATCACCGGCTCTGAGTGTGGCTTTTGCATCCAGCTCGCCGGCGGACAAGCGTGCTGCAAATACACGCACATCGGCCGGTTCCCCCCCCAGCTGGCGCATCAGGTTACGCCCCAGGAATGCCCCGATCAGCGCGGTGGCCAACACCGTCAAGCCGCTGACCAGCAGTAAAAGATAGCGGGCGTTGGATTCGGTGCTGGTGGCCAGTATCTCGGCTTTGCGGCCCAGCTCAAGGTTGTACTGGCGCATGTCGGCAATGGCCGCCAGGACTGCATTCTGCAACGGTTGGCTGGACTCGATCGCCTCCCTGGCGGAAGCCAGGTCACCGCTGTCGCTCAATTTGTCGAAACGGGCTTGAAGGGTTGCGAACTCTGCCAGCCGGGCGCGCAGTTGAGTCAACAATGCCGCATCATGCTGGTCTGAGATCAGCTCGCTCTGATAGTGATCCAGCGCCTTGCCGATCGTGCTGAAGTTGGCGGCCACCCCATCGGCGTAACTGGGCACCGTGTTTTTCTCGATACCGCCCAGGCGCTGCCATTGCAAGGCATGAAGCGCCGTGAAGGCTTCTGCGGCGTGATCGATTTCCAGCAGGCTGGGCACCGTGTTGAGGTTGGCGTAGCTGGCGGTCGAGTTGATCTGGCCGGCCAGGTAGAGGCTGGTGGTACACAACACGACAACCCCGACGATCGCCGCGCAAACCAGCAATACAATATTTTTGATTACGGTCATGGCAAGTAACTCCTGATGACGCTTCATTGAGTCAGTAAAGAACTTTGAGTCGAACGGTTGGCCGATTCCCTGGCGACGTGTCCCAACAAATTGGGAATATCCAGAATCAGCGCAACAGCACCGCTGCCCAGGATCGTGAAGCCTCCCAATCCATGGGCATCACCAAACACCTTGCCCAATGGCTTGATCACGGTTTGAAACTCACCCAGCAAGCGATCAACCACCAGCCCGGCGCGCAAGCCGGCGTATTGCACGACAACCACGTTTTCGCGGCTGCCCCGCGGCTCATCCACCTCAAACATCTCGCGTAGCCGCAGGATGGGCAGCACATCTCCCCGCAAGTCCAGGTAGCCGGTATCCGCACCTGGCTGTGTCACCAGTTCGATGCACTCCTCCACCATGTTCAGCGGAACCACATAGGAGGCTTTGCCGACGCCAATCAGAAAGCCGTCGATGATGGCCAGGGTCAGCGGCAGGCGAATCCGTACGGTGGTGCCCAGGCCTTCTTCACTTTCCAGGCTCACGCTGCCCCGCAGCGCCGTGATATTGCGTTTCACCACGTCCATGCCCACACCGCGGCCGGACAGGTTGCTGACCTGGTCGGCAGTGGAAAAACCCGGTTCGAAAATCAAATTCAGAATGTCTTTGTCCGCCAGTACCTGGCCGTCCCCCACCAACCCTCGGTCACGGGCCTTGGCGAGAATCTTGTCCTTGCGCAGGCCGCCGCCATCGTCGGATACCTCGATGACGATGCTGCCCGACTCGTGATAGGCATTCAGGCTCACCGTGCCCTGGGCCGGCTTGCCCCGCTGGAGGCGCAGGGAGGCCGCTTCGATGCCATGGTCCATGGCATTTCGCACCAGGTGGGTCAGCGGGTCGCCAATACGCTCGACCACGGTTTTATCCAGCTCGGTCTCGCCACCGCCGATGTGCAGCACGATGTCCTTGCCCAGTTCCTTGGAGACATCGCGCACCACCCGCTGAAAGCGCGTGAACGTCGCGCCAATCTGCACCATGCGCAGGGTCAGTGCAGAATCACGGACTTCCTCCACCAGCCGCGACAACAGGCTGGTGGCCTCGATCATTTCGCCAATCCCGCTGCGCACTGCCACCAGGTTGGCACCGGCACCGGCAATGATCAGCTCGCCCACCAGATTAATCAGTTGATCCAGCTTGCCGGCATCGACCCGAATCAGGTTACCTTCGTTAGTGGCCTGGCTCTTTACCGCCTTCTGCGAGGGGGCCATCGTTTCCGGCAATACGTCGACCAAAAGCGCTGGCTCGCCTTCCTGCGCAACCCGCAAGGCCTGGGATTCGCTCAAGGTGCCACAACGGACAAACAGCTCCAGCAGGTCCGCATTTTCTTCCGGCAGCGCATCGAGGTGCGCCCGGCACGCCTGGGGGGTGGCGTGGGGCTCCAGGATCAGCACCTGGGCCTCTTCACGCACAAAATCAAAAGCGCCGTCGATGATCTCCCGGGAGGCATCGCTGACCAACGCGAGCTCAAACCCCAGGTAATTGGTTTCCGGGTCCATTGCCGCCAAGGGTGGCAGTGAGTCAAACAGGGTGATGGTGTGGTGCAAATGCCCCAGGGTGCCCAGGTAGCGCAGAAACGCCAACGGGTCCATGCCACTGCGTAACACATCAGGCCCGAAGCGCAACGACAGGTGCCAATGCCCGGGGGCAAGAGGCGGGCTGTCAGCGGGCGTGTCCTGGGGAATGTGCGGCGCACTGGAGAGCGGCGTATCCAGGTACAGGGCGAGGCGCCCTACCAGCCCGTCGCCCTGCACCTGAAGGGGCTCATCCAGTCGATCCAGGTTGCCGTCTTCGGCCAACAGATCGATCAGTTGGCTGATATGGTCACGCGCTTCAAGAAACAAGGCACTCAAGGCTTCGTCGACACGCACTTCCAGGCTGCGCACCCGATCCAGGACGCTCTCGGCGACATGGGTAAATTCAACAATCGGCATCAGGCCAAACAGGCCGGCTGAGCCCTTGATGGTGTGGGCGACGCGAAACAACGCATTGATGGTATCGAGGTCGTGGGGCGACTTCTCTATTTGCAGCAGCGCATCCTCCATCTGCAACAAAAGCTCGCGACTTTCAGCAATGAAGGTCTGAAGCACGTCATCCATGTTCATAGACTGGGCCATACGATCATGCTCCCGCCGATGGGGCAAAAGATGGATTAGCGAAGTAGTCTTCAAGGCCGCTGAGTCGCAATGCCTCAATCACCGTCGGACTGGGGTTGCTCAATAACAGCTGCGCCCCCTCCCTGAACGACTCGCGTTTGATAAGGATCAATAATTGCAAGCCGGCGCTGTCCAGTTCATCGACATTGGATAAGTCCAACTCAACTTCATGGGCCAGGGGAAACAGTGACAACAACACGTCTTTTTGTTCCGTGGCCGTGTAGATGGTCAGCGGGCCTTCCATGACCTGGATTCGACGTAACATCGGGGGTGTACTTCTCATGGAAAACCTCCTGGCCAGCCAACGCTGGCCAACACTAAGGCAGGATTAACTTGGAGACGGCGTTCAACATCTGCGCCGGCTGAAAAGGCTTGACCATCCATGCCTTGGCGCCGTTGGCCTGGCCTTTCTGCTTCATGGCGTCACTGGCTTCGGTGGTGAGCATGATGACCGGCGTGAACTTGTAGGCCGGCAGCAGCTTGGCCGCCTTGACGAAGGTGAAGCCGTCCATGTTGGGCATGTTCACGTCACTGACAATCAGATGGATTTTGCGTCCATCCAGCTTGCTCAAGGCGTCTTTGCCATCACAGCCTTCAATCACGTCGTAGCCCGCACCTTTGAGGGTGATGCTCACCACCTGCCGTATGGAAGCGGAGTCGTCGACAATCAGAATGGTTTTGCTCATTGGAAAAGCGCCTCTAGAAAAAGGTGATGTCGTTGGTGTCAGCCTTGGAAAGCGGCTTGCCACCATGGATAGCGTGCTGTTCCGGCATGGTGTAGGCGGTTGACAGCTCCTGCAGCCAGCGGTCGCTGGCCAGCGGGGTGATCACACCCCCCTCATGGTGCTCACCCAACTGTTGTTGCAAGCGGCTTTGGTCGTGGGTGATCAGGGTCAACATCTGGCTGACCCGGTCCTGGAACTGCAGGGCAACCAGCACTTGGGCAATCTCGTCAGCCACACTCGCGCTCTGCTGTTGCAGGTCGCGGCTGTTGCGCACGACGGTCTGGGCGTTTGCGCCAAAGCTCTGAATGACCTGGGACACCACCCGCTCCGAGTCCGCCAGGGTCAAGGTGTCTTGTTCGGCGTGATGCCGCGACATCTGCACGGTCCGGGCAATGGCGGCATTCACGGTGATGACCGTTTCGCTGATTTTGCGGCCGGTCTCACCGGACATGCTGGAGAGCTTGCGCACCTCATCGGCCACCACTGCGAACCCTCGACCGGCCTCACCGGCACGGGCAGCTTCAATGGCGGCATTGAGGGCAAGCAGGTTGGTCTGGCTGGCGATGTCACCGACGAACTTGGCCATTTGCTGGAGCTGCTCGGTAAACCCCGAGAGCAGCATGACCTCCTTTAACTCGTTCTCTTTGTTGCAGAGGGCCGCACGCAGGGCCAGGACAATGGCGTTGAGATCGCGCTGGCCGACTTCGAGCAGGTCGACCAGTTGCTGGGAAGCATCCTGGCCACCACTGCTGGAAACACTGTGGCTGATGTTGGAGGACAGAGTGGCAAAGCGCTCGCTGAGTTTGAGGATGGACGTTTCACTGATCTGGCGGGCTGCGTCTATCTGCCTGGACCACACCGGCAACACGTTGAGACACACCTCGGCCAGCCCCGTGTCGACGGCCACGGCCGGCACTGCGGCCGCCTCCTGGTGCTGGATGCTGCGCCAGTGTGCCTGGAGGCGGCTGTTTGCCCACCCCCCCAGGCTGATACACACCAGCAACAGCACACCGCCCGCCCCCACTGCCCGGCCGTCAAAACCATTGCTGTACATGATCGAAAAGCTGCCGAGCAGGCCAGAGAACACTGCAGGAAGCAGTGTCAACACAACTGAAGGGGGTGGGGTCTGTTCGTTCACGGTCTCTCTCCCGGTCAGGGCAGCCCGTCACCGGTTAACCGGCGGTTCGACTGCTTGAGGGAGATACTGGCGCAATAATGGCACCCCAACCATCGGAGCATCCCTATTCTGGGGTAGGGATACCGGGAGGCGGGGTAGGAAAATCCCTACCTCTGGGCTGAGATCAGGAAATACCCAAGGTCATGGCGAAACGCACAATGTCCGCCGTGGAAACAAAGCCCATCTTTTCCATCAACCGCGTCTTGTGGGTGCTCACGGTCTTGTTGCTGATAACCAACTGCTCGGCGATCTGGTTAACGCTCATGCCGTGGGCAAGCAAGCGCAGGATCTGGAACTCGCGATCAGACAAACTCTCGACATAGGTCTGTTGCTTCAACCCACTGCTTTGCAGGGCGATCTGTTCCGCCAGGCCGGCGTCCAGGTAACGCTGGCCGCCGATCACTCGGCGGATGGCGGCCAACAGCGTCTCGGGGTCACTGTCCTTGGTCAGGTAACCCAGTGCGCCAGCGCGCAGTGCCCGTTGCGCGATGTGGATTTCGTTGTGCATGCTCAACACCAGGATGGGCAGCTTCGGGTACTGTGCGTGCAACCTGGCAATCAGGATTTCACCGCTGATGCCCGGCATGTTCATGTCCAGCAACAGCAGGTCAATCTCCACCTGGCGCAGCAACTCGATCACTTGCGCGCCACTCTCGGCCTCGGCCACTACCTGCAGGTCCGCGACCAGCGTGAACAGCTGCTTGAGCCCTTCGCGCATGATGGTGTGGTCATCGGCGATCAACATGCGAATCATGAAGCTGTCTCCTGCATGGGAATGAACGCCTGGACGGTGGTGCCTTGTCCGGGGTGACTGAAAATAATGACCTTGCCGCCCAGCATCAGGCCGCGCTCACGCATCCCGGCCAGTCCGAGGGTTTGCCGGCCGACCGCGTCGGGCTCGAAGCCGACGCCGTTGTCCTGGACTTCCAGCAACCAATGCCCGTCCTGCGGCGCCAGGGTGACACTGACCTGCGTCGCTTGCGCGTAACGGGCAATGTTGGTCAGCGATTCCTGCACGATGCGGAACGCGGCGGTAATCTGGGCATCGGGCAGTGTCATGGGGCTCAAGGGCAAGTGCAGTAGACAGGGCGTGTGGGTCAAGTCGACAAACTCAGTGGTCAGCCATTCAAGGCCCGAGACCAGCCCCAGGTTCAGGGCCGAAGGCCGCAGGCTGGTAGAAACGTCACGCACCACTTGGATCGTCTTGTCGGTCAGGGCCATCAACCGCTCCACCTGAGGGGTGAGTTCGGGTGTGGTAGCGCCGAATTGAAACCTCAACAGCGAGATCCCCATGCGCAAGGCCGTCAGATGCTGGCCCAGTTCGTCATGAATCTCCCTGGCGATCAGTTTGCGCTCCTCTTCCCGCGCGGTTTCCCGGCGGGTCGACAGGTCGCGCAACTGCGCGTTGGAATTGGCCAGGCGCCGCTCGGCGGCACGCAACTTGGAAATGTCGCGCCCTACCGCCAGCACACTGACCACCCGCCTGCCATCGACCTCGGGCACAAAGTGGATCAGCAGCACCTTGGGCGCGCCTTTCAAACCCGCCAACATAAATTCCTGCTCTGCCGCCTTGTTATCGTTGACCACCTGGGCCACCAACTCGCAAAACAGCTGGGCCTGGGCATTGAGGGGGGCCATGGCGCCTATGGATTTTCCCGGCAGGTCCGGCCAGGCGCTACCCACCCACTTTTTCAATTGGGCATTGACGTAAAGCACTTCGCCTTGGGCGCTCACACGAACAATGGCATCCGGGCTGTTTTCCACCAGGGCACTGATATCGTGCTGCCGTTCAAGTTCTTTCTGGCGGGCCTTTGAGGAAAGCGTAATGTCGCGGCTGATCACCAGAATGCGCTGGCCCATGCCCTCCGGGTCGGCGACCGGTATCAGGGTGAAGTGCAAATTACGGACTTCGTCCCGCAGCACCACCGTGTCCTCGGACTCCATCGCTCGCCCGGCGGCCAGGCATCGCTGGCACAAGTCCTGGACTTTACCGGCGCTCAACCGGTCGAACACACGCTCAAGGGTCTGGCCAATGACATCGCCGTGGGGTTTGCCCAGGGCGCGCAGCAAGGCGGGATTGACCTCGACACAGCGCAGGCGGTCAACCTCGGTTACTTCGAGCAGGCAGAGCATGTCCAGGGTATGGTCAAAAATATCCCGGTAACGTCGTTCGCGGTGCTTGAGCAGTGATTCGGAGCGCCAGCGTTCGATGGCAATCGCGGCAATGTGACAGGTCTGGCGCACGCGCTGGATGTCACTGTCGTCTGGAAGCACGCCTTGTGGGTTGGTCACCACAAAAGCCCCCAGGACTCGGCCCTGCGTATCCATGATCGGCTCGGACCAGGAGGCGTATTGCCCCGGGGTCGGGGGCCATTCATCCCGCAGGCCGGCGCCTGTGCAGGGCGTCAGTGTCAGGGTTTGAGGATCCAGCAACATCACGCTGCAGGCACGATTGGGCAAGGCCAGCTTCAGATACCCAACCAGCAGGCCAAGGGTTTCATCCAGCGGTGCGTCGCTGGCCATTTTTTCGAAGATATGCAGCCGGGCCTCTTCGAGGTCCTGGTGCTTACGCAACTGAGTAATGTCGTGGGCAAGGGCCAGCACCCCAACCACTTCACCGGCATTATTGCGCTCCGCCGTGAGGCTGACCACGCACGTTACCCACTCGCCATTCTGCTCGACCGCCCAACTGTTGAGAAATTGAGCCGGATTACCAGTGGCCAGCACCTGGCGCAGTTGGCGCAGGTAATCGGCGGACTCCTCATTGGGAGCAACACCGATGGCATCGTGAAAAGACGAGCCGGTGAGCAGCAAGAACGTCGGATTGACATAAGTGCGCAAGAGATTGCGGTCATAGCGAACAATGATGTTGGGGGAGCTTTCCGCCAGGGAGAGGAATTTCAGCTCGCTCCCCATCAGGGTTTCACGCAGTTGCCAGTTCTCGGTGATGTCCTCCAGTTGGGACACGAAGCATGAAGGCTGACCCTCTTCGTCGCGCACCAGCCCCACAGTCAGTCGCACCCAGACCACTTGTCCGTCGCGGTGAAGGTAGCGCTTATGCATCGTCGCACTGGGCCTCGCACCGCGCTTCAATTCCTCGACCAGGCTTATCCCCACCTCCCGATCATCAGGGTGAGTCAAGGCCATGAAGGTGGTGGCTTGCAGCTGCGCCTCGCTGTAGCCCAGCAAACGGCAAGTGACGCCATTTGCCCGCAGCCAGCGACCGTCCAACGCCACCAGCGCCAGGCCGGTGCCGGAGGAATCGAAAATAGACTTGAGCTGTATATGGGTGACTTGCTCTGCTGCCGAGACGGTGGCTGCCGGTTCCAGACAGCCCACCATGCCCCCCAGCGCGGTCCATGCTTTGTCGCGCGTCATTGCCACTCTCCCTGCGGCATGTTAAAGGCCTGTGCGCTCACACCACCACTCAGGTTGAGCAGCAACGTCGCATCCACCCATACCTTCGCGATCGTTCACACCAGGGTGACAGACCACACCCCATAGTAGACCTAACCCATGCATTCACTGCATGCCGACGGCAACTATCGGTGGTTTTTTTGAGATATCTGACCCTCATCAGGATCCCGGCTGTTCACCCGAATACATTGCAATAAACAACCTTGTCGAATGGATGGGCCTGCACTGAACGGCAAGCCCATGGGCACAGCGTGGTCGAATCAGCCCTTGCCTGCCTGAGCCGCCAGGCCCTCGAGCTTGCTGGAAATCTCATCCTTGATCGCCAAGCGCTTTTCCTTCAGTTTTTTCAACTCATCGTCACTGGCCCCCGAGGTGGACGACTCAGCCTGCACCACCGCCTTGTCGGCAATGTCGTATTGGTTGAGCAGCGAATCCAATCGGTTATCGCTCGCCCTGCGTTCATGAATAGCTTCCTTGCTCAAACCCAGGTCCTGATACAGGTCGTGTTTCACTGGCATGGAGTACCTCCGCACATTGATCGATGGTTGACCCCTTGAACCTAGCCCATCCAGCAGCCTCTTGTCATGTCTGAGATCAACCTGTCGCGTTTGCGTCCCCGTTCGTCGCAGGGCAGACGATTTCATAAAACCTTTGGCGCAGGCTGCCCTCCACTGTAGATCGTCACCCGATGGAGAACAGGTTCCATGAATCACGCTGCCAACGCTGTCGACACCCAGTGCATCAACACTATTCGTACCCTCGCCATGGACGCTGTGCAGAAGGCCAACTCCGGCCACCCCGGCACGCCCATGGGCCTGGCGCCCGTCGGTTACACCTTGTGGAGCCGCTTCCTGCGTTATCACCCCGAGCACCCCGACTGGCCCAACCGTGACCGTTTCGTATTGTCGGTGGGCCATGCCTCGATGCTGTTGTATTCGCTGTTGCACCTGGCGGGCGTGGTGGAGATTGACGCCCACGGCAAGCGCTCCGGCCAGCCGGCCATCAGCCTGGACGACATCAAGCAGTTCCGGCAGATGAGCTCCAAAACTCCCGGCCACCCCGAATACCGCATGACCACCGGCGTAGAAACCACCACCGGCCCACTCGGCCAGGGGTGCGCCAACAGCGTCGGCATGGCGATGGCCGAGCGTTGGCTGGCCAAGCGTTTCAACCGGGACGGCCAGGTGCTGTTCGACTACAACGTCTACACCCTGTGCGGCGACGGCGACATGATGGAGGGCATCAGCAGCGAAGCGGCGTCCATTGCCGGGCACTTGAAGCTGGATAACCTGTGCTGGATCTACGACAACAACACCATCAGCATCGAAGGCCACACTGAGCTGGCCTTCAGCGAAGACGTGATCAAGCGTTTCCAGGCCTATGGCTGGCACACCTTGCACGTCACCGATGCAAACAACCTGCTGGCCCTGAGCGACGCCCTGAGCACGTTCCAGAAAAACACCGGGGCACCGACGCTGATCGTGGTCGACAGCGTGATCGGCTATGGCTCGCCCCACAAGCACAACACCGCCTCAGCCCATGGCGAACCCTTGGGCGAAGAAGAAATCCGCCTGACCAAAGCCGCTTACGGCTGGCCCGAAGACTCAAGCTTCCTGGTACCGGAGGAAGCCCGCACGGTCCTGCGGGATGCGCTGCTCAAGCGCAGCAAGCCGCTGTATGAGCAATGGACCGAAACCCTGTCCCACCTCGAACAGTACGAGCCGGAACTGGCCGACGAGCTGCGCCGCATGCGTGCCGGCGAGATGCCCGAGCATTGGCAGGAGCAACTGCCGAGCTTTGCCGCGGATGCCAAGGGCGTCGCCAGCCGTGCCGCCGGTGGCGAAGTGTTGAATGGGTTTGCCAAGCAGATCCCATGGCTGCTGGGGGGCTCGGCAGACTTGTCGCCGTCCACCAAGACCAACCTGACGTTCGACGACGCCGGGCGCTTCAGTGCCGAGAACTACGGCGGGCGCAACCTGCACTTCGGTATTCGTGAACATGCCATGGGCGCGATTGCCAACGGCATGGCGCTGTCGTACCTGCGGCCGTACACCTCGACCTTCCTGGTGTTCAGCGACTACATGAAGCCGCCGATTCGCCTCGCGGCGATCATGGAGCTGCCGGTGGTGTTCGTGTTTACCCATGACTCGATTGGTGTCGGCGAAGACGGCCCCACCCACCAGCCCATCGAACACCTGACCCAACTGCGGGCCACGCCGGGCTTGCTGACCCTGCGCCCAGGCGACGCAAATGAAACCCTGGAGGCCTGGAAGATCGCTCTGGCCCAGACCCATCGCCCGACCTGCGTGGTGCTGTCGCGGCAGAATCTGCCGACCCTGGATCGCACGAAGTACGCGGCGGCGACGGGTACATCCCGTGGCGCTTATGTGCTGGCCGGCGCCGATAAGCCCCAGGTGATCCTGATGGCCACCGGCAGTGAAGTCAGCCTGGCGGTGGAGGCCTATGAGCAACTGAAGGCTGAAGGCGTGGCGGCGCAAGTGGTGTCGATGCCGAGTTGGGAACTGTTCGAAGAACAGGACCAGGCCTACCGCGACAGCGTGCTGCCGCCGACGGTGAAGGCACGCCTGGTGGTGGAACAGGCCGGCCCGTTGGGCTGGGACCGCTACGTAGGGCAGACCGGGGCCAAGGTGGTGATGAACAGCTTTGGCGCCTCGGCACCCTTGGCCAAGTTGCAGGCCAAGTTCGGCTTTACCCTGGAGAATGTGGTGAAGCTGGCGAAGGAGCAGATCAAGCTCAACAGCTGACCCGGCGCAAGCATGCCTGGCGTGGCCTACCGAGGGGAGCCTCGGTGCCACGCCCTGCTGCTCATTTACCGCCGGTGACATCCAGGAACGTACCCGTGATGAAGGACGCCTCGGCGCCTGCCAGCCACAGAATCGCCCTGGCCACTTCTTCAGGCTGACCACCCCGCCCCATGGGGATCGAATCCTTGACGCGGTCAACCCGCCCCGGCTCGCCGCCGCTGGCGTGAATGTCGGTGTAGATATGCCCGGGGCGGATGCAGTTGACGCGTATTCCCTCCCGGGCAACTTCCTTGGCAAACCCGGTGGTAAAGGTCTCAAGCGCACCTTTCGATGCGGCGTAGTCGACGTATTCGTTGGGGCTGCCAAGCCGGGCGGAGGCCGACGAGATATTGATCACAGAACCGCCCCGCCCCTCGTGACGAAACGACATGCGCTTCACCGCTTGCTGGGCACACAGCATCGGCCCGATCGCGTTGACCGCGAAAATCCGCTGCATGCGCTCGAACGCCAGGTCCTCGACCCGGGATTGCAATGCGTTGATCCCGGCGTTGTTAACCAGTACATCGATGCGCCCGAACGCCCGATCTATCGCGGCAAATAACTGAACGACCTGCTCCGGGTCTGCGCTGTCTGCGCGTACGGCCAAGGCCCGGCGCCCCGCCGCTTCTACATCCGCCACCACCGCGAGGGCAGCAGATTCGTCGGAAACGAAGCTGATCGCCACGTCATAACCTTGTGCGGCAGCCAGCCGCGCGGTGGCGGCGCCAACGCCACGACTTCCACCCGTGATCAGAATCAGCGGTGCCTGCGGGACGGTATCCATTGAGCGAACCTTCATGTGGTGGTGGGAAATGCGTTACCTGTCCTCAGCCGATGAGGAGGGTGCCGGTGGCGATCACCACGCACGCCAATACCTTGCGCACCGTCAGTGTCTCGCCGAGAAAGAAATAGCCAATCAGCGCCGCAAACAACACGCTGGTTTCGCGCAACGCCGACACCGCGCCCATGGGCGCACCGGCCATTGCGTAGATGATGATTCCGTAGGCCAGGAGCGACACCAGCCCGCCGGCGAACGCCGTGAAGAAACCAGGCCGCACACTGAACAAACTCTTTGCCCCGCGCAGGCCGATATAGACCGCCGGCATCAACACGCCCCACAGGGCGCACATCCAGACCGTGTAGGCCATCGGGGCACCGGACAGGCGTGCGCCGATGCCATCGGTGACGCTATAGGCGGCAATGAAACACCCGGTGCCCAGGGCGTATGGCAGGCTGGGCACGGCCAGGCGGCGGCCCCTGAACGCCAGCGAAATAATCCCGCCAGACACCAGGGCAATGCCCAGCAGTGAGCTGGCCGATACGCTCTCCCCGGCAAACACTGCGGCGCCGAGGGTGATCAGCACCGGCGAGGAGCCCCGTGAAATCGGATAGGTTTGCCCCAGGTCGCCCACCTTGTAGCTGCGTACCAGGAACAGGTTGTAGCCCACATGGAGTAGCGCTGACAGCACCACATAGAACCAACTGGCTGGCGCCGGCACTTCCAGGAACAAGGCAGCGGCGCCACTGGCAATAGCGACCGCCAGGCACATCACCGTCATCGACCAGAGGCGGTCGGCGCCGCCACGCAGCAGCGCATTCCAACTGGCGTGCAGTAAGGCGGCAAAGAGGACCAGGAGAATGATGTGATATGGCATGCGCCTATCCTAAGTAAACCGGCGCCTCAACTGAAACGAAGTCTCCTCATTGAAGAATGAGCAAATCCTCATGCTTTATTCGTAGGCGAGTCCGGCGTTTACCGCTTCCTGCATCAACCAATCACGAAAGCTGACGATGTGAGGCTGGGATTCGAGCCCTTTGGGGCACACAAAATAATAGGCAACCGGGGATGGGAACGGCACCTCGAACAGCTTGACCAGGCTGCCATCGCTCAGCTCTGATTCCACATGCCCACTGCGCGCCAACGCAATGCCCTGGCCGAGCAACGCCGCCTCGATCGTCATGTTGGTATCCGGAAACCTGACACTCTCATTGAGTGGCGAAATCGCCAGCCCGACGTGCTGGAACCACACTTCCCACTTCGGCACCAAATCGGCGCCGTCGCGCATCAGCAAGGGATAGCGCAGCAATTCGGCTGGCGTGTTTGGCCGGCCAAAGCGCTTCAACAGATCGGGACTGGCCACCGGAAAAATCTGCTCGCGGAACAGGAACTCCGAGTAAAGCGCCGGGTAATTCCCATTGCCCAGGCGGATCGCAACATCAGCCTCCGCACTGGAGAAGTTGATGATCTTGTCGCTGGAGTCCAGCGTGACGAGTATTTCCGGATGCCGCTGGGCCAGGCTCGGCAAACGTGGCAGCAGCCATTTCAGCGCGAAGGAATAGGTGGTGCTGACCTTGAGCCGAACCCTGCCCTTTTGTTCCCGCAGGTCCGCGAGTGTGGCCTCAAGGTTCATGAAGAACTCGCGCACGATGGGCGCAAGGGCTGCGCCGGCAGGCGTCAGGCTGAGTGACTTGCCCCGCTGGAACAGCTGCAATCCCCAGAGTTCTTCGAGGTGCTTGAGTTGATGGCTGACGGCGCTTTGGGTGACGTGCAGCTCTTGCGAAGCAGAGGTGAACGTCGTGTGCCGAGTCGCAACCTCAAAGGCGCGCAATGTCGAGGTGGGTGGCAGGTCTCTCATGGCGGCACATCGCTGTTTATGAATAGACGCTCATGATAGAACATCTGCCCATTGCCCGACTGCCCTCTCCGCCTGCGTCCAACGCCAACACTTCATCCACTGCCTTTTCATACTTATTTCACATTCATTTATCTATAACGGAGACCGTAATACCGCAGCCCCGTTTATAGCGACTCAGTGAGCCACGAATATGTCAGGCGCAATACAATCGACGACAACTTCATACGCAACCCCAACTAACTTTCGCGTCAGCGCAGTTGCGCCAAATGAAACTAAAGCGCAAATAAAATCTGCTATTTCTTACATTCACTTACAAATATCTTGAGTGTGTGAGTGATGAACAAAACTGACGCACCAAACGAGAACTCCACCCCTTTCAGTATTGTACTGGTCAATTACAAAACTCCGGAAATCACCAAAATCTGCCTGGAGCTGTTGCACCAGCACATCGACCCCCGCGAGACGCCGGTGTGGGTCGTTGACAACTATTCTGCCGATGAAAGCACCGAGTATTTAAGGACACTTGATTGGATCCATTTAATCGAGCGCACCACTTCCGAGCCCGAGCAAGGCCATATCGCCCATGGCAAAGCCTTGGACCGGGTACTGGAGCGCGTCAGCACTGATTACTTACTGCTGATTCATACCGACACATTCATTTTCGACAAGAATGTTTTTCCGATGCTGCTGAACAAGTGCGCCAACCATCCAGGCGTCGCTGCCGTGGGTTGTGTGGAGCAACTCAATCGCGGTCTCACGAGAACGTTTTGGCGCTTTAGCTCGCGCCTGTTCAAGCATTATTTCCGACGTTTGAAAATTGCCCTGGGGCTACGTTCAAGAGAGCCCAAGCCCTACCGGGAGCTCTACCTGAAGAGCTTTTGCACCTTATGGAATTGCAAGCTCATCAAGCAACATGGGCTGCATTTTTCAATGGATGATCGGGTGCCTGGCTACACGCTTCAAGAGCGCATGACTGCGCTCGGCTATACCGTTGAAATGCTTTCGCCGCGCAAAATCTTCAGTTACCTGGATCACATCCAGGCCGGTACCGTCTCGGCGGCGGGTGGCTATGGCGCGACCCACAGGCGAACCCGGATGTATAACAACATCCTCAAGCGCCTTAACAAGGATGGCCTGGGAGGCTAGGCTTCGCAAACACGCGATCGGGGCGCTCCCGCGCGTGATCGAAGCCCTCCACAGGCTTTTATTTTCAGTATCGGAGCGGTAATGGCACCTAACTCTCAAACGCTACCCATGAGCCTTTCTCCAGCGCTCGACTTCGACCAGAAAGCGGCCAGCGATCTAGGTACTTCATTGAGCAGCCTGTATGTGCAGGCTACGCCGTTTCCCCATATCGTCATCGACAACTTCCTGCAGGACGAGCTGATCGCGAGCATTAGCTCGCATTTCCCCGTTGAGCCAACCCAGAACGAAACCCTCTACGAGCGCGGGTACAAAGGCCAGCGCAAACGCCAAATCAGCCCTAACGAATGTGATCCCTATTTAAAATCGGTATTCAACGCGTTCAACTCGGCCCCCATGTTGCAGTTTCTTGAGCACCTCACGGGCATCGACGGCTTGATACCCGACCCCTACTTCACCGGGGGCGGGCTGCATGAAACAAAAAGCGGTGGGTACCTGGGCGTGCACTCCGACTTCAGGCTCAACAAGAAACTGAATATTGAGCGCCGACTGAACATCATCATTTATCTGAATGAAGACTGGCAGGAGGCATACGGCGGCAACCTGGAGCTTTGGGATGTCGGCATGAAAACCTGCCTTAAGAAAGTGTTACCCGTGTACAACCGTTGTGTCATTTTCAATACAGATAAAGACAGCAATCACGGACACCCTGAGCCTCTCACCACGCCTGAACACATTACGCGCAAATCCATCGCCCTTTATTACTACACCGCCTCGGCCGTGGCCATCGACCCCACGCAAAGAAACAAGACCCACTACAAACCCAGGCCAAAAGATCGTTTAAGCCTCAAGTACTACATCAACAAGCTCATCAAGAAGAAAAACTAGTCGGATCGGCATGGGTCGGGTGCCCCGACCTCCTGCCCGGTTGGCACCCCGTCAACCCAGTTGGAACCGCGCTGTGTTATCGCTCAATGCCCGGCTGCCCTTGCTCAACACATCCGCCGCCTGATTCACCGCCCGCGCGCCCTCGAGCAAACGCCCTGCGGCCTGATCAACCTGCTGGATATTGCCGCTCACTTCATCCGCCGTCGCCGCCTGCTCTTCAACCGCCGTGGCGATCTGCGCCAGGGTGTCAGTGACGCTCTGCACCGCGCTGGCGATTTCGCCCAGGCGATGGCCCAAGCCCGTGACGGACTCGGCATCGGTCACCGCCTGCTCACAGGCCGCGCCCATCAGGGTGACCGCCTGGCTCACCGTTGCGCGCAAGCTGTCCACCGTGCCGGCGATCTGCGCCGTGGAAGCCTGGGTCCGTTGCGAGAGGCTGCGCACCTCATCGGCCACCACCGCAAAACCCCGGCCCTGCTCGCCGGCCCGCGCAGCCTCGATGGCGGCGTTCAGCGCCAGCAGGTTGGTCTGCTCGGCGATGCCACGAATGGTGTCGACTACCGACTGGATCTGCTGGCCCTGCTGGCTGACGCGCTCCAATGCATCGGAGGTGTCGGTCAGCCGCTGGTTGAGCTGCTGGATACTCGTGGTGGTGCGTTGGCTGTCGCGGCTGCTGTCTTCGGCAATCTGCCGGGTTTTCTGCGCACTGCCGGAGGCCTGCTCGCAGCTTTTGGCGACGCCCATGGAGGTCGCGGCCAACTGCGTGGCGGCAGCGGCAATCTGGCTGATTTGCTGTTGCTGGTCTTCCACTTCGGTCAGTGTGCTGCCCGATTGCGAATTGAGGGTCAGCACCGCAGAGCCGAGTTGCTGCGTCTCGTGATTAACCCCCAGCAGGCTGGTGCGCAACTGCACCACGGCGACGTTGAGCGCGGTGCTGATGGCCGCCAGTTCATCGCGCCCTTCCACCGCCACTTCAACGCACAGATTACCGTCGCGCAGGGATTCGGCCAGGGTGGTGATGCCGCTGGCGCTGCGGCGGATCGATGCCTGCAAGCACACGAACAGGTACAGGGCCGCCAGCGCCAGCACGCTGAACGTCACCGCCACCGGGACGAATTGCTTGAGGGAACTGTCGCGGTAATAAACCAGACGCGCATCCAGTGAACTCAGTGACTGATTACGCAATGCCCCCAGGGTACCGAGCATGCCGTCGACACTGCGTTCGAAGCCGGCGGTATCGAGCTTGATGGTGCCGCCGAATACGCCCTCGTCCAGGGCTTTCAGCTCATTGTCCAGCAGTTGCAAGCTGTCGTCGTATTGCGCGATCCAGGCTTGCAGCCCGGGGTATTGCTTGGCCTTGAGGGATGCGGCGGCCTTGACCAACTGATCCCGGGCATCACCAATACGCCCCCGCAGGTCGCGCATCTGCAACCGGCTTTGCAGGGTGAACTGGCCCGATGCGATGGACGACTGCCCGACGCTCGCCATGCGCCCGATACGCTCGATCAGGTCAGGCGTCTGCTGGGTGGATATCTGCATCAGCAAATAGGTTTCAAGCCAAGGATCGAGGATCAAGCCGGTGTCCATGGTGATCTGCTCGCGCAGGGTTTGCATCGCGCTCAATGCGGAAGTGAAGCGGTCGTAGCCATCCGGCCACCAGCCCACAGTGCGCAGGGCTTGGGAATCCATGCCCGTGACCGAAGCTTGCAATGCCTCGAAGCGTGCAAGGGTGTCGGCGCTCGCGTTCTGGGCTTTCAGGGCCTCGCCCAGGGCCTGCACGCTTTGCAGGATCAGCGGAAAATTGGTGTCCACGGCCGTCATTGCGGCTTTGGCCGCGGGTGTCTGGTCGTGGAGGATGTCGGCGGCTTTCCAGCGCGCGGCCAGGTTGCGCTGGGCGGTCAGCTGCGCGTCCAGGGCATCCAGGGCCAACAGTTCGCGCACGCCGGATTGCTCATTGGAAATCACCGTCTGCTTGGTGCGGTACTCCTGCGCGATCATCCACAGGCTGCCCGCCAGGGGCAGCATGAACAGAAAAAACAGGATCTGGAACTTGCGCGCGAATCCAAAACGTCCGAGCAGGCGGATTCCTGGCGACAAAAGGCTTTGCATGTCCGACGACTCCTAGAACCACTCGCCTGTGCGGCGAATCAAGCTTTGAAATGACTGACGGCAAAATGCCATGTCATTGATTAAGCTGGCTCAAGCAAGAAACGGACCGCAGGTGGCAGGCCCGCAGATACGCGGGGCGTCGTTCAAAAAACGCGGTGCCGTGCGCGAAAATGGGGCGAAAGCACTCAGCGCCGGTGGCAGAACGGTAACCGTCTGACCAATACCGCAAACCCTGTGGCGAGGGAGCTTGCTCCCGCTGGGCTGCGAAGCGGCCCCAAGAAAAAGCGGGAGCGCTGCGCACTCCAGCGGGAGCAAGCTCCCTCGCCACAGCACGCTCCCTCGCCACAGCAAGCGCCCTCGCCACAGGGTGAGTGCTTGTTGAATCAGGATTGCCGTTGGCATGCGCAGCGGTGTACGTGGCGGATCACATTGTTTTGCAGAACGAATACAGGGCTTACCGCAAGCCTTGATGTACTGGCGCCTCCCCGGCAATCCCGGCAGACTGCCTGCAAAGAGATGAATCATTGCGGGGAAGCACAGGATGGATCGGCTGGCGGCGATGGAAACCTACGTCTACGTAGTAGAGACAGGTTCTTTCTCTGCGGCGGCCAGGCGTCTGGACGTCGGGCAACCCGCTATTTCAAAAACCATCGCGCAACTGGAAGAACACTTGGGCGTGCGCCTGCTGATCCGCTCCACCCGTGGGTTGACGCCCACCGAGGCCGGTACGCTCTTTTTTGAGCACGCCATCAGGGTTATCGACGGCGCAAACGAAGCCGAACTTGCCGCTCGCGGGTCGGCTGCAGGACTGACCGGCCTCTTGCGTATTTCAGCGGCGACCACCTTCGCCCGATTGCACATTCTTCCGCACCTTGGCGAGTTCCTGGAGAAGCACCCGCTGCTGGATGTGGACGTGCGCCTGGACGACCGTTCGATGAACCTGATTGAGGAAGGGATCGACGTCGCCCTGCGCATGGGCAACCTAAGCGACTCCAATCTGACCGCGAGAAAAATCAGCCAGTGCCGGCGGTGGGTGATGGCAACGCCGGCGTATCTCGAACGCTGCGGCCTACCCGAATCCCCCACCGACCTGGCCGATCACGAAGCCGTGATCTACACGCTGGGCGGCGGTGGTACCTCATGGGTGTTCAAAAAAGACGGCGCCGAGCAGCCGGTCGCGCTCTCCGGCCGCATCCGGGTGAGCGCTGCCGAGGGTGTGCGCACAGCGGTGTTGTCAAACTACAGCCTCACCGTCTCGTCAGAATGGATGTTCACACCCGAGCTGGCGAGTGGCGAGGTCGTGGCCGTTCTTCGGGACTGGGCACTGCCGGAGCTGGACCTGTGGGCGATCTTCCCCACCGGGCGCATGGCAAGTGCCAAGGCCCGGGCCTTTATCGACTTTGTCGAGCAGTTGATGGAAAACCGTTAACCACGCAACGCGGGAAGCAACTCGGACGGATCCGGGCGACGGGTGTAGTCCGGGTTGACTTCAGCGTAGGTGATCACACCGTCCTGGCCGATCACGAAACGTGCCGGCATGGGCAACACCCAGGCCGGGTTGTCGTTGAAGGCTGGCAGGTCGTTGCCGAAGGATTTGTACAGGTCGACCAGATAGTCGGGCAGCTTGAAACGCAGCCCGAAGGCATCGGCCACTTCGCTCAGGGTATCGGACAGAATCGGAAAGCTCAGTGTGTTCTCACGCACCGACTTGCGACTGTTCACCTTGTTCTGCGGGGAAATCGCCACCAGGCTTGCGCCCAGCTCACGAAACGCCGGCAAGGCCTCCTCCAGCGCTTGCAGCTCCATGTTGCAGTACGGGCACCACACGCCTCGGTAGAAGGTAATCACCAGCGGGCCCTTGGCCAACAGTTCTACGGAGGAAACAGGATTGCCGTCCGGGTCGCTAAGCTTGAATGCCGGGGCCTTGTCGCCGACCTTCAGCGCGCGTTCGGCCTGGCCGGTGGCGATCAGTTCGTCGGTGGCGCGTTGCATCAGCGCGTGTACTTGGGGCGGCGCGTTATAGGGTGGTTTGCCGGCTACGAAGTCAGCCTTGAATGCATCGAGTTTTGCTTGAAGAGTCATGTTCAGTTCCTGGCATGGGGGCGGTTGACCGCCCGGAGTTGATCGCCAGACCAGCATTGCTGTTTGCAGGGTGCGGTAGTAGAGAGGCCGAGCGCATAGGAGCTATTCTTCGGCGGAATGCGATCCCCGTGGGTAGCGCGCTTGTTGGGGTGAGCGAGCTTGCTCGCGCTGGACTGCGCA
The DNA here is from genome assembly GCF_020515595.1 of Pseudomonas sp. MWU16-30323. Taxonomy (NCBI): domain Bacteria; kingdom Pseudomonadati; phylum Pseudomonadota; class Gammaproteobacteria; order Pseudomonadales; family Pseudomonadaceae; genus Pseudomonas; species Pseudomonas sp. MWU16-30323. Next base: position 83,115 of record NZ_JAIWYM010000017.1, read on the forward strand.
GCAGTCCCATTTTCCGGGGCCGCTTCGCGACCCAACGCGAGCAGGCTCGCTCGCCACAGGAAAAAGCGGCTACAACTGATGCATCGGCTCCTCTGCGGCGTTTGCCTTGGCATGCTCAATGAACGTTACGCGGAGGATGAACAGCGCCTTGCTCCATTGCCTACAGTTGCGTCAGAATCCGCCGGCTTGTGCGCTAGGGTATGGGTCTCTAAGGTTGCTCAGTCGCTGAAACCTCAGTGATCGGGTTTAGTAGCCCGAAGTATTCTAGGCAATGTGCATAAGCATCATCTGTCAGACGTCTTTGTCTGTGCTTAATGGTGGCTGTGCGCAGGGCGCCCTCGGGCGCGCCGGTTTTGTCTGGAATATCCGGTCTACTAACCTGCACACAGCTGCCACCTTTCGTTTAGTAGCGAGAAGGCGGGGCCAAAATGGAGCATCCAGACAATGTTCAAGATTACCCCTAATCCTCCGGGAACTTCCGATCCCAAACTCCACCAGGCCGCCCAGCGCGCCATGGATCACTACCTCAATCCAAGCACCAATAACGCCCCGCTGCCGACAACCCTGTTCAGCGTCGCGGCCGACGCCAGCAGCGAAAGCCTGATTACCAACAGCGACGAAACCATCTCTTCTGTAAATGCCTTGCTACTTGACCTGTCTGAAGAACTGACCGGTAAAAACCGGGATGTAGCCTTGGCGATTCACCAACTGAGTGAGTTGGGGGTATTGTTGATGGGCAAACTAATAGACCGCGAAGTGCCTTCTTGTACCTAAGGGACCAATGCATGCAGAGCTAGTTCCTCCCAACTCAACTAATTAATCAGTCGGGTCGCAGTAGCGATTTAGCGATATACGGCGACCCAACAACTTATACTTAAGTGAAAATTGGCTAAACACTTCCGCCAAAATTTGCCCCAGAGGTTAGCATCGACAATCTAACACAAAGTATGGAATGTATTAATCAGCTCATCATACCTTGGTAGTTTCTCAACAGGGAAGTTTTTTGACCGACTAAGCTTTATTTCAGCTCCTGATAATTCACTATATACGAGCCTAGTGAATTTAATTATCTGACTCTCATAATTTGTGCCTGGAATGCGCGTAGGCCTGCTGATAAAATTCTCGCACTCCCCTTCAATGGCTGGTGGCAAGAGTAAAAATTTTAATAGGTTATTTTGGAGCTGCTCAAAGTCATCGTACAAACGATACATTGCAGCAGTTACGGTCTCCTCAAGTTCATTATCATAATAGCTGATCAAGGGAAACGTATTTTTTCCAAGGTAGCCCCGAAGAATCGTCAAATCCACAACAGGAATTTCCTGTATGGGAAACCCGGAGAGCATCTTATTATTACTGACAACTAAAGGGAGCACTGTATATGCTACGTCGCTTTGAAAATCCCATCCAGCCTGATCAAACACTAACTTTAAATTTTCTTTTACAAAAAATGATTTCCTTTTAGCCTGGACCGCACCAAACTCAAGTTTTTCTCTAGATCTAAAATGAGATCTAGGGTTATCGCTTGTAACAAAACACTTTAACTCCCCAACCAAGACAATTGAGCCGATTCTAACAAGCAAATCGATCTCTTCTTCTCTTCCATCGACACCTATAGTAGTAGAAATAGCTGGCGAAAAGCTAGTTATAAGTTTATTGGCTGAGATAATTTCATTCACTGAACTACAGACTACCTCCTCATAAACTTTTCCTTTTTCTTTGATGTCGTCGTTACTAAAACACTCTGCCAGCCAGTGCTCCAGCACTCTTTGCATAATCGGCGATGCGGCAGCAGCAAGAATAAATGATAGCTTACCTTTTCTCGTTTCAATAATCGGATGAGACCAAAGGTCTTGCTTAGGTGCACCAGAAAAGCATATGAAGTCTATTACTTCTCTTGTCTTTGAACTACTGAAGCCAGTAGCTCTACACATGGAAGCTATCAAATCTTTCCTACTGATCTGCGCGATGTAATTGAGCATCTGATTAGTATTAAATATATCAGCATCATACCGCATCGTTCTAGATGCCATTTGCTTCGCAATTAAACTCAAATGCCTTAATACTTCCAGCGCTTCTTTTAGACAGAAACTTTTACCATCGACATTTCTTTGCAGAAGCTCATCAGGAAAGCTACCTATAGCATCACCCGCGTTAACAACAAGACTAGCGTTCTCCGCCTGCAAGCGTAAAGATGCCTCTTGGATCGCTTTAATGATCAACTTTTCACAATGAGCCCCTTTAAATTCAACCTTTAGATATTCATATCGCCCATGGAGCATTTTGATAGCTTCGGGGTGCGAGGAGAACAATGCCGTACTAATGTAGGAACGACTCTTTCTTAAATTACTTACTTCGATAGCAAGCTCTCCAGGAGAAGCTATCTGCTGAATTGATATTTCACTCCCAGTTTTCTCATAAGAGTAATCTCCCCACACAAGCGCCTGAAAATACTGCTCATACGATGAATAGAGATTTGAAAGAAGTGCCTCCTGCTTAATAAAATTAATTGGCTTAATTATGTTTTTCCCGACCGAAAATTTTACGCCAGCGTTTATATTTAATATACAATTTCGGATAGCCGGCTGAAACCCATCCACAGCACCTACCGCAACTTCCTCACCAGAAAGAGGATTTCCGGCAGGATTATTTTCCATCAACAGGCTATGAATGCTTGACCCATCTGACAATTTACCTTTTATTGCTTCTGATGCGACAGCAATATCGCGATTAGACAGACAGCAGTAAAGCTCCAACATTCGACTAAGGCTTGTTCCAGGAAAATTTTCATCATAATGACTTGATGTGGCACTTCTTATATCTATGAGCAGTTGATTGAACGTAATCCCAGCATCGTATATATGTTGTTCATCGCCATTCGCTACACTCTGCCAAGCCTTTTCCCATTTTTTTAAATCAAAACCTCGATCTGTCGGCCCCTTTAATTTTTGACTCCGAAGTAGATCCCTAAATGGAGTTTGCATGTCAGTCCTTAATGTAATTTTTGGTAGAAATTAACGTACGACGCTCATCATTTGATCCAATTTATCCGTGACATTCAAGTACCATCACGTAAAATATTTTACGATTTAGAAAAACCCAACCAACTATGTGATTTGGTTCATCGTAGGTAGCGCAGCGGGATCATTGCAGCAAAACTTTGTGCGGCGTTATCTATGAGTTTCAGATATCAGCCGTCAAAGTATTATTCTTACCTACAGCAGCCTGTTGTAGTCGCACGCTTTAGACGAGTGTCCCCCTTGTTGACAGGCAGCACTCGCTCAAGGAAAACGCGAAAAACATGCTCCCTAATATGTAGGAATAGGCGCAAGTAGCGCCACCATCTGCCCCTTCCCCGGTGCACTTGGGTTGCCATCAAACGGCGCGCCTATGACACAAATTGGACGAGGTGCGGTTTTGGAAACCCAGCCAGCTCACGGTTTGTCGGCATCACAGAGTTTCAACGTGAGGCCCAACTCAGCCATCCGCTTCGAATAGAAAGCAAAAGCCCGATCAAAATCACCTGTACCTAAAAATACATGGGAAATCATAGTGGCCACTCTGGGGCTATAAATGCCCATGAGTCTGGCGCGAAATGATTGCAGGCGAAAGCCTGATGACCTCACACAGCAGATGTACGGCTCCCCTCCCCTCATACGCCCTTAAAAACCGCCAATCCCAACAATCCGCAGGGTGCCGCCCGGCATTTCGCCAACCCATAATGAACCTACAACAATAAAGGGGCTCACCCCAGGGCGCGTAAGCCATGTACAAAGACCATATCGTCAAGACTCGCATGACGGACAGCGCCGCATTCATGGGCGTGGTCGCCGTGGTGATTTTCATCATCACGCTGGCCTGCGGCGTGGGTGAAGGCCGTCTTTCCCACTTGATGGGTCCCATCGTTCTCGACCTGAAGGCACCGCTGGCGCGTGACATTGCGGTGGGCGGCACGTTCACCCTGACGGTGGTGCTGAACCTGTTCATCCTCGGCCGCTTTCCCTTGCGTGCGCAGATCATCACGGTGTGGTGCGAGTTGCTGGTGCTGTTCCTGTTGTTCTTCGACACCTTCAACCTTTCCTATAGTTTTATCGCCACCAAAATCGGATTCATGATCACCCAAGGGGTGTTCACCACCGTCTATGTGTCGGCAATTTCGATTGCGATTGCGTTCGTCCTGGCCTTGCTGGGCGCCACCGCACGCTTGTCGTCCAATGGCTTCGCGATTGCGATTGCCAGCTTCTACACCTCGTTTTTCCGCGGCGTTCCGCTGCTGATCCAGATCTATCTGATTTACCTGGGCATTCCTCAGCTCGGTTATGTCGTCGGGGCGGTGCCGGCAGGCATCCTGGCGCTCTCCCTGTGTTATGGCGCCTACATGACGGAGATCTTCCGTGCCGGTATCAGCAGTATCTCGCGGGGCCAGTGGGAAGCTTCGCGGGCGATTGGCCTGAATCCGTTCCAGACCATGACCCGGGTGATTCTGCCGCAGTCCATGCGCCTGATCATTCCGCCAACGGGCAACCAGTTCATCTCGATGCTCAAGGACAGTTCGCTGGTGTCGGTGATCGGGGTCTGGGAGCTGATGTTCCTCGCGCGAACCCAGGGACGCGCCGAGTTCCGTCACCTGGAAATGCTGATCACCGCCGCCGTGCTGTATTGGTTGCTGTCGATCGTGCTGGAAACCGTTCAGGCCCGCCTGGAAAAGCATTTCAACCGCGCCCATCGCTGAATCAGGAGCATGACGATGAATCAGCCCTCCGTAGTCCCTGCTCCATACCCTGCAATATCGATCCAGGACATGCACAAATGGTACGGCGATTTTTATGTGCTCAAGGGCATCGACCTGCACATTGCCAGCGGTGAAATCGTGGTGGTGTGCGGGCCGTCGGGTTCCGGCAAATCCACGTTGATTCGCTGCCTGAACCTGCTGGAAGACTTTCAGAAAGGCCACGTGTTCATCGAGGGTACCGAGCTGACCCGTGATGCCGCCTGCGTGGCCGGGATACGCCGCCAGGTCGGCATGGTGTTTCAACAGTTCAACCTGTTCCCGCACATGACAGTCCTGGAAAACCTGATGGTGGGACCGCGCCTGGTGAGCAAGCTCAGCGAGCCCCAAGCGCGCGAATTGGCCTTTGAATACCTGGACCGGGTACGCATCGGGAACCAGGCCGACAAATACCCCAGCCAACTCTCGGGCGGCCAGCAACAGCGCGTCGCCATCGCCCGCGCCTTGTGCATGCGCCCGCGCATCATGCTGTTCGACGAGCCCACGTCCGCCCTTGACCCGGAGATGGTCAAGGAGGTGCTGGACGTGATGGGCGAACTGGCCCAGGACGGCATCACCATGGTCTGCGTCACCCACGAGATGGGATTCGCGCGGCGGGTGGCCGACCGGATCATCTTCATGGACCAGGGCTGCATCATCGAGCAGGCCAAACCCACCGAGTTTTTTGACAACCCGCAGCACGAACGTGCCCGGGAGTTTCTGTCGCAGATTCTCAGCCACTGAGAAGCATCGTCGGACATCGACCAAAACAACAAAAATCCGCATTCCCGATATCTGGAGGCTTACCCATGATCTCGCTCACTCGCTTCGTCGCAGCAGCCACTGTCGCCACCGCCCTCACAGGCACCGCCTGGGCGGGTTCAACACTCGACCGCATCCAGGAAACCAAAGTGCTCAAAGTGGCCACTTCGGCCAACTGGCCACCGCAATCGTTCCTGGGCCCGGACAATCAGCTGCAAGGCTTTGATATCGATGTCGCCAGCGAAATCGGCAAGCGCCTGGGCAGCAAAGTCGACTTCGTGACGCCCGAATACGGGATCATCACCGCCGGGCGCTGGTCGAATCGCTGGGACTTGTCGGTGGGCTCCATGACGCCGACCACCGAGCGCACCCGAGTGCTCGACTTTCCCGCGATCTACTACTACACGCCGTACGTATTCGCCGTGCACAAGGACGCCGCGGGGACGAAGTTGGCGGACCTGAACGGCAAGATTATCGGCGTCGAAGCCGGTACAACGTCGGAGGACTACATCAATCGTCGCCTCAAGATCGACGCCGCCGATGTGCCGCCATTTACCTATGAAGTCACGCCCGGCGAGGTTCGCACCTACGGCGACAGCATGGGCCCGCTGGATGACCTGCGCATGGGTAACGGGGTTCGCCTGGACGCCACCTTGTCCGCGCTTCCCACCATCGTGGCGGCCATCAAGAATGGCTATCCCGTCGTCAGAGTGGAAGGCAAGCCGGCCTACTATGAACCCCTGGCCATCGCCGTGGACAAGGGTGATGAGGCGTTCAACAGCGCCCTGACCAAGATCGTCACCGACATGAAAGCCGACGGCACGCTGAAGCAGCTGTCTGAAAAATGGTACGGCGCCGACCTTACCCAAGTGCAATAACACCCGCCTATGCACGACAGGCGCCCGTCCTCGACGCGGCGCGCTGTACGCCTGCGCCGCGAAAAAAAGGACGACGGACTTCATGCACACCTATAACAACAATTACTACACCGCCACGATGCGCGAGACGACTGAGCGCGCTGCGCTGTGTGGCAATGCCCAGGCCGATGTCTGCATCATCGGCGCGGGGCTGGCGGGGCTGAGCACGGCGTGGGAGCTGGTCTCGCGCGGGCAGTCCGTGGTGTTGCTGGACGCCGGGCGTGTGGCCTGGGGCGCCTCGGGACGTAACGGCGGGTTCGTGCTGCAAGGCTGGTCCGAAGGGTTGTCTTCCATCGAGCGGCGCTGCGGTAAACCCAACGCTGCCGCGCTGTTCAAACTGTCGCTTGAGGGGGTCGATATTGTTCGAGACATGATCACCCATCATCAATTCCCAGGCTGCACGCCAACCCCGGGAAAACTGAGCGTGGTTCGCTACGAAGACGGCGATAACCTCCAGCGCATGCGCGACAAAATGGCGGCGGATTTCGACTTTCACCTCGAGTACCTGGATCGCCAGGCGGTGCGCGAAAAGCTCAAGACCGAGCGGTATTTCCAGGCATTGCGCGACAGCCATGGCTTTCACTTCCACCCCTTGAACTATTGCCTTGGCCTGGCCCGGCTGATCGAGGGCAGCGGCGGCAACATCCATGAACGCTCGCCCATGACCCGCGTCGAAAGCCGCAACGGGCGACACCGGGTCACCACCGATCAGGGCACTGTCGATTGTGCCCATGTGGTGTACTGCTGCGGCGGTTATGGCGGGCCGGAGTTCGGCAAATTACGCCGCGCCTTCCTGCCCATCGCGACCTATGCGGTGCTGACCGAACATCTGGGTGATCGCCTGGCAGAGGCCGTACGTACCACCGATGCCGTGGGCGATAACCGCCGGGCCTCGGATTATTACCGCGTCGTCGAGGGCGACCGCCTGCTCTGGGGCGGGCGTATCACCACCCGGAACCTGCAGGATGAAAAACGCCTGGGGCAGTTGCTGACCCAAGATATCCTCGACGTTTATCCGCAATTGCGCGGCATCAGGATCGACAAAGCCTGGTCCGGGCTGATGGGCTATGCGCGGCACAAAATGCCGCACATTGGCCCGCTTGGGCAGGGGTTGTGGACATGTACATCATTTGGTGGCCATGGTATGAACACCGCGCCGATCGGTGGACGCGTCATCGCTGAAGCGATCTGCGGCGAAACCGATCGCTACCGTCTGTTCGATGCCTATGGCCTGGAATGGAACGGCGGCCCGCTGGGCCCGGCGGTCGCACAAACGGTTTACGCCGGCCTGAAGATGATGGACATGTTTCAGGAAAGGCGTTCGCAACACAGGGCAACTCATAAGAACTAAAACCCCGCGAGGTCAAGCACATGTCCATGGATACGCAGAATCCCGGTCCACTGTTTAACCTCACCGACAAGGACCGGCAATTGCTGGGCCTCCTGCAAGCCAACGCCCGCGAACCCACTGCGTCATTGGCCCGCAAGCTCGGCGTCTCGCGCTCTGCGGTGCAGGAGCGGATTACCCGCCTGGAAAAGGCGGGTGTCATCACCGGGTACAGCGTGCGCATCGACCAGGACCGGCTGCAACAGACGGTTATCTGCTTCACCATGACCTCCTGCACCAACAAGAGTTACACCGATGTCATGACGTCCCTGCGCAAGATGGACGCCGTGCAGGCCGTGTATGCGGTCTCGGGCGAGTCCGACTTCATCATCCATCTCGCCACCTCCACGTTGAGCGAGCTCAACGCCGAGCTCACCCGGATCAACATGATCAAAGGCGTGGCGCACACCGCGTCCCATATCGTGATGGAAACCAAGTTCAGCCGGAAATTGACAGTGTGAGCCGTGGGAAACGCTTCGTCTCCACGAACGGCTTCAATGGCTGACACGTCACTTCTTGCAAAATAATTCGCCTCGCCTCAATATTCAAAGCAATCTCTTGGCTAATTAACGCCAAGCCTGACACCCATGCCATTCGCCGGACTCCACCGCGAATGCAGTTCAAGGAATCGTTGATGCAAACCCAAGACAGCAGTTGGGGCGAGTTGCTCCGCGGCAAGAACGCCACCCGCTCCATCGCGCTTTCAGGCGGCATCGCGCTGTATGCCACCAACACCTACATCGCCACCACGATCCTGCCGTCGGTGGTGGCAGAAATCGGTGGCCTGGCGCTGTATGCGTGGAGTACCACCTTGTATGTGGTGGCCTCGATCCTGGGTTCGGCCCTCACCTCCAAGCTTTTGCAGCGTACCGGTCCACGGCAGGCGTATGCCGTGGCCACGCTGGTGTTCATGGCTGGCGTGCTGATCTGCGCATTGGCGCCAAACATGCCGGTGATGCTGGCGGGACGCTTTATCCAGGGCCTGGGTGGCGGTGTTTTATTGGCCTTGTGTTACTCGATGATCCAACTGGTGTTCGAAGAACGGCTATGGCCACGGGCAATGGCTCTGGTATCGGGCATGTGGGGAGTGGCGACGCTCGTCGGGCCAGCGGTGGGTGGTGTGTTTGCGCAAATGGACGCCTGGCGTTTCGCCTTCGGCTCGATGGTCCCGGTGAGCCTGGCGTACATGGTGCTCACCAGCCGTGCGCTGCCCCCACGGGACACCACCGTGACCGCCACGGCTCGTTTGCCGGTGCCGCAGTTGGTGCTGTTGGCCGGCGCGGTGTTGGCGGTGTGTGCGGGCAGCGTCTCGTCGCTGCCGAGTTGGAACCTGCTGGGCATCGTGACCTGTGGGGTGCTGGTGTGGTTGCTGATCCGCAAGGAGTCCAACGCCACGGTCCGCCTTCTGCCACGGGATGCGCTGAAGTTCAGCACCCCGCTCTGCGCGCTGTATGCGACTACGTGTTTGTTGGTGATCGGCATGAGCAGCGAGATTTTCATGCCGTATTTTCTGCAGCACCTGCATGGCCAGTCACCATTGGTCGCCGGCTACATGGCGGCGCTGATGGCGGCCGGTTGGACCGTCTCGGAAATCCTCAGCTCTGGCTGGACCGGCCGTGGTCCACACCGCGCCATTATCGCGGGGCCGCTGTTTATCGTGGCCGGACTGGTGATGCTGGCAATCACTACACCCATCGCCGGTCACGGTGACTGGATGCTGCTGGCCCCTATCTGCCTCGGGCTGTTCCTGGTGGGTTTCGGCATCGGCCTGGGCTGGCCGCATCTGCTGACGCGCATCCTGCAAGTGGCGTCGGAGCAGGATAAGGACACGGCGGCATCGTCGATCACCACCCTGCAACTGTTCGCCATGGCCATGGGCGCAGCATTGGCCGGGGTGATCTCGAACATGGCGGGCATCAATGACGTGGCGGGCGATGCCGGCGTCGCCAATGCGGCACGCTGGTTGTTCGCCGTGTTTACCCTGGCACCGATGTTGGCGTTGATCATGGCGCTGCGGGCAACACGGACGAAGGCCAACGTCGGGGAAGAATTGACGGTGGCTTGAGACTGAAATCCGTTGCTGCTGCGCCAATAAACACCCTCTTCTGAAAAAGCCCTGAACCTCAGGGCTTTTTTTATTTCCTCGATCAATACCCCGCTCCTGCCCTTGCGTTGATGCGGCAATAATTTCCATCGGGTGACTTTCATTATGAAACTCACCATGACATATTACGCATGTAATATTCAGTAACAAGCCAGCGGGCGTTCGTTTCGCCACTCAAACTCAACGAGGTCATTTCGCCATGGACGCTCAAGTCAGCGCTGTGCCCGAACCCACGACAACTTCCCGGCCCAAGCAGGCCCTGCGCCTGGTGCTGCTGACCCTGGCCGTGGTGGGCGGCGTCTGGTACGCCAGCCACTGGTGGCTGGTCAGCCGGTTTATCGAAGACACCGATGACGCCTACGTGGGTGCAGACGTAACGGTAATCAGCGCCAAAGTGCCGGGCTATATCAGCGAAGTGGCCGTGCAGGACAACCAGTTCGTACGCGCCGGTGACGTGCTGGCCCGCATCGATGTCCGCGACTACCGCACCGCCCTGGCCAAAGCCGACGGTGCCGTGGCCGCGCAACAGGCGACGCTCGCCAACCTGGACGCCACCGAGCAACTGCAACTGGCGGTGATCAACCAGGCCAAGGCGCAGATCGACGCCACCGATGCCGAAGCGCAGCGGGCCAGCGACGATCAGACCCGCTACCAGAACCTGGTGCGCAGCCAGGCCGTGTCGGTGGAAAGCGCGCAACGGGTCAGCGCCGTGTGGAAGACCGCCCGCGCCGACCATTCCCGGGCACAGGCCGGGCTTCAGGCGGCCAACCGGCAAATCGACGTGATTGAAACCCAGCGCGGCCAGGCCCGCGCCGCGCTGCAACAGGCCCAGGCCGAACGTGACCAGGCGCAGTTGAACATCAGCTACACCGAGCTGCGTGCCCCGGTAGACGGCTATGTGGGCAACCGCCGCGCCCGGGTTGGCGCCTACGCTGCGGCGGGCAGCCAACTGATCTCGGTGGTGCCGGCGAAGGGATTGTGGGTGGACGCCAACTTCAAGGAAGACCAACTGGGCCGCCTGCAAATTGGGCAAAGCGTGAGCATCCGCGCCGACATCCTCCCGGGACGTGAATTCCACGGCCACATCGAGAGCCTGGCCCCTGCCACCGGGGCGCAATTCAGTGTGTTGCCGCCGGAAAACGCCACCGGCAACTTCACCAAGATCGTGCAGCGTGTGCCGGTGCGCGTGCGGCTCGACAGCACCGACGCCGACTTCGGCGCCCTGCGCCCGGGCTTGTCGGTGATAGCGAAGGTCAACACCGGTGAGGCATTCGAAGACCAGCCCAGCGCCCTCAAGGCCCAGCTGTGAACAGCCCGCTGCCCGCCCTCAGCACCGCACAAAAGGTCGCGGCCTTCGCCACCCTGTGCGTGGGCATGTTTATCGCCTTGATTGATATCCAGATCGTGTCCGCCTCCCTCAAGGACATCGGCGGCGGCCTGTCTGCCGGGGCGGACGATACGGCGTGGGTGCAGACCGCCTACCTGATCGCGGAAATCATCGTGATCCCCATGTCGGGCTGGCTCTCCCGGGTGATGAGCACGCGCTGGCTGTTCGCGGCGTCGGCGGCGGGTTTTACCTTGACCAGCCTGCTGTGCGCGATGGCCTGGAACATCCAGAGCATGATCGCGTTTCGCGCCTTGCAGGGGTTTCTGGGGGGCTCGATGATCCCGCTGGTGTTCACCACCGCGTTCATGTACTTCAACGGCAAGCAACGGGTGATCGCGGCGTCCACCATCGGCGCCATCGCATCCCTTGCGCCCACATTGGGCCCGGCCGTGGGCGGCTGGATCACCGACATTTCTTCCTGGCACTGGCTGTTCTACATCAACCTGATGCCCGGCCTGTTCGTGACCTTTGCCGTGCCGATGCTGGTCAAGGTCGACCGCCCCAACCCGTCATTGCTCAAGGGCGCCGACTATATCGGTATGGCGTTGATGGCGGTGTTTCTCGGCTGCCTGGAATACACCCTGGAAGAAGGCCCGCGCTGGAACTGGTTCAGTGACAGCATCATCTCCACCACCGCCTGGATCGCCGCCGTCAGCGGCGGGTTGTTTATCTGGCGCTGCCTGGAAATCAAGGAACCGATTGTCGACCTGCGCGCGCTTCGGGATAGAAACTTCGCCCTGGGCTGTCTGTTTTCGTTCATCACCGGCATCGGCATTTTCGCCACCATCTACCTCACGCCGCTGTTTCTCGGGCGGGTGCGCGGGTATGGCTCGCTGGATATCGGCCTGGCGGTGTTTTCCACGGGGGTGTTCCAGTTGCTGGCGATCCCGGTGTACGCGGTGCTGGCCAACCGCTTCGACCTGCGCTGGATTTTGATGTTCGGGTTGTCATTGTTTGCCCTGTCAATGTGGGACTTCTCCCCCATCACCCACGACTGGGGCGCCAAGGAGCTGCTGCTGCCCCAAGCCATTCGTGGGTTTGCCCAGCAAATGGCGGTGCCGCCCGTGGTCACCCTGACCCTCGGCGCACTGGCCCCCGACCGACTGAAACTCGCCTCGGGTTTGTTCAACCTGATGCGCAACCTCGGCGGCGCCATCGGTATCGCCGCCTGCGCCACGGTGCTCAACGACCGCACCAACCTGCACTTCCTGCGCCTGGCCGAGCACCTGAACATCCGGAACGAGTCGATGAATGTGTGGCTTGACCAGCTTTCAGGCAATGCCCAGTTGCTTGGGCAAAACAACCTGGACGCGAGCCAGTTTGCGCTGCATCAGCTGTGGGCGCTGACCTGGCGTGAGGCGCAGACGCTGACCTATGCGGATGCGTTCCTGATGATCATGGTGTGCTTCATCGTCGCCGTGTTGCTGGTGCCGTTGATGCGCAAGGTGCAGCCGCCGAAGCAGCCGACGGCGGATGCGCATTGAGTCGCCGTCAGACAGTGAGGTACTGGATCACCTCGCCCATCGCTTCAATATCGGGAGCATCGCTCACTGCTGCTTGCGAGTTGCACCATGGGTAACTCAGACCTGACACCCACTTCATGACGCTTCCCAAATCCGCAGCGGGCAGCGTCTTCATATGCTCGATGGTGATGGTGAGCTTTTCAACAAGCCCTGATTCGGCGCTGAACTGCCATTCATACACCCCACACCCCACCCGAACTTCTCCGGAATTCTTATCGGACATCCCTACCAGCCATTTGCACTGATAGGTGTCGGCCCCCTCTTCAGGCGGCTGCCCCAGGCAAAATGTATAGACGTTTTCAAAGGTCTGCCCGAATCGCCGCACCAGCACATCGCCAATACCGGCAACCCCTTCAACGTGGGGCGGGAACGAGATGGAACCGGTGCGCACTACCATGTCCAGGGTCGCCTCCGGAACAAACGCCCGGCTGAGCAAATGCGGACGGTTGCCGTCCTTGGCGAGTATGTAGTGCTGAATCGCAAGTTGAGCAGTGTTCATGGTTTTTCCGTCGATTCCCTATCGGATGATGCTCAGGCCTTCTGGATCAACTCTCAGAAGAAACAGCTGGCTCATCAGCGGATTCGGCAGCCAGTTTCAATCGGTCTGCTTTACTGATGTACTTGTCCTTGCGCGCGGGTGCCAATTTGGCGCTGGCCTTTTTGGCCTTGGCCTTGAACAGCTGTTGCAGTTTCTTTTGACGATTCATGTGGTTTATCCGGTTTGTAATCAGTGCTTGCCGCGGTGATTATCCATCTTTCATGCCTTTATCGAAGCACAATTAATTCACGGCACTCCACAGCGCCACAGCGGTCTGTCCCTATACGCCCCTATTCTCGCCCAGCGGAGCCACCATGATCATTGTCCACCACCTCAACAACTCCCGTTCGCAACGCATCCTGTGGCTGCTCGAAGAACTCGGCCTGCCCTACGAGCTCAAGCGCTACCAGCGCGACCCGAAAACCAACCTCGCGCCACCGGAACTCAAGGCCATCAATGCCCTGGGCAAATCGCCGGTGATTGAAGACGGTGCACAGGTGGTGATCGAGTCCGGTGCCATCATCGACTACCTGATTCGCCGTCACGGCCACGGCCGCCTGCAACCCGATCCTGCCACGGCCACCTATGACGAATACGTGCAATGGCTGCACTTCGCCGAAGGGTCGGCCATGCTGCCGCTGATGCTTAACCTGTACGTCGGGCGCCTGGGTGAAGCGGGTGCGCCCTTGCATCCGCGTATCGAATCCGAGGTCGCGAACTACCTGGGTTACCTGGATAACGCGCTGGGGCAAACACCCTACCTGGTGGGTGACGAATTGACCGGCGCGGATATCCAGATGAGCTTCATCGGCGAAATCGCCAGGGCCCAGGGCAAGTTGCAGGCGTACCCGAATGTGGCGGCGTGGGTGCAACGCTTTCAGGCAAGACCCGCGTATCAAAAGGCCCTGGAACAGGGTGGCGAATACGCGTTCGCGAAGTAAAAGGCCAGGCGGTTCCGGCGGGTGCCCATCTGTATTGCGTTAATCCCCGGGATAAGGATTACTGTAGGACGCATCCGGCTTTGAGATAACACAGCATGTTCGAACTCGCCCCCATCCTGACGTATGTCGCCGTGGTCATCGGCCTTTTCCTGATCCCAGGCCCAGCCGTGCTATTGGTGATCACCCGCACCCTCCAGGGTGGCCGCAAGGTCGGGATTGCCACCGGGCTGGGGGTGGCCTCGGGCGACCTTATCCATACGTTGTGTGCCGCGTTGGGCCTGTCCGCCATCCTGATGACCTCGGCCGTGGCGTTCAACGTGGTCAAAATCGTCGGCGCCTGTTACCTGATCTACCTGGGCATACGAGCGTTTATGGCCAAGCCTGGCGCAACCACGCGTAAAGACCTGCCCACGGTGACCTCGACCCAGGCGTATTTCCAGGCGGTGGTTGCCGAAGTGCTGAACCCGAAAACCGCGATTTTCTTCCTGGCGTTCCTGCCGCAATTCATCCACCCGGAATCCGGTTCTTCCCTGGCGCAGTTCGCGGTGCTGGGGTTGATCTTTTCGGGACTAAGTGCCGTGTACACCACGCTCATCTCGATCTCTATTCGTCCGTTGAGCAAATGGATGGTGGGCCTTTCAAGGCTGCGCCGCTGGGAGGGAAAGATCATCGGTACTCTGTTTATGGGGCTGGGGCTGAAAATAGCGCTTCAGCAGCGCTAAGACCGGCGGATACTCATGCGGATCTACATCACAGGCGCCTCATGTGCAGGCGTGACCACCCTGGGCCGTACCCTCGCCTCTTTGCTCAGCCTTCGCCATCTTGATGTCGATGACTTCTATTGGCTGCCCACCAACCCTCCTTTTACAACCAAGCGCCCGCCCGATGAGCGCGTGGCCCTGATTCAGCAATGCTTCGGTGATGACGGTTGGATACTCACCGGTTCTTGTATGGGTTGGGGAGATGCACTGATCAACGACGCCGACCTGATTGTGTTTGTCGCAACGCCTACCTCGGTTCGTCTTGAGCGCTTGGCTGCACGTGAAAAGGCGCGCTATGGAGATCGAATCGCGCCAGGCGGCGACATGTATGAAATACATGTGGCCTTCCGGAAATGGGCATCCCAGTACGACGACCCGACCTTTGCCGGACGCAACAGGGCGTGGCACGAGCGCTGGATGTCGCAGCAAACAGTACCGATTGTCAGAGTGGACGGGTTGAACAGTACTGAGGAAATGGCGGCGAATGTCATGCATGCATTGTCGCAAGGCATCGCAATAGCTCGAAACCAGGAAGGTGACTGAGCTGCGAGGCAAATAGCCCAACGCGGGGCTGGGCTGTTCCAAATGCCACTTTCGCCATTAGCTGCCATTCGTGACGTGCCGCAATCGGACGAGAGCAGCCGTTCATGAACGACTGCCTGCGAACTCAAGCATGCCATCCATCCGAACGGCTCAGTGTGGGCTGGCGGTCGGACGAACCACAATCTCACTCACATCCACATCGTCGGGCTGTTCGATGGCATAGGCGAGTGCTCGCGCAATGGCGTCTGCGTTGATAGCCACACGCCGGTAGGCTTTCATTACCTCGCGGGCTCCCTCATCGGAAATCGTATCGGCCAGTTCGGACTCGACGACGCCCGGGCACACCACGGTGACCCGGATCTTGTCCGTTTCCTGTCGCAGGCCATCCGAGATTGCCCTGACTGCGAATTTGGTCGCGCAGTACACCGCAGCGGTCGGAGAGACCGCAAGACCGCCGATCGATGAAATATTGATGACCTGGCCGAACCCTTGCGCCTCCATGCCCGGCAAGACGGCGGCAATACCGTGCAGCACCCCGCGAACGTTCACATCGAGCATCTGGTTCCACTCGTTGACCTTCAACGAAGCCAAGGGAGACAAAGGCATCACACCCGCGTTGTTGATGATCACATCGACCTTTCCATGTTGCGCCTTGGCGAACGCCACGAACGCCTGCATGGACGCCAGATCCGTAACGTCCAGTGCGCTGGCGCTCGCCGAGCCGCCTTCGGCCTGGATCTCGCGCACCAGGTTGTCCAGCCGCTCGGTACGGCGGGCACCGAGTACCACCCGTGCGCCTTTGGCGGCGATCAGCCTGGCCGCCGCTTCGCCAATACCACTGCTCGCACCGGTAATCAGGACGACTTTGTTTTGAATGTTCGACATATCCGTAGCTCCTGCTGTAGGCATTGAAGTTCAGCATCGACCGCCGATGACGCGGGCGTTGCTGCGGGGTACGTCGAAAAGATTAAGGGGACGGGCCTGGTCGACGCGTGCCAAAACCTGCGCAACTTTTGCCTATTCGTGTCTGTGCACGCGACTGGGCGTTACGACGGGCTCGTGGTAAAAACAAGAGTGCCTGGACCCCCAGGCAGACGCTCATGAATACGTGTGAGAGCCTTGAAATGGAACAGCATGATGCTTTCATCCTTCAAAACACAGCCATCTACCGTCATGAACTGGTTCGCCTGCTGACGCAACGGTTTACGGCGCCCGGGGTCTATGAGACCGCGATAGCGCCCCTGCAGGTCATTCGCCTGGACGCGCCCTCGGAAATTATCCATACCGTCCATAAGCCGGCACTTTGCCTGATCGTGCAGGGGCAAAAAGAAGTCGGCCTGGGTGACGACCGTTATCTGTACGACCCGCTCAATTACCTGGTGGTATCGGTGACACTTCCGGTTTCCGGTCGCGTGTTGATGGCCAGTCCGGAGGCGCCCTACCTGTGTGTCCGTTTTGATTTCGAGGCCACGGAAATCGCTCAGGTCATCGCCGATGCTCCCCCGACGGGCGTGCCGGACGAGCCGGCGCTTGGCCTTTTCCTTGAAAAAGTCGACGTGCCGCTGCTGGAAACAATGCTTCGCCTGGTACGGCTGCTGGAGACGCCGAAAGACATCGGCATGCTGGCTCCGCTGGCCCTGCGAGAGCTGTATTACCGCCTCCTGCGGGGCGTGCACGGACGCCGCCTGTATGAACTCGCCCTCGGTGATTCGCAAACGCGTCGGGTCACCCGGGCAATCGATTGGTTGAATAACCATTACACCCAACCCTTACGCATCGAAGAACTCGCCCGGGTAGCCAATTTGGGCAGCTCTACGTTGCATCATCGCTTTAAGGCGGTGACGGCCATGAGTCCGTTGCAGTATCAGAAACAACTCCGTCTGCAAGAAGCCCGGCGCCTGATGCTCGTCGAAGGACTGGATGTGGCGAGTGCCTGTTATCGAGTGGGCTACGAAAGCCCATCGCAATTCAGCCGAGAGTACAGCCGCCAGTTTGGGTGTCCGCCCTCCAGAGACACCAACCGAGTCTGCCGCCCTGCGTGAAAGTCTGACGGGCTGCCTGCGGCTGCGACGATACCCGCTCGCAGCCGGCTCATTCGTTACCCGCTGGAAAGATGCATCCGCCCCCACGCAATAGCGCTTTCACCTCTTCGATCACCTGTGCGGGGCTTTGGCTCAACTGCTCAAAGAGCGTTGAGTCCGGACGCACGTACGATTGCGAATCGTGCTTCGCGCTCCACAAGACGATGTTCAGCAGGATCGGAATGAGGTCTATGCCCTTCTCCGTCAACCCATAAAAATCCTTGCGCCGGTCATCAGGGTTGGGCGCCTTCGAGAGAATTCCCTGCTCCTCAAGAAAGGCAAGACGAGACGCCAGGACGTTGGTCGCGATTCCCTCTTCCGATTTAAGGAATTGGCCGTAGGTCTTTTTCCCAGTAAAGACGATGTCGCGGATGATCAGCAGCGACCAGCGATCGCCAAATACCTCCACGCCGTAATTCACTGCGCAGTGAGACCGAAAGGCCTCTTTTCGTGTCGTTTTCATGGCCGAACTTTAGCATCACTTGCACATCACAAGTAAAATTTCAGCATTTCACTTGCTTTATACAAGTGAAAAGCCCAGCATGATTTCCACACCTGATGCAGTCGCCGAATGGTTCGGCGCTCTGTCCATGAGAGAACGCATATGCACGTTTTTGTTACCGGCGGCACCGGCCATTCCGGTCCGTACGTCATCTCCGACCTTATCGCCGCCGGCCATGAGGTCACTGCCTTGGCTCGATCCGACAAGGCCGCGGCGCAGGTTGCGGCGCTCGGCGCCAAAGTGCGTCGCGGCAATCTCGAGGACCTCGACGGGCTCAAGGAGGCGGCCGCTGCCTCGGACGGCGTGATTCACCTCGCGCACCGGCAGGACCTGATTCCAACCGGCGGGATCAACGCCGTTGCGGCCGCGGAGCTTGAGATCATGCTCGCCTATGGCGAAGCACTGGCCGGAAGCGCGAAGCCGTTGGTCGTGTCTGGAAGCGTCGGCTCACCCGGGTGGGCGGGCCTGGGCCGGCCGGCCACCGAGGAGGATCCGCCCCTTCCCGGCGGCGATCCGTACAAAAACACCCTGCGGGTTCGGAACATCGTGGAAACCACGGTGATCGGCCTGGCCGAAAAAGGCATACGGTCTTCGATCGTGCGGATCCCTGAGATCATGCACAGCGCCACCGATAACGCGGGCTTCCTTCCGTTGTTGATCGGGCTGGCCAAGGAAAAGGGGGTTGTCGGTTACCCCGCAGAGGGTGCCAACCGTTGGGGGGCCGTGCACGCACGCGACCTCGCCACTGTATTTCGCCTGGCGCTGGAAAAAGGCGCGCCGGGCAGAAGCTGGCATGCAATCGCCGAGGTGGCTATCCCCTACCGCCAGATCGCCGAAGCCATTGCCAGCCGGTTGAACCTGCCGGCCGTGTCTATTCCCGCAGACGTGCTGATGCTGCCTGGCTACTTCGGGTTCCTTGCGAATCTGGTCACGCTGGACACCCCGACGTCGAACGCCATCACGCGTCAGGTGCTTGGCTGGGAACCGACCCAGCCCGGACTCTTCGCCGATCTGGATAGCGGCCATTACTTCCCGGCCGGAGGCCGCCCATGAGCACGATCAGCATCATCGGTTCGGGAGGCATGGCCACGGCGATCGCCGGCCGTATCGCCAAGGCCGGACACACCGTCGAGGTGGTCAGCCGCGATCCCGCCAAGGCACGGGCGCTTGCCGACAAGCTCGCTTGCGGCGCGATCACGGGGACTTACGGCGCCATTCCGGCGGGCGACATCGTGATTCTCGCCGTACCCTACACCCATGCGGTGGCGGTCCTGGCCGACTTCGGGAAAGCGCTCGATGGCAAGGTGATCATCGACATCACCAACCCGGTCGCTCCCGATCTGACTGGCCTCGTTACTCCCCACGGCAGTTCCGGCGCGCAGGAGATCGCCAAGCTTGCCCCGGCCAGCGCGCAGGTCGTCAAGGCGTTCAATACCCTCTTCGGCCACATACTGGCCAAGGATAAACGCCTCGATGCGTTCATCGCGGCGGACGATGCAGACGCCAAGGCGCGCGTCTCGACCTTGCTCGAGAGTCTCGGGCTGCGTCCGCTGGATGTCGGCGACCTGTGCATGGCCCAGACGCTCGAGTGGCTAGGCCTGATGATGATCGGCCTGGCTAAAAACGGTGCCGGCACCTGGGACATATCCATGAACGTCGATATCGGCTAACTGTTGACCGTTATCCCCTCTAAAGCCCCTCCCACCCATGCCGATAACCTCCTGGCATCAATCAATCCGAGCTCCCTTACAACTGATTCGCTCCCCCGCATGCGCGTGTGGCACGTCGCATGCTTGCCTGATCCTGGCCAGACCACATGGAGTACGAGTGAATGCCCGCGCAAGCCCGTTTCATCGAGCACTACCGCAAAGCCGACCGCATCATGCTTGCCCTGCTCTGGCTGATGGCCCTGTTTTCCCTGGGCCTGGCGTTCTGGCACGACACGCTGCTGCAAGCGCTCATCGTCGGGGGAGGCACCAGCGTGGTGCTGACCCTGGCCTATCGCGTCATCGGCGGCACTCGCCTGATGCGCTGTGCGCTTGGCGTTGGCCTGATGATCATGGCGGCATTGCACATCAACCAGGCTGAGGGCGTCATCGAATCGCACTTCGGTATCTTCGCACTGCTGGCGGTGCTGACCTTCTACCGCGACTGGCTGCCCATCCTGGTGGCCGCCGCCACCATCGCGGTGCACCACGTGGTGTTCCATGCCTTGCAGCACCAGGGCTTCCCGGTGTTTGTGATGGAGCATCACGGCGGCTGGAGCATGATTTTCGTCCACGCGTTCTACGTGGTGATGGAGACGGTCGCCCTGCTCTATCTCGCCGTTCACAGCCAAAAAGAAGCGTTAGAAAGCCAGGAAATGCTCGAAAAGATGCTCGCCGTCACCACCCGGTTCAGCGGTGAGGCCACCAAGGGCAACCCGGAAAAAGTCCACGTTTCACTCGCTACGCGCTTCGACCACTTTCTGACCCAGCTCACCAGCCTGATCGACGGCGTCGCCCGCGACTCCCACGGCCTCGGCCAACTCGGCCAGGAACTGGGCCACGCCAGCGACACCCTGGAAAAAGGTGCGCGCCATCAACTGGCGGAAATCGCGCAAATGACCGATTCCATGCAGCGCATGGAAGACGCCATGGGCCACATCGCGGTACACGTCGAACAGGCCGTCGACCACGCGGGTCAAGCCAGCCAGCAAATCATCCGTGGCCAGGAAAGCGTCGGTCGTGCCCAACAGGAAATCACCCAGCTCGCCACCCGCCTCCACGACACCAACGAGACGGTCGAAGGGCTGGCCGTGCAAGCTGAACAGATCGGCTCGGTGCTGGAAGTCATCAACAGCATCGCCAACCAGACCAACCTGCTGGCCCTCAACGCCGCCATCGAAGCCGCCCGCGCCGGTGAGCAGGGACGCGGGTTTGCCGTGGTGGCCGATGAGGTACGCAGCCTGGCGCAGCGCACGGCGGTGTCGACCCAGGAGATCAAGACCATTATTGAAGGCTTGCAACACGGCAGCCGGCAAGCGGTTGAAGCCATGCACGATAGCCGCCAAGGGGTGGAGCGCTGCGTGGAAGACAGCCAGCTGGCGGTGGAGATGCTGCGGGCGGTGGGCAATGATATTTCGCAGATTGATCAGCTCAATGGGCGGATTGTGTCGACCACCCGTGAGCAATCCACGGCGAATGGAGAGATTGTGGGACGGCTGCAATCAGTGCAGAGCATTGCGCAGAACACGGCCCAGGATGTGGAGACGCTGGCCAGGAGCAGTGAGCGCTTGCCGCCGATTGCAGTGCGGCTGGATGCGCTGGGGCGAAGGTTTCATCAGTAGAGGCCTGACTCAGGTCACTCACCTGCAAACCGATTTCTTTTTACCCGGTACATCTCGCCGTCCGCATGGCTGAGCAGCGTGTCGGCGTCTTTCCCGTCCGCGGGATAAAACGCCACGCCAATACTGCAGGACGGCATTTTCACCGCGCCAAACTCAGCGCTCAGCGGCTCGGCCATGACGGCGAGTATCTGCGCGACTTTTGCGGAAACGGCGTCTTCCGACTGGATGTCCGTCAGCAGCACCGTAAACTCATCGCCGCCCATTCGGGCCACCAGGTCGCTGCCACGCACACAGCCTTCCAGCCGCCGTGCAATCACGCAGAGCACGCGGTCGCCCATGGCATGGCCATGCACATCGTTGATGCACTTGAAGTCATTGACGTCCAGAAACAGCAGCGCCAGCTTGCTGTTGTGTCGCAGGGCCGCTTGCAGGGCCGTGTCCAGTCGATCATTGAACAGCGATCGATTGGTGAGGGCCGTCAGCGGGTCATGATGGGCAAGGAAACGTAGCTCTTCTTCGGCTTGTGTCAGGGCCGTGATGTCCCGCGCGACACCAATCCGCGCGCCCACCTCTTCAGACCAGAAAGCCGCCCACAAAATCTGCACCACGCTGCCATCCTTGCGGATATAACGGTTGCGGAAGTCGACGTGAGGTTTGCCATTCATGACCCGGACAATGGAAGCGCGGGTGCGTGCCAGGTCTTCGGGGTGCATATAGTCGGTGATCAGGGTGCCGGTCAGTTCGTCGGCGCGGTAACCGAGCAGCGCTTCGCAGGCATCACTCACAAAAACTATCTGGTTTTCACTGTCGACCACGAACACGGTATCCAGCATCAAGTGGATCAGTTTGGGATAGAGGGCTTGCAGGTCAACGGCCATAGGTCTGTGAAGCGTCTGGTTCGGATTTGCCGATCATAGCCCGATCATGATGGATGGCAAAAAGGAATCATAGCGGCCCGCAAAATAGCCCCAGGCAATGTTGTTGAACCAGATGCGTCGCCACCAGCAGGCTGCGCCATCCTTCAAGGTCATAGGACAGCGCCCGCCAGAGCACCCACAGCGAATAATAATAGAAGTGGAACACGGCCCCGGTCACGGGGCCTGCCCGCAGTTGGCCTGGACCACCATGACCATGGCGTTCCAGCGCAACAGCGCAGCCACCTGGCGCACGCCCCCGAGCCTGGCCTCCCTTGTCATGTCGATCTGCTCCGAAAAGGCAAAGTACCGTGGCCGCCAGACCGCTCAGGTCACCAGGCCACCGTCCACGACCATGACCTGACCGGTGATGTAGGCGGCTTCATCCGAGAGCATGAACGCCACCACCTTGGCCACCTCCTGAGGGGTGCCGAAGCGACGCATGGGGATGCGGTTTTCCATCTCGGCTACGCGCCGCTCGTTGAGCTTGCGGGTCATGTCAGTGTCGATAAAGCCCGGCGCCACGGCATTGATCCGCACGCCACGCGCGCCGAACTCGACCGCCATCGAGCGTGTCATGCCGATCAGCCCGGCCTTGCTCGCACAATAGTTGGCCTGGCCCGCGACGCCGACCAGCCCGGAAATCGAGGCCATGTTCACCACCACACCATGGCCCTGCTCGACGAACAGCGGCAATACCGCCTTGCAGGCGTAGAACGCACTGTCGAGGTTGCCGCCGATCACGTCGTGCCAATGCTCGGCGCTCATCGCCAGTGCACCGCGGTCGCGGGTAATACCGGCGTTATTGACCAATCCGTCGAGACCACCAAAATGCGCGATACACTGCTTGACCGCCTGCGCAATGGCACTCGCGTCACGCCCGTCGGCGCGCACCGGCAACACCTTGTCCGCTCCCAGCGACGCCGCCAACTGTTGCGCCTGCTCGTCGCTATTGAGGTACGTGAAACACACGTTCAGGCCCCGCGCCGCGAGGTCTGCGACCACCGCCGCGCCAAGCCCGCGAGAGCCTCCGGTGACCAATACCGTGCGCATATTGGCGCCGGGTGCGTTAGATGCAGTGTTCATGGGCGTGCCTCCCTGGCAGGTTTATCGAAGGAAAAGATCTTTCCGGGGTTGAGAATATTGTCCGGGTCCAGCGTGCGCTTGATCGCGCGCATCATCTCCACGGCGCCCTCACCCGCCTGGTCGAGCAGGTACCCCTGCTTGTGCAGGCCAACACCATGCTCGCCGGTGCAGGTGCCGGCGAGGCGGATGGCGCGGGCCACCAGGCGATCGTTCAGGGACTCGGCCAACGCCCATTGCTCGGGGTCTTCAGGGTCGACCAGGTAGCCGAAGTGGAAATTCCCGTCGCCCACATGCCCCACCAGGAAATACGGCATGCCGGTCGCATCGACTTCGGCAATGGACTCCAGCAGGCACTCGGCGAGGCGGCTGATCGGCACGCAGGTGTCGGTGCTGATCGCCCGGCAACCGGGGCGCGACTGAATCGCCGCAAAATAGGCATGGTGCCGCGCCGTCCAGAGCCGCCGCCGGTCCTCCACGCTGGTGGCCCACTGAAACGCCTGGCCGCCCCAGTCACTGGCGATCGCCTCCACAGCCTGGGCCTGCTCACGCACGCCCAGCTCACTGCCATGAAACTCCATGAGCAACATCGGCGCCTGGGGCAACTCCAGCTTGCTGTGCACATTGACCATGCGCACGGTGTTGGCGTCGATCAATTCGATGCGCGCCACGGCGATCCCGGACTGGATCACCTGGATCGCCACGTTCACCGCCTGGTCGATGCTGTCGAACGAGCACACCGCGGCACAGATCGACTCCGGCACCGGGTGCAGGCGCAAGGTGATTTCACTGATGACGCCCAGGGTGCCTTCGCTGCCGACCATCAGGTGAGTGAGGTCGTAGCCGGCACTGCTTTTCTTCGCCCGAGTACCGGTGCGGATCACCTCGCCGCGCGCGGTTACCACCTGCAGCGCCAGCACGTTTTCTTTCATCGTGCCGTAACGCACCGCATTGGTACCGCTGGCGCTGGTGGCGCACATGCCACCGATGGAGGCGTCGGCGCCCGGGTCGATGGGGAAGAACAGCCCGGTGCCCTTCAAGGCTTCTTCGAGTTGGCGACGGGTAACCCCCGGCTGCACAGTGACGGTCATGTCTTCGGCATGGATCGCCAGAATCTGGTTCATCTGACTCAGGTCAAGACTGATACCGCCTTGCACCGCCAGTAGGTGGCCCTCGACCGACGAGCCGGCACCGTAGGCAATCAAGGGTACGCGGTGGGCGGCGACCAGGCGCACCGTGTCAACGATGTCGTCGGTACCCTGGGCGAACACCACGGCCTGGGGCAACGGTGCGTCGACATAGGCCGACTCGTCACGGCCGTGCTGCTCGCGCACAGCAGTGGCGGTGGAAAAGCGTGCGGCGAAGCGTGCGGCAAGGGCCTCGATCAACTCGGCCGGCGCCTCGCGCAACG
Source organism: Pseudomonas sp. MWU16-30323 (assembly GCF_020515595.1). NCBI lineage: Bacteria > Pseudomonadati > Pseudomonadota > Gammaproteobacteria > Pseudomonadales > Pseudomonadaceae > Pseudomonas > Pseudomonas sp. MWU16-30323. The sequence goes on from NZ_JAIWYM010000017.1 coordinate 108,062, forward strand.
CGCTGCGGAAAAAAGCCTGGGCGGGAACTGTCATGTCATTTCCTTATTAGCGTGTCAGCGTCCATCGAACCTGCGGCATACCTGGCGCTGGGCACCCAGGCCAACCACTTCGGCCTCCACCACATCGCCCTCCCGCAGAAACGGCTGGTCCGGGCGCCCCAGGGCCATGCCACCCGGGCTGCCGGTGAGGATCACGTCGCCAGGGTGCAGGGTCATGAAGCGGCTGAGGTAGTGAACCAGGTGGTGCACGTCGAAGATCATGTCCTGGCTGTTGTCGTGCTGCATGACCTCGCCATTGACCCGGCAGATCAACTCCAGCGCCTGGGGCGACGGCACCTCTTCGGCCGTCACCAGGTAAGGGCCCAACGGCGCAAAGCCATCGAATGACTTGCCCTTGATCCATTGCCCGCCCCGCTCCAGCAACCAACCGCGCTCGGACAAATCATTGGCGGTGCAATAACCGAGGATGCAGGCTGCAGCGTCGGCCGGCGTGGGCAGATACTGGACCCGACGCCCAATCACCACACCCAGTTCCACCTCCCAGTCGGTCTTGTCGCCGTCCAGGGGCAGCACCAGTTCATCGAAGGGGCCGCCCAGCGCGTGCACAGACTTGCTCGACACGATGGGCTCGTCCGGCACCGGCATGCCCGCCTCACGGGCATGCCGGTGATAGTTCAGGCCGATCGACAGGATCTGCCCCGGGCGCAGCGCCGGGCCGATGCGTTCATGCTCGGTGTGCACCAGGGGCAGCGACGCCCAGCCCTGGGTGAAACGCCGAGCCAGTTCCGCGACCACCGGAATCGCCAGGGACGCCCCGGCCCAGTCATCGACCCAGGCACTCAAGTCACGCACCGAGCCATCAACCGCGACGGCGCAGGGGCGCTCGCGCCCCGCTGCACCGACCCTCAGCAGGCGCATGACACGGCCTTGCGCGGGTTGAGAAAGCGCTCGAAAAACGCGCTCTCCTCGTCACTCATGGTGCGGGGGTAACGCCCTTCGTAATTGAACGGCGCCATGGTGGTCGATGCCAGTGCGCACAAGGTCTCACCATCGCGCACTTCATACTCGATGGTCACCGCCGCCGCGCGGACCTCCGACACCCACATATGAATCGCCACAGGTTCGTGACGGTGCACCAGCGGGCGCTTGTACTCGATCGCATGCCTGACCACCACCGAGCCGCCACTGAAGAACGCGTCACCCTGCTCGGCCCCCAGGCGCCAGATGAAGTCGACCCGCGCCTCCTCCAGCAGGCGCAGGAATGAGACATTGTTGACCACCCCATAAACGTCCATGTCAGACCAGCGGACGGGGCATTGATAAACGTGCACGGACATGGGGCTCTCCGCAGTGGCTGGGCGCGCAGCGAGCGCGCTGGCGGTATCAGTCGACATTGGCATTCACCTGTTTGCAGAAGGCCTGGATGTAGTCGTCCTGTGCGATTGGCGCACGCAGCAGTTCAGGCGACAGGCCGAAGCCGTCGATCAGCATCGACACATGCGGGCGCAGGGCCACGCACTGCTGGTCGATCCGGCCCGGCAACGACAGGGCCTGGCCGGCATCGATCAGCTCATGTGCCAGGTACCAGGCCGCATCGCGGCGCAGCAGGTTGAGCCCGTAGAGCGATGCCAGGCAATTGAGCGCCGCCTTGGCCTCGTCCTGTTGTGCATGCAGCGAGGCACTCCAGAGTTGTTCCAGGGCAAGACGCTCACCCCGCAGGCGCGCGAGTTCCAGGCCCGGATTCATGGCGTCATTCCACACCTCGAAATAGCCGCGCTCGTCGGTGTTCATCTCCTCGCGAATCGTCAGCCACAGTTGGTACTCGCGCAAGGCAATCGCCGCGATCAACCACTCCGGCTCCGCCAGGCGCCGTGCACGCACAGGGCGCTGTGGTTCCGGCCCTTGCCAGACCTGAGCCAACAACTGGCCAGCCACCGTTGCGAGCAGCACCAGGTTGTCACCTTCAGCGGTCACCAGGCCTTGCAGCAGCGAACCGTAATCGGCGATGCGGTTGGCGCTGAAAATACCCTGGGCACCGCAGCGCTCGCGGCACTCGGCAATCACGGCGCTGGCATCCCAGGTCGCGAGTGCCTTGGTGATATTGATCAGGCTGACGACATCGGCCGCCGGCTCAGCCGTGTTGGCCAGGAAACGAGCCTTGGCCTCGTTGAGCAGCAGGGTCATCGCGTAGGTACTGGCCAGCGCGGAGAACAGCGGCACCTGGTAGCTACGGTACTCGATGACCGGCATGTCATTGGTGCCCGGCGCGTTGGTCAGCCGCTGCTGGCCGTAGCGCAAGGCGATGTACAAGCTGGCACGGCTTGCACCCTGCGCGGCACTGGCCACACACAGGCGGCCCGGGACGATACGCGACATAGCCCGCAGGAAACGCGACCGCGCATTGCCCGCGCCGACCACAAAGTGGCCGTCTTGCGCGAAGTGCCCCATGTCGCCGTGCAACAAGCTGCTGCGTGGCACCCGCACGTTGTCGAACCAGGTCAGGCCGTTATCCAGCCCTTGCACCGGTTTCTCCGGGCACAGCGCGGCGCGGATACCCGGGCACAGGCCGGCTTCGGTCGACAGCCGGACCAGGAAAGGGAAAACGCCGTAGTCCTTGCCCTCGATCTTCAGCCGCGCCATCACCGTGGCGACTTTCGGAATGTCACCAAACCCGCTGTAAGACATGTACTTCTGCGCACTCACACTCGGCGTATTGAGCGTGAAGGTCTGGCTCTGCCGGTCGTACACGGCCTCGGTCTGCAACGCCGCGACGTTGTTGCCAAAGCCCAGTTCGGTGGCCATGTAGGGCCCGAACGAGGTCAGGCCGTCCAGTGCCTCGGTGAGGTCGGCAATGTCGGAACGGTCCCGGGCATGGTCGAACACCGTGCCCAGGCACAGGTTGTAGTGGACCATCAGCAACGAGAAGCTGGCGACGTCCAGCAGGCTCGGCCATTCGGCCAGGGCAAACAGCCGGCGCGGGTTGGCGAGAATCTCCAGCGGGCGTTCCAGCGCCCCATGCACATGACGGCTGCGGGCATAGGCCAGCCGCCCGGCCTGCTCCATGTTCAGGCCCGACTGCGGGTCGAAGATCGGGTCGAGCAGTACCTCGCGGATACTCTGGTGATGGCTTTCAAACGTGCCAGCGAACAGCACGTCGCGCAGCTCATCGCGCGCTTTCAGGGCGTCAGCGCCCGGGATGCTTGAATCAGTCATGACATGTCCTGTGCAGTGAGCGGCAGCGTCTCAGGCGGCGAACACCAGTGAGACATTCTGGCCGCCAAATCCGAACGAATTGGAAAGCGCCACCTTGATCGGTTGGGTGCGGGCCTCGCCCTGGACCAGGTCAACCGCGATCAGCGGGTCGGGGTTGCGCAAGTTTGCCGTCGGCGGTACTTGCCCGTGCTCAAGGGCGAGCAAGGTGTAAGCCGCCTCGATGGCACCGGCAGCGCCCAGCAGATGCCCGGTAACGCCCTTGGTCGAACTGACCAGAATCTGCGGCCCGAACAGCTCGGCGATGGCCTTCGACTCGGTCACGTCGTTACCCGGCGTCGAGGTGCCGTGGGCGTTGACGTAATCCACAGCGCCTGCCTCGATGCCCGCATCACGCAGCGCACCTTGCATCGCCAACCGCGCACCGAGCCCTTGAGGGTGAGGCGTCGTCACGTGGTGAGCGTCGGCGGAAGCACCGTAGCCGAGCAGGCGCCCCCTGCTCCGCGCACCACGGGCCTTGGCATGCGCCTCGGACTCGAGCACGAATATCCCCGCGCCTTCGCCGATGACGAAGCCGTCCCGCGCCACATCGAACGGGCGCGATGCGCCGCCCGCGTCGGTGTTGCGCGACAACGCCCGCATCTTCGCAAACGCCGCGACATACAGCGCAGTGATCGGGGCTTCTGCACCGCCGGCCACTACAATGTCGCAAACCCCACGGTTGATCAGGTCCTTGGCCATGCCCAGCGCCGAAGCGCCGGAAGCACAGGCCGAACACGGCGCCAGGCACGGGCCGCGTGCGCCCAACTCTATGGCCACTTGGCCGGCAGCCATATTCAGCAGGCCCATGGGCAGGGTCAGGGAGGAAATATCATCGGCACCTTCAGCCAACAGCACGGCGTGCTGTTGCTCCAGGGTGGCGGTGCCTCCTGCACCCGAACCGATGATGACGGCCACGCGACTCTCGTCTTTCCAGTTGCCCGCTTCGAGCCCTGCATCCTCCAGGGCCTGGCGCGCCGCCAGTAGCGCGAACTGCGCGTAACGGTCCCATTGCCAGGGGCTTTTCACCCCCAGCAGGGCGCTGTCGAAACTCGGTACTCGGCAAGAGATCCCCACCGGCAACGCTTCGAGGGTCTTGTCTGGCGCGGCGGTGGCTTCACCTGCCAACACCCGCCGCCAGTTCGCCTCGATGCCAATGCCGGCCGGCGTGACCAGGCCGATGCCGGTCACCACCACAGCCTCGACGCCCATCACGCCTTACCGTTGGCCAGCGCCAGAACGTCACCGACCGTGGCGACGTCCGAGAGCTGTGCATCACTGATTTGCACGCCGAGTTTCTTTCTCAGCAACTGGGCCAGGTCGACCTGCGACAGCGAGTCGAAACCCAGGTCTTCGAGGGAGGCCTCGGGAACGATACGGCTTTCTTCGATGTTGAAACGCGCGGAAATGGCTTGGGCGATTGCTTCGTTACTTACGGTCATCACATGACTCCTGTTGTGTGGAACTGTAGGTTGGGAAAAAACTGAATCAGTCTTGCCACTCACTGTTGCGGGTGGTCAGTTGCGGCCAGCGCAACACGGTAGAACCCCACGAAAGCCCCGCACCGAATGCACTCACCAGGACCCGCTGGCCGGCCTGCAGGTCGCCGCTCAGGGCGAGGTCATTGAGCAGCAGCGGAATGGAGGCGGTCAGGGTGTTGCCCAGGCGCTGGATATTCGCCGCGACCTTTTCGGCAGGCAGGCCCAGCTCGAAGGCCACGGATTGCAGGATGCGCACATTGGCCTGGTGACCGACGAACCAGTCCACCTGGTCCATCGACCATTGCGTACGGTCCAGCACGCTTTGGGCCGAGGTAGACATGCGGGCGACGGCTTGTTCGTAGACCGCGCGACCGTCCATGTGCAGGTAGAACTCGCTCGGCGCTACCGTGCCATGGCCCAGCCCGTCGCTGGCCGAACGCTGGCGCGAGCCGCCCGCCGGAATCGCCAGCAAGTCCGAACGCGCGCCATCACTGCCCAGGTCGAAGCAACCCAATGCGCCGTCCTCGTCCGGCTCGCCACGGCGCAGCACCACCGCCCCGGCACCGTCACCGAAGATTGGCCGGGTGGCGCGGTCCTCCGGGTTGACGAAGGTGGTGAACGCTTCCGCGCCGATCAACAAGACACTGTCGGCAATGCCCGCGGCGATCAGCCCGGAAGCGGTCGCCAGCCCGTAGACGAAACCGCTGCAGGCGGAGGTCATGTCATAGGCGGCGATATCACCCAGGCCCAGTGCCGACGCCACTTCCGGCGCCACCGCCGGGCAGATGCGGTCCGGGGAAGTGGTCGCGACCACCACCGCCTGAACCGCCCGCCCACCCGCCGAAGCGAGCGCCCGGGCACCGGCCTTGATCGCCAGGTCGCGTACGCTCAAACCGTCACTGACCATCCTTCGTTCACGGATGCCGGTGCGCGATTCGATCCACTCGGGTGTGGTATCAAGCCCGTCGGAAATCTGCTGATTGTCAATTATCTGAGGCGGAAGACAGCCTCCCAGGCCACACAGGATCACAGTCACGATCAACTCCCTTGATTCAACGATGGTTCAGACGGCCTGCGATGTCGCGCCAGGCCCTAAGTCACTTCCTGGCACCTCGCCTTGCCCAGCGACCAGCCGAAGTTCATGCCGGCCGCCGCCAGCAGGATGGCGGCCGCGCCCACCACCTGCAGCACGCCGAGTGGATGGGCGAAGGCCACCCAATCGACCACGATGGCAACGATCGGATAGATGAACGACAGCGCCCCCACCAACGCCGTGGGAATTTTTTGAATGGCGCTGTACAGCAGGGTCGACATGAGGCCCGTGTGAACCACGCCAATGATGATCAGGTACGTCCAGGCCCCATCGATCGCGCCCACCGTGGAGAAATCCACGAACGGCGCCAGCACCAGGACGCCCACCACCATCTGGATCAGCACGATCAGATGCGCGGGCAAATCCTTGAGTCGCTTGGTGATCGCCGCGGCCACGGCGTAGAAGAAGGCCGAAGCCAGGGCCAGGCAAACACCCAGCAGGTAATCGGAGCCGGTGGCCTGGCCGCTGCCCTTGGCGGACACGATCAGCATCAGGCCGGCGAAGGCCACCAGCAGCCAGCCAACCTTGGCGGCATTCAGGCGTTCGGCAAAGAACAGCACACCCAGGCCCACCAGCATGAAAGGCTGAATGTGGTAGACCACCGTCGCGATGGCGATGGAGGAATAACGGTAAGCGCTGAACAGCAACACCCAGTTGAGGATCAACGCCACCCCGCCCAGGCACACCAGGATGAATTGCCGCGCAGTGATCCGGGAACGCCGCAGCACGCCGAGCGCCAGGCACGCCACCAGCATCGCCATGGCGCCAAACAGGCAGCGCCAGAACACGACGGCCTCGGGACTCTGGCCCGACATGATGACAAACCAGCCCACCGTGCCGGAGATCACCATGGCCGAAATCATTTCGAGCGTTCCACGGGCTTGCGACTTCATCACACACTGCTTCCTTGCGGCAGGCATTGCCGTAACCTAAGCCACCTGTTTGCTGGCCAGGGTTCGGCAATACGAACTTTATAATGAACTAATGACCACTATACTGAACAAGGTGTAACAGAGCGTCAACCCATTTTAGGATGATCTATAAAACAAATGAACGACATAACGAACAATCTGTTCAGCAACAATCCGAGTCGAATTGATCTGCTGGCGCTGTCTATCAAGCGCGAACGCCTGGCTGCCGGGCTCTCGTTGACCGAATTGGCGAAACGCGCGAGCGTGGCGAAGTCGACCTTGTCCCAGCTGGAATCCGGCATTGGCAATCCCAGCATCGAAACGTTGTGGTCGCTGGCCATGGCGATGGGGTTGCAAGTCACCCGGTTCTTCGAACAGCCCCAGCAGAACCTGCGGGTGATTCGTGCCAACGAAGGCATGACCACCTATGCCGAAACCGCCAACTACGCGGCGACACTGCTTGCCGATTGCCCGGCCGGTGTGCGACGCGACATCTACCGGCTCAAGGTGCAGCCCGGTGAGGTGCGCCTGTCACAGCCGCACCCGGCCGGCACCGTCGAGCACGTGGTGCTGTGCAGCGGCAGCGCGAATATCGGCCCGGCCAATGAGCCCGTGCGGCTATACGCTGGCGACTACATCAGCTACCTGGCGAATGCACCCCATGTGTTTGAAGCGCTTGAAGCGGATACCACCGCGGTGATGGTGATCGAGCACCCTTGATGAGGTGGGCATGTGCCCTCAGGCATGGATAGGCAGGGCCAACCCGAACAGTACGAAAAACCCGCCACAGACTTTATTGAACCGACGCCCGGTTCGAGCCAGCCAAGGCCGGACCCGGTGCGCAGCGCTCGCCACCAGGTATTCAACGATGAACTCCACCACGGCGTAGGTCAGCGCGATGGTGATCGTCTGCGCGATGATGCTCCGGTGGGAATCCAGGAAAGGTGGAATAAACGCCGTAAACAGCAGCAAGGCCTTGGGGTTTGAAATCGCCGATACCAGCCCCTGACGGAACAGCGACCAACTCCGCGAGCTGGTCGCGCCGGTCGCCTCAAGGCTGACCGGTGCCGCCCGCCACAGCCCGAAGCCCAGCCAAATCAGATACAGCCCGCCGGCCACCTTCAACGCAAAAAACCAACTGGCCGACGCCTGGATCAGCGCCCCCAACCCCAATGCGCAAAGCGACAGCACGATGGCAAAACCGAGCACGCCACCGGTGATGGTGAACAGCGTCTTCCGATTGCCGTGAAGCGCGCCATGGGTCAGCGCCAACAACGCATTGGGCCCCGGCACCACCGCGATGCCGAAGCAGGTAGCCAGGTAAAGCAGCCAGGTATCAAAGGGCATGATCCGATCCAGTAGGTGTGATCCAGGCCAGAATCTTGCGGGTGAACAAACGGTCATGAAAAGCGCATAATTCACGTCACAGCCATTCGATTAACGAATAGAGGTAAGCGCAATGCCGGCCAGTGACTTGCAACTCGATTGGCTCAAATGCTTTGTGGCCGTGGTGGATGCCGGCTCGTTGTCGGGCGCCGCCCATGAGGTCAACCGCTCGCAGTCCGCCGTCAGCATGCAGATGAAAAAACTCGAGGCCGCCCTAGGACGGCAATTGTTGAGTCGAGGCCCCCGGCACCTGCAACTGACCGCCGACGGCCAGACACTGCTGGGCTACGCCCGCCGCATGCTCGCCCTGCACGCTGAAACCCAGGCGGCGTTCCACGGCGAAGAGCTGACCGGGCGCATCCGTCTTGGCGTTGCGGAAGACTACGCGGCCAGGTACCTCACGCCGCTGCTCAAGCGTTATTCGCCGCGCTACGCCGGGGTGGAAATCGAACTGACCTGTGAACAGTCGACCACCCTGATCCCACAATTGCGCAGCGGCGACCTTGACCTGGCGCTGGTATCCAGAGACTCGCCCCAAAGCGGCACCTTTCTGTTCAAGGAACCCATGGTCTGGGTCGGCTCACCCCAATTCGAACTGTGGCGACGCGACCCGCTCCCCATCGCCGTCTACGAAAGCGCAAGCCTGGCGCGGCGGTATGCGGTGAACTCACTGACCCAACAGGGCCGCGAATTCAAGGTGGTCTACAACAGCTCCAGCCTTGCCGGCCAGGTGGCCGCCGTCGAGGGCGGGCTCGCGATTGCCGCGATCACCCAGTGCACCGTGCAGCCATCGCTGCAGGTCTTGGGTGAGGAGCACGGTTTGGCAGCCATTGAACCCATGGACGTTTCGATTTTGCGCAGCCGGGCCTCTCGCAGCTCCAAAGCGGTGAATAGCCTGCATGCGTTTATCATCCGGGCGCTCAGGGTTCAGGCGTAGCCATCGGGTAAACGGAAGTCAAATTGCCCTCTGGCCTTCCAGAGTCTTATGAAAGAACGCACCGCCCGACATGATGAATCAAAAGGGATGGATCCATTTTCAACCAAATTGATCCCTCCCCTTTAACGCTTACCGAAACGTCCGACAGACTCCCGCATCTACCCGGTAAGACCACTCCCGATTTCCTCCTTGCTATTGAAGCGCCAGATCAAGCTTTCCTAGGATTACGCCTTCGAA